>JAXDQI010000297.1:0-9724 GCA_034667965.1 Gammaproteobacteria bacterium
AAAGGTGCGTGCGTGATCGATCGAAGTATAGTCTAGGAGCCTGTCTGAGTATTCTACGTGAGCCGCGTTGGCAAGGAGAGGGAGCGGATGCAAGGCGCGCGGCGCGGTCCATAGTGGATACTATGGACAAGCCGTGCAACGCCGCAGACGCCCTCTCCTTGCCAACCCTTCGGGACCGGGCAGATTTCCCCTCATGCGGCGTTGTCGCCTCCTTATTGGGTATCTACCCAACCTCGTCGGCTCCGCCTTGCCTGTGGGGAAATCTGCCGCGGTCGCGGCCACGTAGAATACTCAGACAGGCTCCTAGACTATACTTCGATCGATCACGCACGCACCTTTCCCGGAGGACTGACATGGCTGAGGACCGAAGCACTATTTCGCGGCGCGAGTTCACCGCGCTCACCGTGGCCGCCGGAGTAAGCGCCGCTACCGGCGTAACCGCAGCGCCCGTTACAGAAACCGTCGATACCGATGTTTCGGTCAAAACTCCGAGCGGTACCTGCGATGCGGCGCTCGTGCATCCGCAGGGAAGCGGCCGTTGGCCGGCGGTCATTCTCTTTCCGGACGCCTTTGGTTTGCGTCCAGCCATGCGTGCGATGGCGAAACGCCTGGCCATGGACGGTTATACCGTCCTGATCCCCAACCCTTTCTACCGATCGACCAAGGCTCCGGGCATCGGGCCGGGCTTCGACTTCGGGAATCCGACCGATCGCGCGAAATTGGATGCGCTGCGCGCGCCGTTGACGGGCGACGCGGTCATGCAGGATGCCGCCGCCTACGTCGCGTTTCTCGACGCGCATGCCGGCGTCAATACCAAGAAGAAGATGGGCGTTGTGGGCTATTGCATGGGTGGCCCGATGACCATGCAGGCGGCCGCGGCCGAGCCTGGCCGGATCGGCGCGGGGGCCTCTTTCCACGGCGGCGGCCTGGTTACGGACAAGGCCGACAGTCCGCACCTGCTCGTTCCGAAGATCAAGGCTCAATACTACTTCGGGATTGCCGCCAGCGACGACCAGAAGCAGCCGGATGCGAAGACCAAACTGGATGAGGCGTTTCGCGCCGCCAGGGGTTCGGCGAAAATCGAAGTCTACCCGGGTACGCTGCATGGCTGGTGCGTCCCGGACATGCCGCTGCAAGCGGGAAAACCGATCTATGACGAACCCCAGGCGGAGCGCGCGTGGAACGAGTTGGTCACGCTGTATAGACGCGCGCTGGTCTGAAAAGGGCACGAGCAGGCCATTTTCGCGACGCGCCTCGCGGATTCGCGGGGCATTGGATCCGCATACTCCAGCGCTTACGATCCACCAACCCCGAGAGACGATTGCATGCCCACCACCAAGCCGTTGCTGAGCCGCCCCGAGCAACTCCTCTATGCTCGACTGGTTCGCGCGTTCCCTGGACACGTGATCCTTGCGCACGTGGCGTTGTCGCGGTGGCTGATGGCGAATTTCGTGGTGTACCGGCCGGATTTCACCGCCGTGGCCGCGGTGGAACTCGACGAGCCCGTCGACAAATCGAGCGACGCACAGCGGTCAGCGATGCGCCATAAACACCGCCGCAAGGACCTACAGCTTCAGGCCGCCGGCCTCAAAGTGGTGCGGCTCGCCGCTCACGATCTACCGGACGAACGAGCGCTGAAATCCTTGGTCGCCGCACTGCCGCTCACCCCGCCGAGCGCGCAGATCATGCGGCGCGCCTCCTAGGAGCCGCCAAGGGTCTTGGCGCCCAACAGCGCCGCTAGATCCAAAAACGGGTTTTGACGTTACACTCCTCGGATCCAACTTGGAGTCCGATATGTATGTATTGAACGTCAACGGGGAACGCCGGTCGGTGGATGTGCCTGCCGACATGCCGCTCTTGTGGGTGTTGCGCGATATCGTCGGCCTCACCGGCACCAAGTTTGGATGCGGCATCGCGCAATGCGGTGCCTGTACCGTGCACCTGGACGGTCAGGCCGTCCGCTCCTGTGTATTGCCGATGAGCGCGATCGGCGATAAACCCGTGATCACCATCGAGGCCGTGGGCAAGACGCCGAGCGGTCAGAAAGTCCAGCAGGCGTGGTTGGACATCGACGTGGTGCAATGTGGCTACTGCCAGTCCGGTCAAATCATGTCGGCCGCCGCGCTGTTGGCACGCACATCGAATCCGAGCGACGCCGATATCGACGCCGCCATGTCGGGAAACATATGCCGCTGCGGTACCTACGTCCGTATCCGGGCCGCGATCAAGCAGGCGGCAAGCGGCAAAACCGAAGTGCTCCAGACCATTGCGCCGACGGGCTCGGCCGGTGACTCATGAAGCTGCATGATGGCGCTCCGCTCTCCGATGCGGACATCGACATCGGCCGCCGCAGCGCACTGAAGTTGAGCGGCTTGACCATCGCTTTTTTATGGGCGGGTGCCCCCGGTACGGTCAGTGCCGCCATCAATGCCCGGCGCCAAGCCGGGGATGCGGCCGCCGCGGCGGCCGACGGCAACCCGCCTTTCGCTCCCAATGCCTTCATCCGCATCGATGCGAACGGCTCCGTTCGGCTGGTAATGCCGAACGTCGAAATGGGACAAGGCATTTACACCGGCGCGTGCATGATGCTGGCCGAGGAACTCGGCGTGGGAATGGATCAGATCAGGGTCGAGCACGCACCTCCCAACGAAGAACTGTATTCCATGCCGCTGCTGGGCGGTCAAATTACCGGCGGATCGACCAGCACGCGCGGCCATTGGGAGGTGCTGCGCGAAGCGGGCGCCGTGGCGCGCACCATGCTGGTGACCGCGGCCGCCGACCGCTGGCATGTCGATCCGTCCACCTGCGCGGTGTCGCGCGGCGTGGTAACTCATCAGAGCTCCAAGCGCTCTTTGGGGTACGGCGCGCTGGCCAAGTCCGCCGGCGCGCTGCCCATCCCCGCCAAAGTCGCGCTCAAGGATCCCAAGGACTTCACGTTGATCGGCAAGCCATTGCGGCGCGTCGATTCCGCGGACAAGGTGAAGGGGGCCACGCAGTTCGGCATCGACGTGCGCGTGCCGGGAATGAAAATCGCGACGGTCAAGGCATGCCCGACTTTTGGCGGCAGGCTCGTCGGCATCAACGACAAGCGTACGCGGGCCGTTCCGGGGGTGATCGCCGTGCTGCAGCTCGACGGCGCGGTGGCCGTGGTCGGCGAGCATTTCTGGGCCGCCAAACAGGGACTGGATGCGCTCGACATCGAATGGGATCTCGGCGACAACGCGACCCTGTCGACCGCCAAATTGCGCGAGGCGCTGGCGGATAAATCAATCGGCGGCACGCCCATCGTTGCCCGCGAAGTGGGCAAGAAGCCCGCCGACGGCAAGCTGGTGGAGGCGGTATACCAATTGCCGATGCTTGCCCACGCGACCATGGAACCCCTCAACACGACCGTGTGGGTCACCGCCGAGCGGTGCGAAATCTGGGTTGGTACCCAAGTGCCGACGCGCTGCGTGGCGGCCGCAGCCAAGATTACGGGTCTGCCCGAAGAGAAGATCGTGCTGCACAACCAATATCTGGGCGGCGGGTTCGGCCGCCGCTTGGAGAGCGACTCGGTGGAACAGGCCATTCATCTTGCCAAACAGGTCAGTTACCCGATCAAGGTGATCTGGACGCGGGAAGAGGATATTCGGCACGACATCGTCCGGCCCATGTATCACGACCGGATTTCGGCACTCCTGGATTCCCACGGGCGGCCGGTGTGGTACGGCGATCGCGTCACCGGCGGTACCGTGCTTGGGCGCTGGGCGCCAACGGCCATGGGCAAGAACGGCTTGGATGACGACACAGTCGAGTGCGTGGCGGAAGTGCCTTACGACATCCCCAACCTAAAAGTTGAATGGGTTCGCCACGACATGCCCGAGGGATTGATCGTGGGTTGGTGGCGAGGCGTCGGACCAACCCACAATTTGTTCGTCGTCGAAAGCTTCATGGACGAGTTGGCCCACACGGCGGGCAGGGATCCGCTTGAATACCGCCGCGCGCTGCTGCAAAAAAATCCGCGGTCGCTGGCTTTGCTCAACCTGGCCGCCGAAAAAATCGGTTGGACGTCGAAGGCGCTGCCGGCGCGGGTGGGACGGGGCATCGCCCTGGGAGAGCCGTTCGGCAGCCGAGTGTGCCTGATCGTCGAGGCCGAGGTGACCCCGCAGGGTGAAGTATTGTTGCGCCGGGCGGTGGTGGCGCTCGACTGCGGGGTCGCGATCAACACCAGTTCAGTGGAAGCCCAGATCCAGGGCGGTTTGCTGTTCGGCCTGAGCGCCGCCTTGTATAGCGGCATCACGATCAAACACGGCGCCATCGAGCAGAGCAACTTCCACGATTACCGCAGCTTGCGCATCAACGAAACCCCGCTGGTCGAATTGCACCGCATTGAGAGCCATGAACCCCCGGGAGGGCTGGGCGAAGTGGGCACGGCCATCGCGGCGCCGGCGCTCGCCAATGCAATCTTTGCGGCGACCGGCGTACGCCTGCGGAGTTTGCCGGTTGATCGTGCCGCGTTGGTTCAAAATGCCGATGCGCTCAAGAAGGTGATCGCCGACAGCCTCGGGGGCGGCGAATTGGATCGGAGGGCGTAGCTCATGAAACGTTTCGTTACGATCGTCGTGGTTTTGATCGCTATTCTCACGGTCGTCAATGTGGCGTTCAACCGCACCGATGGTGCGGCGGGCGTGGCACCGACGATCGCCGGCGCACCGGCTTCGGCCGACGTGCTGACGCGCGGCGAATACTTGACCCGGGCCGCCGACTGCGTCGCCTGTCACACCGTGCCTGAGTCGGGCAGACAATTCGCGGGCGGCGTGGCATTCAAGCTGCCCATCGGCACCATTTATTCCAGCAACATCACGGCCGATCCCATCAACGGCATCGGTGGCTGGAGCGACGATGAATTCGTCCGCGCCGTGCGCGACGGGATCGGCAAGAGCGGAGAACATCTCTACCCGGCGTTTCCCTACACCTCGTATACCAAGCTGAGCCGCGACGATGTGCTCGCCATCAAGGCCTATCTGTTGAGCCTGCCGGCGGTACGGCAGGCCGATCGCGCCAACGATCTCAGCTTTCCGTTCAACCAGCGATGGGCGGTCGGCTTCTGGAATGCGGCTTTCTTCAGGGACCGGCGATTCGTTGCCGATACCTCCAAGCCGGCCGAATGGAACAGCGGGGCATATCTCGCGACCGCGCTGGGCCATTGCGCGGAGTGTCATACGCCGCGCAATGTGGCGTTCGGCCTGGAGCACGGCAAAGAGCTGTCGGGGGAAGAGTTGCAGGGCTGGCGTGCCTACAACATCACACCTGACGCCAAGTACGGAATCGGCGCTTGGAGCGATGCGGAGATTGCGCAGTATTTGAAGACGGGATTTGCCGCCGGCCACGCCTCCGCCGGGGGGCCGATGGGCGAGGCGGTCTCCCACAGCCTGCAATACCTCGCCGCGCCGGACGTGACCGCATTGGTTGCCTACTTGCGCAGCTTGCCCGCTCACGAGGGTGTGCATCCCGTCGAGGTCAACCAGCAACCGGCGCCCGCAGCGGCGTCGACCGGCACCACACCGGGAGGCGGCGACGGGTCTGCGCATGCACAGGGTTTGAAGTTGTTCGAGGGAGCGTGCGCCAGCTGCCATCAATGGAATGGCAAGGGCCAGCAGACACCGTACGCGTCCCTTCTGGGCACGCGGGGGGTCAATGATGTCGAAGGTGCGAACGTCACGCAGGCCATTCTCCTGGGCGGAAAAATGCGCGTCGGGGACAGCGACGTCTTCATGCCGGCATTCGGCGCCGCCTATTCGAATACGGAGGTTGCCGCGCTTGCGAACTACGTGATCGCCCATTTCGGCGGGAAAGAGGGCAGGGTCACGCCCGATCAGGTTGCCAAACGCCGCAGCCTTTGAAACGCCGCGGCCGCTCTGAAGGTCAGTGCAGCAGTCCGAACACCGCCACACCGGCGGTGGCGCCTACGAACACTTTGCCGTCGGCAACGGTCGGCGTGATGAATTTGTTGCCGGGGCCGAATTGATCTCGACCGCCGGCGGCTTGGTTGCTGTTGTAGATCTCGGTGGCGAGGTTGGCGGCATCGTACGCGTGCAAGACCGCGGGATTGCTGTTCTCGTGCGCCCAGACGATGCCATTGGCGCTGCCGTTGGCCGAGACGCTGGGGGCGGTCCCGGGGAACGTGAAATGCGTCGGCGATTGCGATTGCGGAGCGCCCGACAGTTTGGCGTTCGCGATGCTGAACGCCTTCAACGTCGAGTTCGCATCGCCGTAGTACACGCTGCCGTTGAAGTAGGCAGGAGTTGACCAGATGCCGCCGGGAAGAGCCCCAGTGAGCTGTTGCCATATGGCATTCGCGGCAGCGCTGAATTTTCCCATGGAATCGCGGTCCACGACGTAGATGTTGCCGTCCTTGCCGGCTCCGATGACGAGATGCCGGACCGCGCCCGCGGCGTCCTTCAGATCCGGCAGCAACAGTGCGCCTCCCGATCCAAGATCGCGGTCCGCCGCCGATTCCGCCGCTTCATTGGACATGGTGAAGTAATCGGCGACCGTCAGGGTCCCGCCCGTCATTGCCACCTTGAGGAAGGAGTTGCCGAAATCCCCGTGCTGCGGGAATCCGCCGGCATCCAGCACCGTTTCGAAGGCGCCGTTCGCCGTGAGAAGAAAAACATTCCCCGCGGAATCGACGGCCGGGCCGCCGCCGCTCATCCAGATGGCGGGCCCCGCATCGCCGTTCGGTCCGACATTGAGGATCGCCGTCCGCGCCAGCGAGTTCTCCGCGAATGCAATAATCCATCCAGAGTAGGGGGGGATGTCGCAGTGAGAGGTCCAACTCGTCACTATCGTGCCGTTCGTGAGCAGCAGCGCCGCGCGCTCCTCGTATTGTCCGGGACTGAACGTCGTGGTGCCGCCGCCCGCGGTCGAAAAGGTCGCCGAGATCTCGACCGGACTGTGCGGCAGCTCTGCGCCCGTGGCGAGGTCGAGTGCGTGCAGGCGCTGGTGATACGCCGAGGACGCGTCCTTCGACATGGCGACGACGAACACGGCGCCATGGGCGCCGGCGCTGCGGTCGATCACCGGTGTCGACGTGATGCCGATCTCCGGCGTGACCTGACCGCAGCCATGGGTGTCGCTCAGGGTCTCTCCGCTTCCGAGCAGCGAGACTTTCCATAACGAGGCTCCGGTGTCCGAATCGAACGCATACACGGAATCATGTTCGGTCGCGACGATCACAACGTTGTGCGACGCTCCTGCGACGGCGAGCTTGGAGACATACAGCGGCTGCGCGTCGACCTTGCCGTCGACGGACAGCACTCGCAAGAGACCGAAAGTCGCCGGCGCGACATTGGCCGGCGTGAGCGTCGACTCCTTCGGGTTCAAGCCGCTGCGGCTGAGGTCGTATTTATAGGTGAGGACGTCGGTTCCGGTCGCCGAGGGTGGTGGCGGCGACGGCGATGGCGGCATGGGGGTGGGCATTGCAGCACTCGAGCCGCCACCGCCGCCCGCGCAGGCGCCGAGCGCCACGCAAGCTGCCAACCCCAGGGCAAGAACCCGCGTATGCATTGCACCCCCCGCTTACGCCGACCCCAGCGCATAGGGGAGCGGCAGCTCGGTGGCATCGACGAGCGTGCTTGTCGCCGCACCGGCATCGGCCATTTCTTGGGCCCCGGTCGCTCCGGCGGCGCTGCCGGTTTCCAGGGTGAGCACCGCCAGTGCTTCCAATTCGCGGCCGGCCGCCGCCAGCTCCGTCAATCGGCCGCTGCGCCCGTCGGTCAGATGGACGGCTTGTCCCACCGCCCAGCTGCCGGCAGGCAGTCGGAGCCGGTGCAGCCGGCGTTTGATGCGTCCAAGATGCTGCGTTCGCGCAATGATTTCCTGACCGGTAAAACAACCCTTGGTGAAGCTGATGCCGTCGATCAGATCGAGATTGAGCATCTGCGCGACGAACATTTCCCGCGTCGCCGCGTAGATTTGCGGCAGACCGGCGCGAATGTCGGCGAGCCGCCAGGCATGTTCGAGGCGCGGCTCCTCCTTCGGTTGGCCCACAGTGCCGTACGCCTTGAGATCTTGCGGGGTGCCGATGACCCAATACCGGTTCGACGGCGGCGGCTGCCGGTCCGAACCGAGGCGCGCCACTCCGATTCCGTCGCGCTCCACATAGGCGTGCGCCGCATCCGGAGCGGGTAGGCCATCGGCCGTGGACGCATCGACCCCGTTTCGGCCGAACACCGCGAATTGGTCGCTGACATCCTCGATTCGCACCTTGGCGCGCAGGACGTACTTTCGCAGGCGCTCGACGGTTGGCAGAACGATTTCACGCGGCAGAATCGCCATCACTCCGCTGGAATGTGGGAGCAGATGCAGGACCGCGACGACGCGCCCCTGCGGCGTGGAATATGCCGCCAACAGGGGTGCGCCGGCCGTCAAGCGGTCCGTATCGTTCGACAATTGACCCTGCAGAAAACTCATGTTGTCCGGCCCGGCGAACCGCAGGAGGCCGAATTGAGGCAGGCTTCCGAAGGTGGGAGTTGCAGTATCCAAGGGGGAGGTGGCGCCGTTCGAGTCGTTCATACGGTTATGAGATGGGTACGCGGGCCCTGCTGTCAACCCCATCCAAAATGGCACATGTCGCAAATTCACCGATGTCCGCGTGGTTATGAGCCCCTGTTTTCTGGCAAACTTTAGGTGTGAATCGTTGCGAAGATCTGCCGAACATGACCGAACTGGCGCATTCCGCCCACAATCAACCGGCGAGCGACGCCGTAAATCCACAGACCAAGGGGATGAATCCGGAAGACCAGGATCGGTCGGCGCGGCCGCCTGAAATCGGCGGCCGGGAGGGCCCGGAGCCCACGCGGTACGGGGACTGGGAGTTGCGGGGCCGATGTATTGATTTCTAACCGCAAGGACGACGCCTGACCATGCCCGTACGCGCCCGGCCGCTTTCTCCGCATCTTGATATCTACCGCTGGCAGATCGGCAATACGCTGTCGATATTGCATCGCCTGACCGGGGTCGCGCTGGCGCTCGGGATCGTGGCGCTCTCCTATTGGCTGATTTCCTTGGCGGGAGGCGACGCTGCCTACGGTTCGGCCATCCGAGTGCTGTGGAGTCCTTTGGGAATCCTATTCCTGGTCGGCTGGACCTTTTCGTTTCTCTATCATCTTCTGAACGGTGTGCGGCACCTTTTCTGGGATGCAGGTTATGGCTTCGAACGCACCCAGCGGCACCTCAGCGGTTGGATTGCGGTGGTGGGCGCGCTCGCGTTGACCTTGTGCGTTTGCCTGGTCGTCTGGCACGGGGCCCGGGCATGAGCCTGCGCAGCCCTTTGGGCCAGGTTCTCGGAACGGGGTCCGCCAAGGACGGTACGGGACATTGGTGGGCTCAGCGAGTCACCGCCGTCGCCTTGATTCCGCTAACCCTATGGTTCTTCTTCTCTCTGCTCTTGCTCCCCGCACTCGACTACGAGACGGTCCGCGTTTGGCTGGCGCAGCCGGTCAGCTGTCTCCTCGCCGTCCTGTCGATTGCCGTTTTGACGTATCACTCCTACCTCGGTACGACAGTCATCGTCGAGGACTATGTACACAAGGGGTCGGCCAAGGTCGTCTTACTCATGCTGTTGCGGTTCCTCTATGTGCTCTTGGGCGGCGCGAGCATATTGGCGATTTTGCAGGTCGCGTTCGGATCATCAGCACCATGAGCGATTACCGGTTCATTGACCATAGCTACGATGTGGTTG
>JAXDQI010000298.1:0-21925 GCA_034667965.1 Gammaproteobacteria bacterium
TATCAGTGTTCGCGAGCCGCTACCAATTCACGGCCGGTAAGGAGGGCGAGCCGGCCGAATTCAATGATCGTCAGATCGAGGAAATGCCGGGAGCAAAGGCCGACTCGGTCCGCGCACTGCACACGGCACCCGGGCTCGCGAGCAATCTTTCGGCCAGGCCGTATGTCCGCGGCTCCATGCTCGACGACGTCCTGGTCGAATACGACGGTATCGCCTTGACGGAGCCGTTCCACTTTCGGCATTTCCAAAGCGTGATGAGCATTTTCAACCCTGCCACGGTGAATCGCGCCGATGTCTACACGGGCGGCTTCCCGGTCAATTACGGCACACGTTCGGGAGGAGTGATCGACCTGACCCCAGCTTCGGTACCTTCCGGCTCCGAATACAGCGTCGGCGCGAGTTTGCTCAGTTATGATTTCGAGACCGTCGGCCGCAGTGACACTCATCCCCTCGAATGGCTGTTCGTCGCCCGGGCAAGCAGCGACGATAGAGTCCTGCAACGGCTGTTGAGCGAAAAAGGCGAGCCTACATTTTACGACATGGTCGGGCGTTTACGCTGGACGGTCGATCCCGCATCCGCGGTTACGCTGGGGTGGCTGCTGCTCGACGACCGGGTCGCATTCAACGCGGACGCGCCGGAGGAGAAAGCGACCGGAATTTCGCACGACATCACGGGTTGGTTGCGATGGGACTGGACGCCGGTCGACACGCTGCAGGGACATTCATCCCTGGCCATCGCCAATACGGAGCGCGATAACAATGGCACCATCTTCCTGCCGGGAATCGCGGCCGGCAGCCTGGCCGCCGAACGCACGTTTTCAACCATCGGCCTGCGCAGCGAATGGACCTACGCAGCCGGGTCCGCACTGCGCTGGAATTTCGGCGGCGAGTTCACCAATGAAAGGGCGGAACTCTCGTTCCACCGGCAAGAAATTCTCACGAATGCCATCGCCGTGGCGTTCGGCCGGCCCCTCGACGCATCGATCGCCTCGGATCAATCGCCTCATTCCTCGTCGTTCGGCCTGTATTCCGCGGCGCATAGGCGCTGGCAAGACCTCGAAGCGGAGATCGGACTGCGCTTCGACTTCCAGGATTACCAAGGCTTTGGCGAACGCAGTCAATTGACTCCCCGTGTCAACCTGCGCTACGACTTCAGGGATCGATTGCACGCGTACGTCTCATGGGGACAATTCGCTCAGGCGCAGCGTGTGGACGAGTACCGTACCGAAGAGAACCAGGTGGCTCCCGACCCCGCGAGCCGGGCGACCCACGTCGTTGCCGGGGTCGCACGCGAGAGCGAAAGCTCGACGAACTGGCGGCTCGAAGCCTACCGCAATCACTGGTCGGTGATCAGTCCTTACTACGAGAACAGCTTCGGGCCCCTATCGCTGGTACCGCAGCTGGCGCCGGACCGGCTGCTGGTGGCGCCCGCGGACGCGGACGCCCAGGGTATCGAATTGAGCGCGCAGCGATCCTTCGGACCAGGTTTGAGCGCCTGGGGAACTTACAGTTTGTCGACCGTCACCGACGATTTGAATGGCCGGGAATGGGTGCGTAGTTGGGACCAGCCGCACTCCGCAAACTTGGGATTTGCCTGGACCGGGGCCCGGAGCTCCGTGTCCGCTCTGCTGGGTTGGCACAGCGGTTGGCCGAAAACGCCCGTGACTCTGGTTCCCGCGACCGTCGCGGTTCCGGCTTACCTCCTCGTGGGGCCACGCAACTCGTCACGGTGGAAGAGTTACTTCAGCGCGGATCTGCGCTTGTCGACCTCAGTGCCTCTGCCGTTCGGCGAACTGTCGGTATGGCTCGACGGCACCAACCTCACCGGCCGGTCCAACCCATGCTGCGTTGATTTGAATTCAATGAACTCCGTGGGCGGGGTGCCTGGGATCGAGAATCAGGTCTGGTTGCCGCGTGTCGTCAACGTGGGCTTCACGGTCAAGGTGCGCCGGCCCAACTAGCCGCTCAAAGCACCGGCATGTAGCCGGCGGGCAGACCGTACCCCATGAGGTCCTCGAACAGGCTGCTGTCGGCCGATTTGCCCAACTGCCAGGCTCGCAGCCGGGCGAACTCGCTGGCGTGGGTCTCGAGCGCTTGACACCAGTCCGCGGCAAACGTCTTATACAGCCGCACTCGCTCCGATGCGAATTGCTCGGGAGCGACCGTGACCTCCGTTACGAAGTTGACAGAATGCAGCGACGCGTGTTGCGGCTCGACGATCTGCAGGCGTCGACCGCGGTGCCGAAGCCAGCATACCGCCAGCGGCAACGTACGCGGGCGGCGCAGCATGGATCCGTTGCGGAGCGGCGCCATCTCGGGCAACGGCATTTCGCAGCACGCGACGACCAACTCCACGTCGTCGCGGCCGGCTTCTTTGGCTAACGCGGCGAGGAGCGCCTGTTTTGCGCCGATGGTGCCGGTATGGCCGGTGAGCAGGGAGTGAAAATCGTCGGGATTTTCACCCGGCCCGGTGTCGCATTCAAATACGTATTCGGCAGCCTCCCGCAGCGTGCGTCCATCGAATCGTGCGCGGCATACGGCGCCGTAACGGCCTCGCGGATCGAGGGATACGTTCGGCAGATGACGTCCCTCGTGCCGCAGCGTCCGTACCGATGGTCCGCATTCGCTGCGGTCCTTGCCGGTGTCGTTCGGTACATGCACGTTGATGTCGTTCATCCACAAGTGAGACGCCGCAAGCCACCGAAATCAATCGCCCTTCCGGAAAAGACATCGAAAGGCGATGCAATTGTTATAGACAATACACCTTGAGCGCTTCGTAGTGCGGCTGCGCCTCATCGGCAAGCCGCTGCAGCGTCGGCGGCAGGACAGCGGTGCATTTGAGCTCGCGCGCTTCAAAGCCCGTGGAGCGCTCGACGGATTGGTACCACGCGGGCCCCCAGACCCCGTCGGTGGGGCGCGGACCCCTCGGCCAGCCGAGCATCGACGGGGTGAACACGATGCCGAGCGCCTCGCACAGGCGCGCGAGCGTGCGTGCGGGATTGGCCACGATATCGGCGGCATCCACCACCGGCGGCGGGGAGCCCAGGCGCTCCGCCTCCCGCTCGAAGAGTTCGCGCTGCTGAACGAAGCCCAAGTCCGCCAAGGTCACGTGACTCCGCTTCGACGCGTAGGACGCCAGCACTGCCGGCGGATCGCGAATGAGGAAGGCGTTCAGCACCTGCGACATCCAGTCTTGCTCGAACCCTTCCAGCAGGTGCAGCGTCATGTGCTTCTGATACCAAATGGGCTTGCCGCCCGGCACCGGTCCCGCGAGGACCGCGGCGATTTCGCTGGAATCGAGCGATTGGGAAGCGATCACCTCATCGCGCAGCGGATGGTCGATGCCGGTCCGATGCAAATAGGCCGCATAGAAAGGTTCGTCGGTCACCGCCGTATCGCCGCGCGCCTCGAACGAGCGCATCATCGCCGTCGAGATGTTGCGCGGGCCCGACCACATCGCGATGCGGGTTGCGGCCGCCATCATCGTGCCGACGCGTAGCCGTTCTTCAGCGACTCGTACAGCGAGCGCAGACGCAGCGTGATGGGACCGGGTAACGAGGCCGAGAGCGTGCGCCCGTCGACCTCGCGCACCGGCGTCAGTCCGCCGAAGGTCCCGGTGACGAAGGCCTCCTCCGCGGAATACGCCTCGTCCAATGTGAAATCGCCCACCCGTATCGCAATTCCTTCCCTCAGGCAGAGCTCGACAACCTTGGCACGCGTGACGCCATTGAAGCAATACTCGCCGCTCGAAGTCAGGACCTCGCCATCCAGCACACAAAAGAAATTCGTGGCATTGCAACTCGACACCATCCCAAGCGGATCGAGCATCAGCGCTTCGTCGGCGCCGGCGTCGATGGCTTCGAGCAGCGCGGTTATCAGATTGAGCCGGCTGTGCGAATTCAGCCTCATGTCGAACATATGCGCCGGCGTGCAACGGATCGAGGCCGTATGCAGACTCAGGCCACGTCCCGCCAGGCTGGGGTCGGGCATTTTGTATTCCGCCACGATGACCACCGTGGCCTTACCGAGAGCATTGCGCGGATCCTGGTTCGGCGCTGATTTCACGCCGCGCGTGACCATCACGCGCAGATGCACACCATCGTGCATGCCGTTCGCGGCGAGCGTACGGTGCAATTCGGCGGCCAGTTCGTCGCGGCTCAAGCCGATATCGAGCCGGATCTTGGCGGCCCCCCAATATAACCGATCCAAATGCTGGTCGAGAAAGAGCAGCGCACCCTTGTGCAACCGCAGTCCTTCCCACACACCGTCGCCCACCACGAAGCCGCCGTCGAAGATGGATACCGTCGCGGCGTCGCGGGGGACCAGCCGGCCATTGAGGTTGACCAAGGCGCTCGCGTTGCGCGGGTCTGCGGCAAAGTCCTGACTTCCGGGCATCCGGGTAATATCGCGTGCCTTACATTGCGTTGCAAGGAGCGCCCATGCGGATGGCGGAGTATGCGGAATTGGATGCCAATGCGCTCGCGGATGCGTTGCGCGAGGGCACAGTCACCCAAAGCGAGGTGATCCAGGCGGCGCGCAGCGTCTGCGCGGCGCTGAATCCCTCATTGAATGCGGTGCTGGAATTCTATGCCGACGCGCAAGAAGCGGTGGCTGAAGCGGGGGAGAGAAATCTTGCCCGCAGCGGCCCGCTCGCGGGCGTTCCCATCTTGAGAAAGGACGTAGGTGCCACCGAGGCGGGACGATTGCAGGAATGCGGCAGCCGATCGCTCGTCGGCCACCGAGCGGCCCGAGACAGCGCGTATGTGCAGCTATGCAGGCGTGCAGGACTGATCTTCGTGGGCCGCAGCGCCACTCCGGAATTCGCCATTTCGAGTGCCACCGAATCCGTCCTGAATGGTGTTACCAGAAACCCTTGGAATCTCGAGCGAATGGCCGGCGGCTCGTCGGGCGGCGCAGCCGCGGCGGTGGCCGCGGGTATCGTGCCCATCGCACATGCCAGCGACGGCGGCGGCTCGATCCGCATCCCGGCCGCGGCATGCGGCCTGGTCGGACTCAAACCTTCGCGCGGGCGCGTAAGTCAGGGTCCCGAAGGCGCCGATGCGCTGCTGGGGCTCGGAACCGAATTCGTCATCACGCGCTCAATCCGCGACGCCGCCGCCGCCCTCGACATCCTGTCGCAACCGCAACCCGGCGATCCCTTTTTGCTGTGGTCGCCCGGTCGATCGTATGCGCAGCTCGCGGCAACCCCGCCGGCGCGGCTCAGGATCGCCGTCACCGCGGGCCGATGGGGTGAAGAAGCGGTGAATGGCGAGATTGCGATCGCCGTGGCGAGTGCGGCTCGCCTGTGCGAGGAACTCGGCCATCAGGTCGTTTGGGCGTCGCCGCGATTCGACTTCGAGGCGGCGCTCCGGGTGCTGACGAACTGCTTCGCGTTCGGGCTCGCCGGCCTCGGCGGCGTCCGTGCCGCATCGGGCGCTGCCCCGCAGCCCGCGCTTCTCGAGCCCGTGACCTTCGCCAATTGGGAGCTTAGCCGTCGCCTGACCGCTGCCGACATCGACGCTGATCTCTCCATGGCGAATTCCCTGCGCAGAGACGTAGGCGCATTCTTCGCCGGCTACGACGTCCTGGTGACTCCGGCGCTCGCAAATCCTCCGCCTCCGCACGGTCTGTACAGCCAATCGCGAACGGATCTCGATCCCTTGAATTTCATGCGGCAATGTCAGCACACCGATCAATTCCTGCCGATCTTCAACATTACAGGTCAGCCGGCACTCAGCATTCCAATTGGCATTTCCAGTCTCGGTCTTCCGATCGGGTTGCAGCTGGTCGGCCGCTCCGCGCATGAACATGTGGTACTCGCGCTGGGACAACAGCTGATGGAGGCGGCGCCGGTTCGGGCTCGTCCGGCGGTATGGGCGGGCGCGCATTGAGCGTGCGCGATGCTCGCCGCCGCGAGCGCAGCTGAAACTTTCCGCGTGTGTACGGCACCGCACCGACGGAGATCGCACCGGGCGACCATGCTCGAAGATGCGGGGTTCTTCGCTCGGTGGGTGCACAAGCACATTCAAAAGGATATATATATGCGTAAAAAAATGCTCTTGAGCTGCTTGGTGGCGAGCACCTTGATGTTTCCCTTCCTGGCTCACGCGTCCGACGATCGGGATAGCGACCGTTCCCACCCCAAGACGTTCGTGAAGGATTCGGTGATCACCACAAAGATCAAGTCAAAGCTTGCCGCGGAGCACCCCGGCAGCATGGCACGTGTCCATGTCGACACCGATGACCACGGCGTGGTCTGGCTGAGCGGGCACGTTCGGAGCGAGGCACAGCGTGAAAGAGCCGTCGCCATCGCCCGTGAGACCGAGGGCGTCATGGAGGTCAAGAATCACCTGCACATCAAAAAGGACGATTGAATCGTCCAAGCGTTGGATGACGGCGACGGGTTTTGCGCTTCGGCGGGCGCAATGGCGGGCTGACGCTCGACAGTCGGTGGCTGGATAACATACCGTCCGAGGATCGTCCCAACCGAGGCGGCGCCTTAGGTTGGTGCCGAACATCGATGGCAGACACGTGGTGGCAATCCGGGGCGATCTACCAAATCTATCCGCGTTCGTTCCGCGACGCCGACGGTGATGGAATAGGAGATCTTCGCGGGATCGCGGAGCGGTTGGACTATTGCGCGTCGCTCGGTGTCGATGCGTTGTGGCTGTCACCCATCTATCCCTCCCCGATGGCCGACTTCGGGTACGACATCTCGGATTTCACGGGCATCGATCCGCTGTTCGGCACGCTGGCCCAATTCGACGAGCTATTGGCCGACATCAAGCGGCGCGGCATGAAGTTGATCCTGGACTATGTGCCGAATCACACGTCCGACCAACATCCTTGGTTCAAGGAGTCAAGATCCGATCGGCTCAACCCGAAGCGCGACTGGTATCTGTGGCGTGAGGCGGCGCCCGACGGCGGACCTCCCAACAATTGGCTGAGCAACTTCGGAGGCAGCGCCTGGGAGTGGGATGAACACACGGGACAGTATTACTACCACGCCTTCCTCAGAGAACAACCCGATCTCAATTGGCGCAACCCGCGGGTGATCGCAGCGATGCATGATGTGCTTCGCTATTGGCTGAAGCGCGGGGTCGATGGGTTCAGGGTGGATGTCCTTTGGCATCTGATCAAGGATGACCTATGGCGGGACAACCCTCCGAATCCCGATTACACCGCCGCGATGCCGCCTCATCTCCGCTACATGCCGCTTTACACCACCGATCGACCCGAAGTGTTGGAAGTCGTGTCGGGGCTGCGCAGAATAGTTGATGAATTCGACGGTCGCGTGCTGATCGGCGAAATCTACCTGCCCCTGGACCGTCTCATGGCCTACTACGGGCGCGATCTCGGCGGCGTGCATCTGCCGTTCAATTTTCAACTGTTGCAAAGTGCGTGGAATGCGCGGGGCATCAGTCATTTCATCGATCGGTACGAAGGCGCGCTGCCGCGGGGCGGATGGCCGAACTGGGTATTGGGCAATCACGACAATCCGCGCATTGCTTCGCGCGTCGGCCTCCTGCAGGCGCGCGTCGCCGCGATGCTGCTCCTCACCTTGCGCGGGACGCCGACCTTGTATTACGGCGACGAGATCGGCATGGTCAATGTGGCCATTCCCGCCGATCGAATCCAGGATGCCTTTGAAAAGAACGTTCCCGGCGTGGGTCTCGGCAGAGATCCGTGCCGGACACCGATGCAATGGGACGGTTCACGACACGCCGGGTTTACCGAGGGCGACCCGTGGTTGCCGGTCTCGGACGACCATGCGGCAGTCAATGTGCGCGAGGAGGACCACGACCCGGCCTCTTTCCTGAGCTTGTATAGGAAGCTCCTTCGACTGCGCCGGGCGCATCCTTCGCTCTCGCTCGGGGAATATGAACCGATCGCCGCGACCGGCGACTTGCTGGCATATGTCCGGCGCACGAAGGACGAGCGCTTCCTGATCGTGCTCAATCTCGGCGGCGAGGCTTGCGGCCTTTCATGGGATGCCCTGGGATTGTCGGGGCGCCTGCTGCTTTCCACTCATCTGGATCGACAAGACGAAGCCTTCACGGACCATGTCGCCTTGAGGCCCAACGAAGGTGTGATCGTCGCGCTGTCGGCGGTCCAAGGCGGCGCATCTCGATGATCAATGATCTGTGGTACAAGAATGCCGTCATTTACTGCCTCTCCGTGGACACTTACATGGACGCCAATGGCGACGGCATCGGCGACTTTGCCGGACTCATGCGGCGCCTCGACTATTTGCATGGGCTCGGCGTGACTGCAGTCTGGCTCATGCCCTTTCAGTCCTCGCCGGGCCGCGACGGCGGCTACGACATTTCGGACTACTACCAGGTCGACGCACGCTACGGGACGCTCGGCGACTTCGTCGAATTTACCCATGCCGCCAAGCAGCGGGGGATCCGCATCATCATCGACCTGGTGGTGAACCACACATCGGATCAGCACGCCTGGTTTCAATCGGCGCGGCATGATCCGGAATCACCATACCGGGATTGGTACGTCTGGTCGAAGAAAAGGCCGCGCGACGCGAACAAGGGAATGGTTTTCCCCGGGGTCCAGAAGTCCACCTGGAACCACGACCCGGTGGCGCGTGCGTGGTACTTCCACCGATTCTATGACTTTCAGCCGGACCTCAATACATCGAACCCGCACGTCCAGGCGGAAATCCTGAAGATCATGGGATTCTGGATCCAGCTCGGCGTCTCGGGTTTTCGCATGGACGCCGTGCCGTTCGTGATCGCAACCAAAGGCGCGCAGGTGCGCAAGCCGGTCGAGCAATACGAGATGCTGCGCGCGATGCGCGAGTTCCTGCAATGGCGGCAGGGCGACGCCATCATTCTCGCCGAGGCGAACGTTCTTCCGAACACCGACATGAACTATTTCGGGCGTTCCGGAGATCGGCTGCACATGATGCTCAACTTCCAGGTCAATCAGAATCTCTTCTACGCACTTGCGGCCGGCGACGTCCGGCCGCTGCGGCATGCGCTCAAGGCAACCAAAAGGCTTCCCAAGACGGCGCAATGGGGCATGTTCCTGCGGAATAATGACGAACTCGATCTCGGACGGCTCACGAAGATGCAGCGGGAAACCGTGTTCGCGGCGTTCGGGCCGGAGCCTACGATGCAGCTATATGGGCGAGGCATCAGGCGCCGTCTCGCCACCATGCTCGACGGCGACCGCCGGCGCATCGAAATGGCGTACAGCCTGATGTTCACCCTTCCCGGGGCGGCGTTGCTTCGCTATGGCGACGAACTGGGCATGGGCGACGATCTCTCGCTGCCGGAGCGGCAATGCGCCCGAACCCCCATGCAATGGTCGACCGAGCCCAATGCAGGCTTCACCAAGAGCGAAAATCCCATCCTGCCCGTAATTCAGGAAGGACCCTATGGCTTTGACCACGTGAACGCGGCGGCGCAACGCCGCGATCCCGATTCGCTGCTCAATTGGACTGAGCGCATCATCAGGATGCGCAAGGAAGTCCCGGAGATCGGCTGGGGCCGGTTTGAATTGATGGCGACCGGTGAATCTTCCGTCCTGGCGATACGATACGAGTGGCGGAACAATTCGGCGCTGTTCGTTCACAACCTGGGATCGGCGCCTCGAGAGATTTCGCTCACCCTGAAAGCTCCGGACGAGAGCGGGGGGCTGTTGGTGAACCTGCTGTCGGAGGATCACAGTCAGGCCGATGCCGATGGGAGGCACCGCCTGATGCTCGAAGGATACGGATATCGATGGTATAGGGTGGGAGGCCTGGATTACCTGCTGAAGCGCAGCGACATCGACGACGATTCGACATAGGCCGATCCCTGTTGCGCTTTATCGCAAGATAGCTTTCCATGGCGGGATCATGGACTTTGGAATCCCGGCAATCGCCGCCGACCCGCCTCCCGTTTCAGCAGCGCCGGGGCGTCGCAACAGCGCGCTGCTGGACCAGGCTTTCACCCGAGCGGCGGGCGCGCCGCTCGTGATGGGAAATGGGGTGCGACTGCTCAAGGATTCAACGGAAAATTACCCGGTCTGGCTTGCCGCGATCCGCGGCGCGGAACGCCGGATTTATTTCGAGAACTATATCTTCAGGGAAGACGAGATCGGCGCTGAATTCGCCGAGGCGCTCAAGTCCAAGGCACGCGACGGACTCCGCGTACGGGTGATCTACGATTGGATGGGCGGACTCGGCAAGACATCGCGAAAATTCTGGCGCGCGCTCCGCGAAGCCGGCGTGGACGTGCGTTGTTTCAATCCGCTGCGCCTCTCCGGCCCGTTCGATTGGGTGCATCGCGATCATCGCAAGACGATTGCGGTGGACGGACGCGTTGGTTTCATTTCAGGACTGTGCGTCGACAAGTTGTGGACCGGCCGGCCCGAACGGGGCGTTGAGCCATGGCGTGACACGGGCATCGAAGTGCGTGGACCGGCCCTCTGTGATATCGAGCACGCGTTCGCGCATGTCTGGGCGGCCATCGGCACTCCGCTGCCGGATGGAGAACTCGCATCCCGCGAATCGATGGTGCCCGCGGGCGACGTGGCGGTGCGCATTGTCGCCAATGCGCCGGGAGCCACCGGTCTGTTCCGCCTCGATCAGCTGATAGCCGCGGCGGCGCGGCGCACGCTGTGGTTGACCGATGCTTACTTCGCCGGCGTACCACCGTATGTTCAAGCGCTGCGCGCAGCAGCATTGGACGGAGTCGATGTGCGATTGCTCGTGCCGGGCGCAAGCGACCTGCCGATGCTGCGACCCTTGTCGCAATCCGGCTATCGGCCCTTGCTGGAAGCCGGCATCCGGGTTTTCGAGTGGAAGGGCACGATGTTGCACGCAAAGACCGCCGTTTCGGATTGTTGTTGGGCGAGGGTCGGTTCCAGCAATTTGAACATCGCGAGCTGGGTCGGCAACTACGAATTGGACGCGGTGATCGAGGATGAGCGTGTCGCCGCGACGCTGGAGGCGATGTACCTTGCCGATCTCGATCGCTCCACGGAGATCGTACTGCGGCCGCGACGCCGCCGGGGCGAGTTCCATTTCGACGCTGGCAAAACAGCCGGCGCCCGAACAGCCGGCGCAAGGCAAGGGCGCGAGACCATCGGAATGAGCGGCGCCGGCGGCAGTGCCTCGCGCGCCGCGGCGGGTGCGTTGCGCCTCGGACGCACCGTCGGCGCCGCGCTCACGGAGCAACGCGTGCTCGAACCTGCCGAGGCGCGATTGCTCGCCCTGGTTGGCACGGCGCTGTTGGGCGTGGCGGCGGCCGCATCGTTTTGGCCGCTGCTCATCGCGGCCCCCGTGTGCGTCCTCCTCGTGTGGATCGCTCTGGCCCTCCTGGCCCGCGCCTATTCACTGCGCCGGACGCGGCGTGCCCGCGGCCAACCGAAGATGCGGGTGGTGCGCGCACCCGAGGCGACCCCCGGCGGGACCGGGCGCTGATCTCATCGGCCACGCAGCTGATAGAAGAGGCCGGCGACCGTATGTGCCTGTCTTACAAGGATTTATTGGATTTTTGTCGCCCCGAGGGACCGGCGCAAGGGCTGTTGCGGCCGATTTTGCTTGAAACGCCCCGGGTTTATTCCTACGCTAGGCGACAAAGCATAAGTATTCAAAGACCTTGCAACCCATTATTCATAGAACACAGAGATTGACCCCAAACGCGTATTGAGGGATGGTGATTTCATGGCTACACCGGCTCGATCAATTGCCTCGCTGACGATCTCCTTCGGACTGGTCGCCATCCCCGTCAAGCTTTACTCGGCGACGGTCTCCTCCGAGCGAATCTCCTTCAATTTGCTGCGCCAAAAGGATGGCTCCCGGGTGAAGCAGCAATACGTGGCGGTCAACGACGGCAACGTCGTCGAGCGCTCCGAAATGGTCAAGGGTTATGAATTCGCCAAGGACCAATACGTCATGTTCAGTGCCGAGGAATTGAAAGCGCTCGAGGACACGACGAGTCACTCGATCGACATCGGCCAGTTCGTTCCGCTGGAATCCGTCGATCCTGTCTATTTCGACGGTACTTATTATCTGGCGCCCGACAAGGGCGGCGCCAAGCCGTACACGCTGCTCGCCACGGCGCTGCGCAAAGCGCGCCAGTGCGCCGTAGGACGCTGGATCTCGCGCGGCAAGGAACACATCGTCGTGATCAGACCGATCGATGATGGACTTGCCATGCACCAGCTCCACTTCCAGGCGGAAGTCCGCAGTCTCAAGGATTTAGGGATCGAACCCGCTCAGGTATCCGATCCTGAGCTGAAGCTCGCGCAGCAGCTCATCGATCACCTGGCGGCGAAACGTTTCGACGCCAATGAATTCGCCGATGAACACCGGACACGCGTGCAGGCGGCAATTCAAAAGAAAGTCGAAGGCAAGGAAGTTTCTCTCGCCGAGGCCCCGATATCGGCCAAAGGCGGCAACGTGATCGACTTGATGGAGGCGCTGCGGGCAAGCATTGATGCACGAGGGTCGAAGGCTGCGGATCTCAAGGAGCGGAAGGCGCCGAAACGAGCGGCCGAGCCAAAAGCGTCGCGTAAATCCGCCCGACGATGAAATGCATGCCTACGACACGAAGGATCTCGAGAGACTTTTTGGACTGCCCGCTTCCGCCGTTCGCGCGTTAGCGCGCTCGGGCAACATTGATCCCGTCAGGCGCGCGGGTCGGCTGCACTACTCGTTTCAAGACCTGCTGGTCCTGCGCACGGCGAGTGCGCTGCGCGCCGCAAACATCTCGTCGCAAAGGATCAATCGAACCCTGCAAAAGCTCCGCTCGGCCCTGCCCGCCGGGTCCGCTATCAATCGGCTATCTCTGACGGCACTCGGCAATCGAATCGCGATCCGCGAGGGGCAGACGCTTCGGGAATCCGATTCCGGTCAGTATGCGCTGGCACTGGAAATCGTCGAGGAGAAAGGCCGCCTCCACGTGATCGCACGCCAGGACGCCGCCGCATCCGAACTCTCCGCCGATGAGATCTACACGAGGGCGCTTGCGCTCGAGGAAATCGATCCGCAAGGGGCGCGCGCCGCCTACGAAGCGTGTCTCGAGGCGGACCCCGCTCACGTGGATGCGCGGATCAATCTGGGCCGGCTGCTGCATCTCTCCGGCCGCCTCGCCGAAGCTGAGCACATCTATCGCTCGGGAGACCAAGGGGAGCCGTTTCTTGTGTTCAACTTGGCGGTGCTGCTCGAGGATATGGACCGCGAGCCTGATGCGATCCTCGCCTACCGTGAAGCTCTCGCCCTCGACCCGCAGTTCGCCGACGCGCATTTCAACCTTGCGCGTCTCTACGAACGCGCCCGAGATCCAAAGGCGTCATTGCGCCATTTGCTCGCCTATCGGCGCATGATCGATATCCGAGGTGCCTGACGTTGGCGAAGCCGGCGCTTACCGTTTATCGCACAAAGCGCGATTTCTCGAAGACCGCAGAGCCTTCCGGCGAACAACGTGTGGCGCCCTCCCCTCGCCTGCGCTTCGTCGTGCAGAAGCACGCGGCCCGGCAGTTGCACTACGATTTTCGCCTGGAATGGCAGGGTGTATTTAAATCATGGGCCGTCGCTCGAGGACCATCGCTCGATCCGGCCGACAAGCGGCTGGCGGTCGAAGTCGAAGACCATCCGCTCGACTACGGGGATTTCGAAGGGACGATTCCACGGGGCGAATATGGCGGCGGCACGGTTCAATTATGGGACCGCGGCTTCTGGACTCCGGAGGGCGCGAAGCCGACGGAAGACGCGCTCCAAGCAGGCGATCTTAAATTCACTCTGGACGGAAGCCGGCTGCAAGGCAGTTGGGTTCTGGTGCGGATGAAGGGCACCCGGTTCGCAGGCAAGAGAGCCAATTGGCTGTTGATCAAGCACCGGGATGCCGGCGCCAAGCCGGGAGACGCCGATGCGTTGCTCGGCGAGGATCGCTCCGTCGCCTCGGGCCGGTCGCTGGAGCAGATTACCGCCGGAGTCGGCCGGCGCCCCAAGCCCTTCATGCTCAGGGGTCCAAAGCTCGCCCGAGCCGATGCCGTGTGGACCCGAAAGCCCGACGATCAGGGACCGAAAGCGCGCGCGAGCGTTGCCCGGCCGTCTCCCCAACCCGCGATTCCCAAGCGCTCGAAGCCGCTCACAGTGACGAAAATACCGCCCTTCGTAGAGCCACAGCTCTGCAAATTGACCGAGCGGCCGCCGGACTCCGCGCAGTGGGTGCACGAGATCAAACTCGACGGTTATCGCGCGCAGCTTCGGGTTGAAAGCGGGCGCGCGGTCATTCGCACCCGCCAGGGTCTCGACTGGACCGAGCGCTTCGCCGCCATCGCAAAGGCCGCCGCGGCGCTGCCCGACTGTCTCATCGACGGTGAAGTCGTGGCTCTCGATCAACGCCGCCTGCCGAGCTTCGCTCGCCTGCAGGCCGCGCTGTCGGAAGGTCGATCCGGGGACCTGGTCTTCTATGCGTTCGATCTGTTGTTCGAGGGTCGAAAGGACTTGCGGACGCTGCCGCTGCGCGAGCGCAAGATTCGCCTCGAGGCGCTCCTTGGCGAAAGCGGCTTGGCCGCCAGAATCCACTACGTTGCACATCTGGGATCAAACGCGGAGGCCGTGCTTTCCTCGGCGCGCCAACTGGGGCTCGAGGGCATCGTCTCGAAGAAACTCGATGCACCCTACAGCTCGGGACGCGCCGAGAGCTGGACCAAGACGAAATGCCGCGCCGGGCAGGAGGTCGTCCTCGGCGGCTGGACCACCGACGGGGGCGCCGTTCGATCGCTGCTCGCGGGGGTTCACCGCGACGGTCGGCTGGTCTACGTGGGCCGCATCGGGACCGGCTTCGGGCGCGCGGTTGCAAAATCGCTGACGCCGCGGCTGGAACAATTGACGCGCGACCGCAGCCCATTCCGCGATGCCGATGCCCCGGGCGCCGCCGCGCCACCCAAGGAGCGCAATCTGCGTTGGCTCGAGCCCAAACTCGTCGCCGAAATCGAGTTCGCCGGCTGGACCGGCTCGGGAATGATTCGAGAGGCCTCGTTCAAGGGTCTGCGCGAGGACAAGGACGCGGCGGAAGTGGTGGCGGAAGCCGCAGGTGCCGACGAGGCACCCGAACACCCGACCAAACAGAAGTCGACGTCCGCACAGACGCCGCCGACCACGGGAAGTTCGAGGCGCGCTCGCGCGCCTCGCGCCTCCGCCGGCCAATCCACGGTATTGGGCGTGGCGATATCGAAGCCCGACAAGGCGCTGTGGCCTGACGCCGGCGACGGCAAGCCGGTCACGAAACTCGACTTGGCCCGCTACTACGAGCGCGTCGGCGAATGGATGATGCCGCACCTGGCCGGCCGCCCTTGTTCGCTGCTGCGCGCACCCGACGGCATCGGCGGCCAGCAATTTTTCCAGCGTCACGCAATGGCGGGCATGTCCGATCTGTTCGAATTCGTCAAAGTGCGCGGCGACCGAGCCGACTATGTGCAGATCGATCGGATCGAAGCACTGGCCGCCGTCGCTCAAATGGGAGCGCTGGAACTCCATCCGTGGAATTGCGCACCAAACGATCCGGAAGTCGCCGGTCGCCTGGTTTTTGACCTGGATCCGGCGCCGGACGTGAAATTCGATGCCGTCGTCGCCGCCGCGCACGAGATACGCGAGCGATTGGAAGCGCTCGGTCTGGTGTCTTTCTGCAAAACGACGGGCGGCAAGGGCCTGCACGTCGTCACGCCGCTGATCGGCGGTGAAGAGGCGGTGAAATGGCCGATCGCGAAAAATTTCGCCCACCTCATCTGCGCGCAAATGGCGCAGGACAGCCCGTCCCGATATCTGGACAACATGGCGAAAAATCAGCGTACCGGGCGGATCTTCCTGGACTATCTGCGCAACGACCGCGTGGCCACCGCGGTGGCCGTGCTATCGCCGAGGGCCCGAGAGGGCGCGCAAGTTTCGATGCCGGTTGCGTGGCGGGATGTGAAGAAGGATCTTGCTCCCGGGTTGTTTACGGTCAGAACGGCGGCGCAGCGGCTCGGTAAGAACAAACCGTGGAAGGATTACGCCGACGGTGCGCGCTCACTTGCGGACGCGATCAACCAAGCAACCCGGTCACCGAAAAAACGCCGAGGTCGGCGGACCTGATCCCGCCCCGGAGCATACTGCCGCCGTGACCATCGCCGATTCGCAATCCGTGGATATCGTCGTCGACGATGCGACCCGCGTTTCCGGAATATTGATCGCGCCGCGGGAGTCCGAAGCATGTTTCGTGGTTGCCCACGGCGCCGGCGCGGGAATGCGGCATCCCTTCATGGCGAACCTGGCGGACGATCTTGCCGCACTTCGAATCGCCACGCTTCGATACCAGTTTCCCTACATGGAAAGGCGCGGCAAAAGACCGGATACGCCCGCGGTTTGTCACGCCACGGTTCGCGCGGCAGTAGCTGCGGCAAGCGGACTCGTACCGGGACTGCCTTTGATAGCGGGCGGAAAATCGTTCGGCGGACGCATGACCTCGCAGGCGCAGGCAATCGGCCCACTCCCCGGAGTCCGCGGCTTGGTCTTTCTGGGATTTCCCCTGCATCCACCCAAGCAGCCTTCGGATACCAGAGGCGAACATCTTGCACGGGTGCAGATACCCATGCTGTTTCTCCAGGGCTCGCGCGACACTTTTGCAGAGCCGGAGCTGCTCAATCCGCTCGTGGAGCGCCTCGGCGGCCGGGCCACGTTGCGCGTGCTGCACGACGCGGACCATTCGTTCCATGTGCCTGCCCGCAGCGGCAAGAACGACGGCCAGATCAACGCGGAAATGCTCGCTGCGCTCGTGAACTGGGTGCGGGCGGTCGCCGAGCGACCTGCGGTCTAGAGTGAACCATGGACGCTTTCATCATTTCCGCGGCGAACGTCCGCACTCCGAGAATCATCTACGGAACTGCCTGGAAAAAATCCCAGACCGCCCGCTTGGTCGAAAAGGCCATTGCGCAGGGATTTCGCGGCATCGATACCGCGTGCCAACCGAAGCACTACGACGAAGCCGGCGTGGGTGCGGGAGTGACCGCGAGCCTGGACGATGCGCTGGTCCGCGCCGACCTGTATCTGCAGACTAAATTTACGCCCGTCTCCGGTCAGGATCCAACGAGTGTTCCCTACGACCCGAGCGCGCCGCCGCCCGAGCAGGTGGCACAATCCTTCGCCGCCTCTCTTCGAAACCTGCAGACCCACTATCTCGATTGCCTGGTCCTGCATTCGCCGCTCGCGAGTCCGGCGCAGACCCTGGCGGTGTGGCGCGCAATGGAGTCACTCGTACCGGGCGGCGGTGTGCGTCAGCTTGGCATCAGCAACTGCTACGAACTCGAACAACTCAAAGCGCTGTACGATTCGGCACACGTCAAACCAAGTGTCGTCCAGAACCGGCTGTACGCCGAGACCGGCTACGACCGCGAGATTCGCGCGTTCTGCAGGAGCCGGCGGATCATCTACCAGAGTTTCTGGACGCTGACCGCGAATCCCCACGTTCTCAATCACGGCACCGTGGCCGCCCTGGCATCGAAGTACGGACGCACCCCGGAACAGATCCTCTTTCGGCATTTGACTCAGCGCGATGTGGTGCCGTTGACCGGGACCCGGTCCGCGGCGCACATGCGTGAGGACCTGGCGATATTCGAATTCGAACTCGAGGATCGCGAACTGGACGCAATGGATGCGATTTTGTGAGCCGCCGGGACCCTGCCTTCGAGACGACGCGGCGGCGCCGATAAACGAATGAAGTTACGCGACCGGCGTTACACGGCGTGGGGGATTGGATTGGCGCTCACGGCGGCGCTGCCTCTGTTCGCCGGCTTCACGACCCTGGGCTGGGAGTTCTCGGAACTCTTGGGTCTTGTCGGGACGATCGCATGCCTTGCGCTATGCGGCTGCCCCGTCCGACCGCGGGAATCGGACCCGCCGGTTCTGCTCTCGCTTGGCCGTCATGAAGTGCTCGGTTGGATGGCCGTCGGCGCGGCGGTGCTCCATGTGCTCGTGGCGGTGGTGTCGGACCACAAAGTTGTCGAGTATTTGAAGCCCACGTTGCCGGTCTACCAGTTGGCCGGAATCGCGGCCCTTGCCGTTCTTCTGGTCCTCACGGTCACATCTGTCGCAGGCGTGCGCCGGCGCGTGTGGCGCAGCCATCGCGACTTCCAGGCGACGCACATCTTCTTCGGCTGCCTGCTCGCCGTGTTGCTCGGCGCTCACGTGATCACGACCGGGCGGTACACCGGAGGTTACGGCCGCCGCATCGTGTATGTCGCAGTGGCGGCCGGTGGCATCGCGATCCTCCTCAGGCGAAGACGCGGTACGGGGACGGCGACGCACGAGCCGGCCGTCCTGCGTCGGCTTGCCTTCGGCCGGCATTCGACACTCATGGTCGGCGTCATCGCCGCGGCGATGATCGCCCTTGGTTCGCTCATTCCAGGCCGCGCCCTCGTCGCGCTCCGTGAGCCGCTGCTGCCTCGCGCCCAGACGCTGCCTTTGAACTTCGACCACCGCAAACACACGTCCGTCAATTGTCTGGTCTGCCACCATAACTATGCCGATGGACGAGGGTTTGATGCCTGTGTCTTTTGCCATCGCAGCGCCCGCACGGATCTCAAGGTCGGAGTAGAGGCACGGTTTCATGATTTCTGTCTCAACTGTCACCGACATCCGGGGCCGACGTTGGCGCGTCATGGCCCGGTCTCGGGCTGTACTATCTGCCATCAACCGCCCGCAACTTGATGGTCCCGGGTCACGTCAGGTGACGGCGTCCGGCTGTCGATCAGGCGCGGCGCGCTGGAACGCCGGCAAATCAGCGCAGGCCTTCTCAATGTGCGCGATCCGCGGATAGTCGGCTGGATCGACGCCGAATCGACGCGCGCTATGGCATTGGGGCACGAGACAGACATCGGCCAGCGTGGGCGCGTCCCCGACGCAGAAGTCGCCGGCCCCCGGCGCCTGCGCAAGCATTTCCTCGAAGGCGCGAAGGCCTCGGCCGACCCACTCACGCAGCCAGGTCTTGAGCGCAGCGTCGTCGGCATTCAGCGTACCCTGCAGGAATCGAGTAACGGATACATTTTGCAGCGGCTGCACATCGGCAACCATGATCTGAGCGAGCGAGCGCACACGAGCGCGCTCGCCGGAGTTGCGCGGCAACAAGGCGGGTTCGGGGTACACCTCTTCCAGCCATTCCATGATCGCCATGGATTGAGTCAAGATGCCGTCCGGCGATTCCAATGCCGGTACCCGAGACTGCGGGTTGAGGGCCCGGTACTCGGGGCTGTACTGCTCGCCGCCCGCCCGCACCAGATGCACTGGGACATACTCGAATTCGAGACCCTTGAACGCCAGCGCAATTCGAACACGGTACGACGCCGAGCTTCGCCAGTAGCCATGCAGCCGCAGGCCGCTCAACAGACACCGCCGCGCAGCGGATCGATATGAATGATGAAGATATGCAGCACAATTCCGTCCTAGCAAGGCAACGGCGACATATTAACGCCTTGAGGGCAGCCGCGCTTTACGTGGACGTCTTCTAGGTGGCTTTCATCACCCGCGTCAAGTGCGCCATCTCCACATTCACCTTTCTCAGGTATCGTTCGGCACCGGTGGTTCCCAGATAGTGGCCCAGCGCATCTTCGATGTCGCCGTCCTCGGCAGCGAGGTATTCCGCCAGGATAGCCGCGCCCACGGCGATATTCGGTGCGATCAACATCAGCGAGGACTCGCCGCCGACATCGAGTATCTTGTCGTGGTGCCACCGAGGCATGATTTGCATGAGTCCCTTGGCGCCGGTGGTGGGATTGATCGCTCCGGGTTTGAACTTCGATTCAACGGCGGCGATGGCCAGCACCAACGTCGGGTCGATGCCGCGAGCTTGCGCCGCGGTGAACGCCGCACGCGTAATGCCGGCGGCGGCGCCTTCGGCCAGATGGAAGCGCCGCGCGATATCCCGTGACAGGGCCTTGATGCCCGGTGCAGCGGTACCCACGGCGGGAATTCTGCATGTCAGTCCGATCGATCGAGCGGGTACCTGGTGCGAGAGCGTGATGAATTCGGATTGCAATTCCGTGGTGCGCAGACACATCGAAACACCGACGAGCACGCTCAGCGCCCACGCCAATCGACGCTGCGTTCTCGCCGGATCAATGATGGGACTCATTGCGATTTCCCCTGCAGGCGCCTTTCGTCCGATCAAGGTACACGCTGAGGGAAGGCCTGAAATCTGTCTCTGTAACACGACGACGAACGACGCCGGCGGGCGTCCGCGGCTTAGAATTCCGTGAACACCGTCACGCTTCGGTGGACTCCACCGCGGCCGCCTCGATCAAGTCCTTCGCGGCAGCGGCGCCGTTCAGCCGGGCGATCGCCACGCTGCACCGCGCAACGGCGCTCGGCCGCGACATTGCGCCTTCGCGCAACCAATCGGCACGTTCCGGGTACTCACTCCCACAGAGGGGAATTGATCCGACCGTTGAAAATAGAAGAGGAAATTACATGAACATCTCAAAGCGACACATCGCATCGACTGCATCCATGGCTCTTGTCATCGGGTTCGCAATCGGCGCGGCAACAGCGGCACGAGCCAGCGACGCCGACCGAACCCATGAGGATTCGGTGGCCTTTGTCCAGACGAATCTCGATTCGAACATTGCGGGCCGCGCCAAGTTTCCCGACGCCAACCTGGCCAATGCCTGGGGTTTGGCGTTCCCACCCGGCGGTCCATTCTGGGTCAACGACAATCATTCAGGCGTCTCGACTCTCTACCTGGGAGATGGAACCATCGTCCCGCTGGTCGTCACCATTCCCCCGCCGATGGGTTCGCAGTCCGGCGTCATCTCATCGCCCACGGGCATGATCTGGAATTCGACGTCGGGATTCTTGGTGCCGGGTTCGCAATTACCCGCCGCGTTCATCTTCGACACCGAAGATGGAACCATCTCCGCGTGGAATTTCACCGTCAACCCCACCCACGCCGTGCTTGCGGTCGACAATTCCCCATCCGGCGCGGTGTACAAGGGGCTCGCGTTCGGCACCAACGTCAATGGGAATCACCTATACGCGACCAACTTTCACGCCGGCACCGTCGAAGTGTTCGACAGCCATTTTGCTCCGGCAACGACGGACGGGAAATTCATCGATCAGCATGTGCCGGCCGGTTTCGCTCCATTCGGAATTCAGAACATCGACGGTGACCTGTGGGTGACCTACGCCAAACAGGATGCGGCCAAACATGACGACACCGGCGGGCCGGGAGCCGGTTTCGTCGACGTGTTCGACACCGACGGGCACCTGCTGCGCCGCTTCGCCGAGCACGGTGCGCTCAATTCCCCCTGGGGACTGGCGCGAGCGCCTTATGGATTCGGCCAGTTCAGCGGCGACATCCTCGTCGGCAATTTCAAGGACGGCCGGATCAACGCCTTCGATTCGCACGGCAATTTCCGCGGCGCGCTTCGGCGGCCCGATGGTCACCCGATCAGCATCGACGGGCTATGGGCTATTGCATTCGGGGGCGGAGCGAAGTCGAGTCCGGAGTCCCTTTACTTCACCGCCGGTCCCGATGACGAGACCAACGGAGTGTTCGGGGTGATCAACGCGATTCCGCATGGCGGCGATCACGACTGATTGGTCGGACCTCGCTGCTCGGCGCAAGCCGTGGCCGGCATTCGCGGCCATGGCTTGCGCGCATCTCAGGCGCTGACGTCGACGACCACGCGCCCGCGCACCTGGCCTTTGAGGATCTCCGCCGCCAGACGAGGCACTTCGTCCAAGCGGGCCGTGATCGTCATCGCCTCCAACAGGTCGAGGGGCAAATCGGACTGAAGGCGATGCCAGGCCTCGATCCGGCGCGGCATCGGGCACATGACGGAATCGATCCCGAGCAGATTCACACCGCGGAGCAGAAACGGAATAACCGTGTGTTCGAGTTTGCTGCCGCCGGCGAGTCCCACCGCAGCGGCCGAGCCGCCG
>JAXDQI010000299.1:0-14861 GCA_034667965.1 Gammaproteobacteria bacterium
TTTTCATGAGCGGAATCACCTCCGAGTCCCTGCACAAGGTATTACATCTGTTCATTCGAAACTTCGCGCAAACGCTGCTGATCTACGTGGCAATGCTTACGCCGGCCAGGCTGCTGAGCCGCCGGGAGCCGCCGCGGATCCGGGATCCGAGTGCGGCGGTGTGGCAGCGATAGCCGTAGCATCGATGAAACTGGTCCTGATATGCCATCCGAGTTTCTCGCGTTCGCAAAGCATGCCCCGATTCGCCGGGATGCTGAAATCCGCGTATGAGTCTCGGGGCCATTCTGTCGAGGTGTGGTCGCCGTCGGCGATGGTCCACGGCTGGGTTCCGCCGGGACGACTATCCAAATGGGCCGGCTACGCGGATCAATACCTGCTGTTTCCCTTGGCGATGCGCAGAGCGATGACCCGCGCGCCGAAGGATACCTTGTTCGTGTTTTGCGATCAGGCGCTGGGTCCATGGGTGCCGCTGGCCCGGGATAGACCGCATATCGTGCACGTTCACGATCTGCTCGCATTGCGGTCGGCGTTGGGCGACATTCCGGAGAACCCGACCTCGGTGACCGGTCGAATCTATCAACGCTACATACGCCGCGGATTTCGGCACGGCCGTCACTTCATTTCCGTGTCGAAGAAAACCCAGGACGATTTGAGCCGCTTTGGCGGCATCAACGCGGTCACCTCCGAGGTCGTTTACAACGGGATGAACTTTCCCTACGCACCGTTGCCTGTTGCCGAGGCACGGGAGGTGCTGGAGACCGCCGGCATCACCATGCCCGAGGCGGGAATGGTGCTGCACGTCGGGGGAGGGCAGTGGTACAAGAATCTAACGGGTGTCGTGGCAATCTACGCCGAGTATGTGTCCCGAACGACGGACCCGCTCCCGCTCTGGTGCGTGGGTCCCCACCCAAGTTCCGCGGTTGAGTCGGTGATAGCGAAAATACCGCAGAAGGGCCGGGTGACCTTCTTCCGAAGTCTCGAAAGTGCCACTCTGCAGGCGCTGTACTCGGTGGCAAGGGCCTTTCTGTTCCCAAGCCTGGCGGAAGGATTCGGCTGGCCCTTGGTCGAGGCACAGGCCTGCGGGTGCCCGGTGGTCACCACCGACGAGGCCCCGATGAACGAGGTGGCCGGCGCGGCCGCTTTGTACCTCCCACGGCTGGCCGCGCCTGGGGACCTCGAATCCTGGGCCCGGAACGGGGCGACGGTGTTGCAGGGTCTGCTTTCCGAAAGCCCGGCGGAGAAGGCGCGACGCCGGGAGGCGGGCCGGGCATGGACGAAGCGCTTCGATCAGAACGCCACGATCGACTCGTACCTCGCGATTTATGAGCGGGTACTCCGCGGCACGAAGGCCGCGAATGATTCATTTTCCCCACATGGTCAGAGTATGGAAGTTTGAAGATCCTGCACGTCATATCGAGTGCCAATCCAAGTTCCGGGGGACCATTGGAAGGTGTGCGGCAGCGTGGGATTCACTTGCAGCAAGACGGTCATACCGTGGAAATCGTCACCTCCGATGATCCGAAGGAAAGTTTCGTCAAGGAGTTCCCTCTGCCCGTGCACGCGCTGGGACCGTCGAGCAGCGGCTATGGCTACAACGGCAAGCTCGTACCCTGGCTCAAAGAGAACGCCTCCAGATTCGATGCGGTGATCGTCAACGGACTGTGGCAGTACCACAGTTTCGGCGCGTGGCGCGCGCTGCGGAACGCCGGAGTTCCTTATTTTGTCTTCACGCATGGCATGCTCGATCCTTGGTTCAGGCGCACATATCCGCTCAAGCATTTGAAGAAATGGATTTACTGGCCGTTGGCCGAGTACCGCGTGCTGCGCGACGCCCAGGCAGTCCTATTTACCAGCGAGGAAGAGCGCTTGCTGGCGAGGAAATCATTTTGGCTGTATCGCGCCAATGAACATGTGATCGCATACGGCACGACTCCCCCCCCGAACGACACCGCACAATTACGCGAGCGCTTCCTCGCGGCCAATCCGGAATTGCGGGGACGGCGCGTCCTCTTGTTTCTAAGCCGCATCCATGTAAAGAAAGGATGCGACCTGCTCATTCGCGCCTTGGCCGGCTTCGCCGCGTCGCAACCGGCGCTGCACTTGGTCGTCGCAGGGCCGGATCAAACGGGGTGGGTTGAAGCATTGCAGCAGCTGGCGCACCGCCTGGGCGTGTCGGATCGCGTGACGTGGCCGGGCATGTTGCGAGGCGATATGAAGTGGGGCGCGTTCTACGCTGCCGAAGCATTCATTTTGCCGTCGCATCAAGAGAATTTTGGAATCGCGGTCGCCGAGGCGTTGGGTTGCGGCAGACCGGTGCTCATTTCCGACAAGGTCAATATTTGGCGCGAGGTGCAGTCGCATGGCGCCGGAATAGTCGCTTCGGACACGGAAGAGGGGACCCTCAAATTGCTGCGGGAGTGGCTGTCCCTGACCTCGGATCAACGGAGTACCATGGGTAGGAACGCCCGTGCCTTGTTCGAAGAGCGATTTACCGTCGACGCGATGGCGGCCGGTCTGCTCGACGTGGTCGGGGGCCGATCCGTGCCGGCCGCGGCATACAGTGGATGGTGAGTGGAGGTTATGGGTAATGCATCACACTATGGTGCGAGACACGGCCGGAACGCGTTGCGATTTGCGGCGGCCTTCTCCGGATAATGTATGACAGGGCTAAATACGGGCAATGCTAGTACGGGACTTCATATGCGCGGCGATCTGACGGTTGAGTACACCAATCTGCTGGCGGGCAAGGCTACGTTGCCCGGAAGCATCGAGGATTTGCGCTCCGGATATCGAAATTCGAAGCCTTTCCCCCATCTGATCATCGACAATATGTTCTCCGGGGAAGTCCTCGAGTCGCTGCTTTCCGAGATGGCGCACATGCGCCGTGACCAATGGTCGAATATCGAACAGGACACCCGGGAGAGAACGGCAAGAATGCGTTCGGCTGCGGAGATGGGCATCGCCGGCAACCAGCTCGTGGGCATCGTTCATTCCGCCGCGTTCCTCTACTTCCTCGCGGAAATCACGGGCATCGAACAATTGCTGCCGGATCCCTACCTGCAGGGCGCAGGCTACGCGCTGATGCGGCGCGGTGATTATTTCAATGTTCATGCCGACCGGAATGTCGCCTATGAGACCGGACTGACCCGCCGGCTGGCGATGATCGTATTTCTGAACAAGTCCTGGAGTCCCCAATACCATGGTCAGCTGGAGCTTTGGAGCGACGATGGAAAGCGCTGCGAGGTCAGCATTGATCCGCTGTTCAACAGAACCGTGCTGTTCGAAGTCGACTATCCGAATTTCCATGGAGTGCCGACCCCGTTGGAATGTCCCGCGGATCGCATGCGCCAATCGTTCATCACCTACTATCACACGGTGGGTGTAAAAGAGAAGCCGCACCTCAAGCCACACACTTCGATATTCGCTCCCCGTTATTATGGCACCAATCGCGTCACGCTCCGATCCATCGTCCGCGATGTCACGCCGCCGTTTCTTGCGAGAGCGATCCGTAGATTGACCAAGTTCGGCTGATCGCATTCACCGATGTCGTGCGAACTGGTAACCAGCGGGTGGTACTCCACCGATAAAAGCCGAAGCTACGTCACCGCCGGCGACGAATTGATCCGTGGGCCGGGATTCCGGCCGCTATGGTGGCGATCGCTGGACACATTCATCAAGCCCGACCACGTTTTCATCGTGGATTCCGCCTCGCCCGTAAAGCCCGATGATGCTGCCTGCACGTCGACGAAGTTTCAACGCGTCGAGTTGCTGATCAACCCGGGACATTCGCAGAATTGCAAGACGCATTACTGCGGTGCGATGGCCGCCATAATTTCCGGGCTGGAATTTGCCCTCTTCAATGACGTCGACATGGTCCTGTATGTCGAGCAAGACGCATTGGTTTATGGGGCCAGAATTGTGGAGAAAGTCAAGAACGCCTTGCGGCGCAGGGACCTCGTGTTCGGGGCCAGCAATTTGAAGGACGTTCAGCAGAGTTTTTTTGCCGCGAACAAGAAAGGAATCCGCCATTTCGTGAGCGCGCTGCATGCAATCAACTATTCAGACAAACAAATCGCCCCCGAACACAAATTCATGTTCGCGGCATCGAGACTGCTGCCGTCACCGGTGCTCGCCCTCGCGGAATATACCGAGATCCGAAAGCTGCGGGTGGCGGGGCTGGTGTTGTTCAACCTCGCCTGCGCCCTGTCGAAAAACTACGAGCTGTTGCCGTTCGGCTACGGACGCGATCGCCCGATCAACTTCAGCGATGATGAATTCTACTTTCAGCATGGCAGCGCTGAAGAGGTCGCGCAATATAGGAAGCTGACCGGACTATAGTCCGGTAACGTTTTGAGTTCGCTAAATAGATTCCTGTCCGCCAGTGCCGCCGCCTGGGTAAAAATTCTACTCACCATCCTCACCCAGGTCTTGCTCGTCCCGGTGTTTCTCGCCCACTGGTCCGTGGACGAATACGGCTGCTGGTTGATCATCCAGACAATCGTCGGCGTTTCGTCGATGTTGAGCGCCAGCCATCACAACTTCATGGGATACGAGTTTCTGAAGGTCGGCGACAAACATCCGGAGCATCTGCGGCGGCTGTTCTACTCGGCGGTTCCCTTCGCAGTACTGATCGGCATCGTCGAACTCTTGGGTGTATCGGGCCTGATCTATTTCGGGTTCATTCGAACCACGCTCGATCCGGAAGGAGCATTGGACGCCGGTCTCGTGCATCAGGCAGCGTGGTCGCTGATCCTCTATTCAATCTCGTGGCTGATCAGCAGCAGCGTCGGGGGCCTCGCCGGGCGGGCCGTGGCGCCCTATGGTTACTTCCCCCGAATGACCTGGTGGGGAACCGCACTGGCCATTGCGCAAGCCCTGGTGTCCGGAGTGGCGGTGGCCTTGGGCGCGGACCTGTTCGATACCGTGCTGTGTATCGTGATCGCCGGTTTCGTCGTGAATATCCCGATTCATGTGGACATGTGGCGAATGTTCCGGCGGCACCGGCTGCATCCCGTCACTCCCGAGTGGACGCTAGGGTATGAAAACATCCGCCGCTCCCTGGCCATCGCACTGGGCGCCGTTTTGGACATCTCCCGCCAGCAGGGGGTTCGCATTTTCCTGGGCGCGTTGATTGGCGTGTCCCAGATGACGGCATTTTCGACGATGCGAACAATGAGCAATCTGTCGCTGCAAGGCATCGGTACGATCACCAACCCGATCATGCCGGAAATCATGCGATTTCTACGGGAGAAGGATGCCGAGCGGACCAAAGCAACCGTGGGGTTCGTGTGGTTTCTTGCGGTGATTCTACTGTCTCCGGTGTTGATTGCGTTCCAGTGGCTGATGCCTCTCGTCTTTCACGCCTGGACGAGGGGCAAGATCGCGTTCGACCCGGCCTTGTTCGGCGTATTTTCGATCACCTTGCTGATATTCTCGATTGCGCGGCCGCCGATGGCCGTTCTACAGGGCAACAATCTGCTGAGAGTGCAGCTTTACATGTCGATCGGAGTCAGCGCGGTCGCAGTCGGCGGAATATTCCTGTTTACCGCCCGTTTCGGCGTGGCGGGGGCGGCCGCGTGCCTCATGGCGGCAGAGTTGCTCGGCACGGTTTTGACGGTCTGGTTCGCGTGGAAATGGCTTGAAAAAAGCGCAATCGCATTTCCGTGGCGATTGTTTCGAATCGCAACGGCTTCCATCGTCCTGGCGGCGGTGACGATTGCCGCCATGTCGTGGCTTCCTCGCCGGTCGACGTTGGCGATAACTTTGATTTCCGAGGTGTTGAACGGCGTGCTGTGTATTGTCTTCATTCGTCGGCTGCCCCCGGTGGCTCTGGCAAAAATACGGGGGCTGATCAAGTATCGCTTCTGATGACCTCGGCCCCGGCCTTCGGCGACGCCGCCGTCGAGACCGCCGGTGCAAATCGGCTCTTGATGAACTTGCACGGGTTTCCGCCATAGATGCCGCCGGCCTCGAGCGATTTAGTGACCACCGACAACGGGGTGACGACCGCGGATTCGCCGATGGTAACCCCCATCTGCACGACGCAATTCGATGAAATCCATGCACCGCTTTCAATGACAATCGGAGCCACGCGCAGGTCCATGTTCGTCGCGACGTCGTGCGATCCAGTCGTCAAGAACGTACCTTGAGAAACACACACGTTCGAACCAATGCGTATGCTGTCCTGGTTATAGATCCAGACGTCCTCGCCGAACCAGGAATCGTCGCCCACCTGCAGATTCCACGGATATTTCACGCGAATCGGATGTAAAAAGCGGCAGCGGCGGCCGATTTTCGCGCCGAACAGCCGGAGCAGCGCGGCACGCACACCGGGCAGCGGCATCAACCGGCTGTTGATCAAGCAGGCTTCGACGACAAACCAGATGATTTGAATGAATTTGCCGCGTCTCGAGACGTAGTTACCCCGGCCGGCGCGCGCAAGTTCGATGATTCGACGTGATGCCACTTAATGGGGCCCGGACCTTTGCCAAGTAATGAGTGAATACTACATGCGCCGTGCGCCCGCCGCGACGATTGTGAAACTTTCATCGAGTCGTCAGCCCAGGCCCGCGTGTAGTTTTTTCAACTCACGAAGATTTTGTAAAGCACCTCAAAAAACGGTTGCCGACATGCTGATTCCTCTGGTTTCCCAGCGTAGAATGGGACAACGCCACGGTATAAGGGGGGGATTTTGCATCACGTCAACGGTGTCGCACGGATTCTGAAGGTCACCTGCTGCTGCACTATTTCCGCCTGGTTTGGGCTTGCGGGAAACAGGGCGGTTGCCGGAGTGGCGCCTCCGCCGCTGCAGTCGGCGGACGGCAACACGTATGATTTTTATGTCGCCGATCAGGAACAGTACGACAGTAATCTTTACCGCCTCCCATCCAATTATGGCAATATTGCCACCCTCGTGTCGCCCAACGCCTCGCGTTCGGATTACATCAACACGGGTTCGCTGGGCGGCGACGGTCAATTGGCGTTGGGCCGCCAGCTTTTCACGCTGAACGCCCGCGCCGACTACAATCGCTTCGGTCACAATACCGACCTCGACAACACGTCAGGCTATGCGAATCTGATATGGAATTGGCAGGTGGGAAGCCACCTGTTTGGCTTCCTGCAGGCGGACTATACGCATGCACTGGCGAGTTTTGACGAGACGCGCACATTCGGACGAGATCTTACCGATTCGGAGCACGTGTTCGGTAAGGGCCGTTACCAGATCGGTCCGCACTGGGCGGTGTACGGCGGCGCGAGCGGCACGAATCTTACGCACAGCGCGGAACAGGCGAAGTTCGACAATTTTCGTCTCAAGGAGGGCGACGCCGGAATCGAATACGCCACCAGCGTCGATAATACGTTCGGCTTTCAATACCGCTATGCCGATGGGACCTTCCCTTCGAGTAATCTCTTCACGTTGAACGGCTTCTCGTTCACTCCAAGTTTTAGGGAAGACTCCCTTCGATTCATCACCAAGTACTCGTTTTCCGAAAAGACACAATTGGATGCCTTCGTGGGCTACTACAAGCGCAAATTCACGGAGACCTCGCTGGGCGCCTTTTCCGGAGCCTTCGGGCGCGTTACGTTGAATTGGCAGCCCACCGAGAAAACACAGCTGGTTTTCGCGGGTTGGCAGGAGCTGCATGCCTACCTCATCTCGGAATCGAACTACTTCGTGTCGAAAGGCGGCAGCATCTCGCCGGTGTGGAACGTCACCGAAAAGATCAAATTGGATTTCTTGTTGTCCTATGAGGATCAAGCTTACATATCCCAAAGCCTCAATGTGCTGACGTTGGGAGCGCTGCATGCGAAGGTTTCTACGGAACAAGTGGACCTCAACTATTCGCCCAGGAGTTCATGGATTTTCTCGCTGGCGCTCAGACACCAGCGGCGCAGCGCCAACCAGGCGTTCTTCCAGTTCGATGATCAGCTGGCCACCGCCGGGGTGCTTTACAAAATGCATTAGCGGCTTCCGGGCAATCGCAGCCGCTCCCCATATCCGGTCATTTCCATGTAGCCCCGGCCCACCGGCCGGTCCTGCTCGTAGGCGCGGACCGCGCCTTCCCAATAGATCGCGCCGGTCGACGCGCGCGTATCGTTTTCCTGGTCATCGAGCAGCGGCTTGAGCTCGAATTGCCTCGATCCCGCGGTGACACGCCACTCGACCGGGTACCTGATGCCGGTCCGCGGCGATGTCCATTCGCGCACTGCGTCGAAGCGGATATCCGCGGGCTCCAGGACCTGCAATTTTCCATCCGGTGCGCGGAACGTGCCTCCGGCCCAGCGGACACTCCCATCCAGTCCTCGAATTCGAAAAGCCATCAATGCCGCACCCTTATCAAGGTTGATGCCGGTCCAATCCCAACCGCCGGCCTGGCCGTCGAGATACTCGCTGGACCATTCATGGTCGAACCACGCTTCACCCTCCACCCGGGTCGACTCACCGCCGCGAGTGATGTTTCCCCGCACCTTCATGTGGGGCAAGCTGTAGTAGTAACTTGCCGACTCCGACGCCGGACCTTTGCGGCTCACACCCGCATCCCCGTTGACCAGTGGCGATTGTGTGTCGGCGAGTTCAACCGCAATCGCAAAGTCCTCCGCGGCGATCTTCGCCTCGTACCCTCCCGCTCGGTGCTTCAGGGCCCAGTCATCGATCCACACATCCGTATCGCCTTCGGCGGCCTCGGCAAGCCCCAATCCCGCGCGCCTGATCCGCTGGTCCTGCCACAGCCGGCCCCGTTTCGGATCGCTGATGGCGCAGTGCGCGATGAGCAATTGATGCGGCGCAAACGCGCTTGGATTCGCTGCCGCCATATTGGGCTTGGTGCGAAAAAACGTGATTTGAAATCCCAAGAATTCGCCGTTCTGGGTGGTGAGCCATCCGGTCACGTACCACCACTCGGTGCGAAAATCCGGGTGACTTCCATGATCGCGAGGAAAGGCCATTGGGTTTCCCGGCGTCACTGCCGGGTAGTCGGTACCCGCCGCGGCCACCGAACGACAGGCAAGGTCGGCGCTTAGAAGTGCGGCGGCCAGCAACAGGCGGTGAGCCCTCACCAATCCTCCCTCACGGCCTGCACGGCGTCCTTGCTGGTAGCAGCGCGGCCGCTCCAAACCGCGGTGAAAGCAGCCGCTGCAATGAGGATGACGCTGAGCGCTCCGAGCTGCCAGGCCGGCACCTCAAGATCGATGCTCCAATTGAACGATTGCCGGTTCACCACGTAAACCAGCACCAGGCTCAAGACGGCACCAAGGGTGAGTCCGTATAAAACGCCGAACACGCTCATCAGGAATCCTTCGCTCGCCAACAGGCCGACCACCTGCCGTCGCAGCATGCCGATATGCCGCAGCATCCCGAACTCGGAACGGCGCGCCAGCGCGGTGGCGCCGGCGGCGAAACTGATTCCGGTAAGGCCGATGAGGACGGCGATGCCTTCCAGCGCATAGGTGATCGCAAAGGCATGATCGAAGATCTGCAGCGAACGTTCCCGTAAGGCTGTGGTCGTCATGACCTCCAGCATATCGCCGCGGACGAAGCAGGCACGCAAGCCAGCCACCACGCCATCCGCGGTGCGCCGGCCGTCGAGCCACACGGACCCTTCCGTGGCGCTCCGGTCGCCCGTGGCCGCGCTGTAGGCCGGAATCGTCATGACCACCGCGCCGAAGGTTCGAGCGTAATCCCGCCAGACACCGGCCACCCGGTAGTTGCGGTCATGGCCGGCCAACGGCAGGGTGAGCGTACTTCCGGTTTTCAAACCGTAAAGATCCTGCAGTGCCTCTGAAATCCACACCGGCTCGAGCGGATCACCCGGCACCGGCGCAGCCGTCTGCACCAGGGGCAGCTCGCCGGCGGCTTGACTTGGCGTAGCGCCGCGTGCGATGAGCGTGACGGCGGGGCGGCCGGCATCGAGGAGGATCTGCTGGGTTCGCCGGAATTCGAGCCGCTCGATGCCCGGCACCGAAGCGAGCTTTGCCTGTTCCGACGGCGACCAATACGCCGTGTCGTTGCCCAAGGGCTCGCGTATCTGCAGATCGGCCGGGAGCAATTTTCCCAGCCAATGCTCGAACGACACCCTGAACGAGTAGACCATGATGGCCATGGCAACCATGAGGCTGAAGCTGACGATGATGGACGCCAGGCTCAGCGTGGAGAGGCCGACGTTCTCCCGGAGCTGAGCGATCGCCGCGTCCCACACCACCCGATTGGTGCGCGGCGCCAGTGCGAGAACTCGGATCGTCAGCACCGGCACCAACAGCACGGCGCCGAAGAGCAGCGCGGCGATCGATGCATAGCCGAAGAGGGGCAGACCGGCCACCGCCGGCAACCGCGCGAACAACGCGCCCGCCAGCAACAGAGCGAGACCCGCATGCCAGCTCATTCTGGCAATCTCGCCGTAGTCGCCGTCCCCGCCCTTGAGCGAACGGGCGGGTGGCTGGCGGGATGCGCTCCGGGCGGGCATCCATGCGCCGGCGCTTGCGACACAGGTGCCTACGACGAAAAAGAAACTCAAGGGGAGGGCGGCGGCGTGCACCGTTGCGCCCATGGCATGCAGCTGCCCCAGCCCAAGATCGCCCGTGAGCACCCGCAACATGGCGGCGGCAAACACGAAACCCAGCATGACGCCGAGCAACGATCCGATCACGCCGAGAGCCGCACCTTCGCCGGCCAGAGCCCACTGCAATCCCGCGCGTGTCACGCCCATCGCGCGCAGCAGCGCCAGCGAGCGGCGCCTGCGCAGTACGGACAGGGATTGCGTCGAGAAGACCAGAAAGGCGCCGGTCCAGAGCGCGACCAACGCCAGCATGTTGAGGTTCACCCGGTAAGCGCGGGTCACCGTGACCGCACGGTCGCGTTCGACTTTCGGTGCGATCGCAAGGACTCCGGGCGGCAATCGCCGCTCGAGCTCACCGCGGTAGGTGTCGACCGATGTGCCCGCCGCCAGCCGCAGATCGACGCGGTTCAGCCGGCCGAGCATATTGAAGGCCCATTGAACGGATGCAATGTCCATGACTCCCAAGGGCTCGGAAAAATTCGTCTCTGTCAGGATGCCGAGCACGCGAAGCGGCGTCGTGGAGCTGCCGACGGTCACGGTGAGCACGTCGCCGCGCCGCAGGTTCAACTGCCGCGCGGCGGCGCCGCTCAAAAAAATTCCGTCCGTCGTCAGTAGATCGAAAATGCCGCCCGCGATTCCGCCGAGCAACGCCGGCTGCAGCGATGCGGCAAGAAACGGATCCAGTCCAAGTATCTTGAGCGCATCGCGCCGCCCGGGCAGCGCCGCCTCCAGTTCCAGTATCGGGCTTGCGACGGCGATCGCGGGATCACGCGCAAGCGCCGGGTACAGTGCTTCGGGGAATCCTTCGCGGGATCCTCGAACGATGATATCCGCTTCGCCGACCAGCCGTTTCGTGGCCAGGCCGAACTCGTTGAGCGCCGTCGCGTTCACGAGGTACACCGATTCCCCGAGCGCGACGCCGAGCGCGATCGCGAGCACCGTTACCAACAGGCGTCCCGGCTGCTCGCGCAATTGTGCCAGCAGCAGCACGCTCCATAACCGAAGGCTCACCCCTCTCGTCCCATGGCTTGCAACCCCCGCCCGTCGAGTATCAGAATCCGGTCCGCGGTGTCCGCCGCCGTCCGAGAATGCGTGATCAACAACCCGGCGGCTGAGTTCGCCTTGATCTGCGCGCGCAGCAGCGAGAGGATTTGTGCCGCGCTGCGCGGATCGAGATTGCCGGTCGGCTCGTCCGCCAACACCAGCCGCGGTTTGTGCACCAATGCTCGGGCGATCGCAATGCGCTGCACCTCGCCGCCGGAGAGTTCACGTGCATAGCTGCGCGCCAACGCGGAGACGCCGACCGCTTCCATCATCTCGGCGGTGCGGCGCAACCGTTCGGCCGAGGCAACGCCGAGCAATTCGAGCGGCAATGCGATGTTTTGTTCGACGGTGAGATACGGCAGCACGTGGAACGCCTGGAACACGAAGCCCACCGCCCTCCGGCGCAACAATGTGGTCGCGTCGTCGTCCATGGCGGATACCTCCAGCCCTAAGAGCCGCACTCGGCCCGAGTCCGGTCTGTCGAGGCCGGCGAGCAGGTTGAGCAGCGTCGATTTGCCCACGCCCGACTCGCCCATGACCGCAACGTACTCGCCTCCGGACAGTTCGAGATTCAGGTTCTCGAACACCGGCGGACGATCACGACGATACCCCTTGGTGAGATTCTCGAGCCGCAGAACGGCAGGTTCAGCCACCGTCGGCGATCAGGCGGCGTCGACCCCGATGACCGCTTTGACCTCCAAAAAATCCCGCAGGCCGAATTCACCGTACTCGCGTCCGTTACCGGACATTTTGAAGCCGCCGAAAGGCGTCTTCATATCGCCGTAGGCGCCGTTCAAGGCTACCTGGCCGGCGCGGATGCGATTGCCGACCCGGCGTGCACGCACGTTGTCCTGAGACCATACGTAGGCAGCAAGTCCGTACGGTGTGTCATTCGCGATCCTGACGGCATCGTCCTCGGTCTGATAAGGCAGAATGCACAACACCGGGCCGAAAATTTCCTCTCGTGCAATGGTCATCTCATTGCGGACGTTGGAGAAAATAGTCGGCTTGACGAAGTAACCCTTGGTCAGACCGTCCGGGCGGCCGGTCCCGCCGGTCACCAGATAGGCTCCTTCCGCGATGCCTTTTTCGATATACCCTTCGACCCGGTCGAACTGCAGTTTGGACACCACGGGACCCACCGCCGTCTTCTCCGACGTGGGGTCGCCGACGACCACCGTGTCCGCCACACGCTTGGCGATCACTTCGACCTCGGCCATTCTCGAGGCCGGCACCAACATGCGCGTCGGCGCATTACAGGATTGCCCGGAATTCTGGAATACATGGAGGACGCTCTGTTTCACGGCGCGCTCGAAATCGGCGTCGTCCAGCAGCACGTTCGGCGACTTGCCGCCGAGCTCCTGATGCACGCGCTTGACCGAAGCCGCCGCGTTCTTCGCCACTTCGGTGCCGGCGCGGGTCGAGCCGGTAAAGGACACCATGTCCACTTCCCGATGCGAGGAGAGCGGTGCTCCGACGTGGATACCGTCGCCGTTGATGAGATTGAAGACGCCGGCGGGTACTCCGGCCTCGTGCATGACTTTCGCCCAAAGAATCGCGCTGAACGGAGAATATTCGGACGGCTTGAGCACCATGGTGCATCCGGCGGCGAGTGCGGGGACGACCTTGGCGGCCACTTGATTCATCGGCCAATTCCACGGCGTGATGAGGGCGCAGACACCGACGGGCTCCTGGACGAGCCGTGTGGTTCCGTGCATCTCCTCGAACTTGAACGTCTTCAGAACCTCGATCATCGCGCCGATGTGTCCCACCCCGATGCGGGTCTGCGAACCCTTCGCAAGCGTGATGGGCGCGCCCATCTCGGTGGAGATCGCAAGCGCGATCTCGTCATAGTGAGCCTTGTATGCCGCCAGTACGCGCTCCAGGAGGGCAAGACGTTCCGCCGGTGTGGTTCTGGAATAGCCCTCGAAAGCCCGCCGCGCAGCCGCCACGGCAAGCTCGACGTCTTTCGGGCCGCCCATCGATATCGTTCCTGCGACCGCTTCGGTCGCCGGATTGATCACCTGGAATTCCTTGGGTTCAACCGGATCAACCCAGGCGCCGTCGATGTAAAACTGCCGATTGTCGTAGATCATCAATGTCCCCTGGATGAGCCAATTGCGGTGAGCGGCATTCTACCCGCTGCGGGGACGCGCCGTCGCGGATTGCAGACAGCGGCCGTACCCGCCGGCCGGCATGAATTGCACATTTTGCCGCCATGGTTCTCATCGGCAAGGCCTGGGTGTTGATACGCTGTCGACGGTTGAATAATCGAAAAAAGGCGGGATTCATGACGGGCAAGCGATGGTCGGCGCGGGGCGGATCGGCTCTGGCGGCGTTGATTCTCATGTCGGCGGCTGCAGCGCATTCCGAGTACAACGCGGTGCCCGCCCGCCCGGTGTCGCTTGGCCCTGCGGCCGGCCGCCTGATCGTCGGCTTTCGCGCCGCCGGCAATAACACCGCAGTGCAAACCATCCATTCGCAGACGCGCGGCACGGCCGTCACGATCGCCCAAGCCCGCACCGACGCCGGTGATGTCAGCGCCCTCACGCAGCGAGCGGGCTTGAACGTCGCGAAGTCGCGCCAGCTGACTTCCAGCATGCACGTCATCTATCTGCGCAAGACTCTCTACGGTGCGGACGTTGACGCGGCGCTTACCGCGCTTCGCGCAGATCCCGCCGTCAAATTCGCCGAGGTGGACCAACGCCGCTACCCACATGCGACCATACCCAACGATCTTTTGTTCAAGCCGTCGGCAAACGCAACCGGGCAGTGGTACATGCTCACGCCATCGACGCTCACGCCCCTGAGCGACGCGGCAGCCACCAATGCCGTGTCCGCATGGGATATCACGGAGGGCAGCCCCGGCACCGTGATCGCCGACGTCGATACAGGTGTGTTGTTCGATCACCCGGATTTGTTGCGGGCCGGCTTCGGCGGGCGCCTGCTGCCGGGGTATGACTTCGTCTCTCAGGATCTCAGGACCAACGGAGCGGCCCTAGGCACTTATTTGGTTGCGAACGACGGTGACGGTTGGGATCCCGACCCATCAGATCCCGGCGACTGGATCAGCGCCGCGGATCAGTCGAATTCGTTGTTTCCCGCAACGAGTTGCCCGGTGAGCGACAGTTCCTGGCACGGCACCCGGGTGATGGGCATTCTCGGTGCGTTGACCGACACCAACGGCGTCGGAGTGGCGGGCATGACCTGGAAACCGTACCTTCTGCCGGTGCGGGCGCTCGGCAAGTGCGGCGGCTACGACTC
>JAXDQI010000300.1:0-10949 GCA_034667965.1 Gammaproteobacteria bacterium
CGGATTCCAAATTTCACGCGTGATGAAGGAGAAGCCGAAGTGTCGCGCCGCCGGCCAGGTACCGCGCAACAGCGAGATTGCCACGCCCCCCAGGATGAGCAGCACCAGGATCGCAGCCGCAAGCGTCCCGGCTCGGAAGATCCTCTCGTAAATCAACTGCTTTGCGGCGTGCCTCGGATCGATGATCGCCACGATGTCAGTTTCGCTCCTGCCGCACCAGATCGCAGCCGGGGCCGGCGCACCCGACGTGCGCCAGCCCCCGCCGTCTTTATAACGCTCAAGCTGACTGTACTCTCAGCGAAGCTACTTACCGCTCCAAATCGGATGACCGCCTGACGTAACTGACGAGATCCATGTCGCTTTGACCTGGGCAATCAGCGGCGCAGGCAGCGGCACATAGTCGAGTTCGGCAGCCATGGCGCCACCCTCCTTGTATGCCCAGGCGAAAAACTTCAGGGCCTCGCCCACCGCAGCCGGATCCGATGGTTCCTTGTAAACAAGGATAAAGCTTGCGCCCGTGATTGGCCAACTCTTCGCGCCCTCCTGGTCCGTCAGGATCAGATAGTAGCCGTCCGCATGGACCCAATCCGCATTGGCCGCGGCCGCCTGGAACGACTCCGTGCTGGGTTCGACCGCCTTGCCCGCCTTGTTGGTCAATTTGGCATAGGCCATCTTGTTTTGTTTGGCGTAGGCATATTCGACGTAACCGATGGCGCCGTCGGTTTGCGCCGTCATGTTGGCGACGCCCTCGTTGCCCTTCGCGCCGATGCCTGTCGGCCACTGGACCGAGGAGTTCGCGCCAATCGTGGATTTGAACTTCGGATTTTCCTTGGACAGATAGTCGGAGAACAGGAAATTGGTGCCCGAGCCGTCCGATCGATACACGGGCGCGATCGCGGTGCCGGGAAGCGCCAGCTTGGGATTGAGCTTCTTGATCGCCGGATCATCCCATTTCGCGATATCTCCCAGGTAAATCGCGGCTATCGTGGCGCCGTCCAATTGCAGTTGACCGGCCGCGACGCCCTTGACGTTTACCACCGGAACGACGCCACCGATGATCATGGGAAACTGGACCAGACCCGCCTCCTTCAAGTCTTCCGGCTTCAGAGGCATGTCGGAGGCGCCGAAGGTAACCGTCTTGGCCTTGATCTGCTTGATGCCGCCGCCCGAGCCGATCGACTGATAATTGAGGCCGACGCCGGTCTGCTTTTTGTAGACATCCGCCCATTTCGCGTAGATCGGGTAGGGAAAAGTAGCGCCGGCGCCCGAAATGTCCGCCGCAGCGGCGGACAGGCTCATGCCGACTGCGGCAGCCGCGACGAGAATGCGTGTAATCATTTTCATAAAGTATGGCTCCGATTCGGTTGAGCGCGGAATTTTCTACTTGATTGACGCGCGTGAGATAACCCTGGAATCCCGGAACATATGACTACGCCGTCGCTAGAATCCAAGATCCGCGAGCATGTTCAGGGTTGCATGTTACCGTTTTGTGACAATCGCGGTTTTCACTGGAGATACCCAGGCATTCCATCGTTGGCGATTGCCGGTTCGGCAAGGCGACGCAACGAGCGACCGTCAGGCGTGATAGTCGGTGGCCGCGGTCTCATCGACCGCCGCGCTCTTCGCGCCCATCGCATTGAACACCGGGGTGAGAATGGCCGCGATGGCAAGGTTCAATAGCACCGTGTAGACAGCCGTGTAGCCCGGGAACGTATATCCGCCGACGATCAGCGGGAATGTCGGGGTGAGCTTTGTGGCAATGGCCATTTCAGTACCCGCGAAGGTACCGACCGCCCAACCTGCCAGCAGCGCCCAGGAGTTGAACCATCGCGTATAAGCGCCAAGCATGACCGCCGGCAATGTTTGGATGATCCAGATGCCTCCAAGCAGCTGGAGTTGGATCGCGTATTGCGTGGGTACGAAAAGGATGAACACGAGCGCACCGACCTTGACGATCAGCGACACCAGCTTTGCGATGTGCGATTCCTGCTTGTCGGTCGGGTTCTTATTGATGAACTCCCGGTGAATATTGCGCGTGTAAAGATTTGCGGCGGCGATCGACATGATGGCCGCGGGCACGAGAGCGCCGATGCCGATCGCGGCAAAAGCGATGCCCACGAACCAAGACGGAAAGCTGTGGAGCAGCAGCGCAGGCACCGCAAAATTGTTGCCGAACTGTTTGAATCCCGCCGCGTACTCAGGAAGCTTGTCGACCCCGGCGGCGATGACGAAGAAGCCGAACAAGGCGAGCAGGCCCAGCATGAGCGTGTAGCCCGGCAGCATCGCCGCGTTGCGCCGGATGGCATGACCGCTGCTGGCGCTCAAGATGCCCGTGAGCGAGTGGGGATACAGGAAAAGCGCCATGGCGGAGCCCAGCGCCAAGGTCGCGTAGCCGCTGTAGGAACCTGTGGTGTTCGGCCCGGGAACCGCCAATAAGAGTTTCTGCGCGGGGACGGCGGCGAAAATCTTACCGAAGCCGCCGAGCTCCATCGGAATGACGATGACGGCGGCCAATGCAGTGACGTAGATCAATATGTCCTTGACGATGGCGATCGATGCCGGCGCGCGAAGGCCGCTCGAGTAAGTGAAGGCGGCCAGCACCACGAACGCAACGAGCAACGGCAGATCAGCCACCCACCCCACGCCCGAAATGCCGAGCGCGCCGATCACGACCTGTATGCCGACGAGCTGCAACGCGATATAGGGCATGGTCGCTACGATGCCGGTAACCGTCACCGCGAGTGCCAGCCATCGGTTGCCGAATCGGCCGCGAACGAAATCGCCGGCGGTGATGTAGCCGTGCTTGTGGCACACATGCCAAAGTCGCCGGTAAACCAGGAACAACAGCGGGTAGATGATGATCGTATACGGCACGGCGAAGAAAGCGACGGCGCCGGCACCGAAGGCCAGCGCCGGCACGGCGATGAACGTGTAGGCCGTATAGACATCGCCGCCGACCAGGAACCAGGTGATGAGCGTGCCGAAGCGCCGGCCGCCCAGCCCCCATTCGTGCAGAAGATCGAGATCGCCCTTGCGCCAACGCGCGGCGGCAAAGCCCAGCCAGGTAATGAAGCCAAACAACACCACGAAAATGCTGAGGGCAATCCAGTTCACTTCCCGCACGGCAATCTCCCGTCGTTTCGTCTAATTCTTTTTGGTCAATCGCTGGTGGCAAAATAAACGATCGCCGTGAATACCGCGCTCACGATGACCCACAGGAGCTGGAACCAATAGAAGAAGGGAATGCCCATCAATGTGGGCTCGATTTTATTGTAGAAGGGCGGCCATAGAGCGACCACGAACTGGATGACGAAGAGCAGATACCACCAGCTCCATCCGCCGCGCTTCTTTTGCGCGTCCATCATTGCGTGAACCTCCTTCGGCCAAGGTGTCCGTCGACGCTGATAGTACCCGCGTTGGTGCGCTCATGTCGACCTCCATGGCCTCAAAGCCCGCAGGCCATGAGGTCGACTTCATTTTAGTCCGTCAGAATTTAAACCGCACACCCATCGTGGTGGTGATGTCGGTCGTATGGAAGAGGTATCCGTTCGCCAGACCATCGTGCACGCCGGAGTACATCACGCCGGCAAAGGCGTCGAAACGCTTGGACAGGCGATAGTCGGCATCGAACGATATGACATCCTCCGTGCCGCTGCAGGTTCCCGCCTTGTTGGTGGAACAGCCGGCATTGACGCCCGTGCCGTACGCGTTCTGCTTATAGCCATAGTAGGCACCGGCCAAGTCCAGCTGTGGAATGACCGTGTACCGTATGCCGGCCCAGTACACCTGCAATGTCTTGTCGTTGACGTAAGTTGATTTTGAGCCGGTTTGAACATTGACGTAGGCAATCCTGTACGCGGCGAGGTCAAATCCGGCCGATAGGGGCGTCTCCGGATTCGCATACTGTATATGTTCATAGCCGGCGAAAAACTTCAGCACGCCCATGTTGTACAGGCCCATGAAGGCATAGGCCGTGTTGTCCGAGATGGTCGCCGCCAGCGCGTTGCCCGGACTCGCGGACACGCAGCTTTCGCCGGCCGGGACCGGATCGGGGCACAAGGCCGGCAAGCCCGACACTTGAGCGGCGCTGAGCGCGGCCGCCGCGACCGCATCCTTGACCTTGGTATAGAACGCATCGACGGACAGGCCTGCGTAATCCCCGCCGATCGCCACCTCGTAGGCCGTGTTGGCGCTGCCGGTGGACTGATTGAACTTGTACTGTGCGGACAGGTGGGCTGCGCCGCCCTCCACGGGGCTGAACGATCCGACATATTTTAGCGACGAATCGAGACGGCGATTCTGGGTATTACCACCGCCGGCCGTGGTTCCCGATATACCGATCAAGGAGAATGCCTGCGAGGCGTAATTCGGGTCATATTTGGCGATGCCGTCGGCAAGCACCGTGTTTTGGCGGCCGAATGTGAACGTCCCGAAGGTCTTTGAGCTGACCCCGGCATAGGACTGGATGAAAGTCTGGCCCGAAGCACTCGAATCCACATTGGTATTCTGAGTCGCCAAGGACCGGCCGTTGTTCTGCACCAGCGACTTCAACGCATCGCTGATTTGGCCGGATTGCGGATTGAAGAAGGTCTCCAGTCTGAACACCCCCGACCAATCTCCGATGAGGGGCTCGAGGCCTTGCAGGCCAATCCGGGAATTGCTCAAGTTGCTGGGCGTAACGCCCGTCACCGAGTGATTGCTGTTTTTCTGAACGATTTCCGCGCTGCCGCCGACGAAGTAATCGCTGATGGGCGCGCCATGGCTCTGATTTTGAATGCCGATGTCGACGATCCCGTACAACGTGATCCCGTTCCAGGTCAGACTTCCGTCGGAAGTCGGTGCGGGTGCAGGCGCGGCCGCGGATTGTGCCAGCGTGAGACCCGGCGCGCTCAGAGCGCCCAACAGGACGAGTCCACCACAACCTAGCTTGACGCCGCGGGCTATCGAGGCGACCGGGGTGGCAGTTTTCTTTTGATGATTCACAGCGCTACTCCCAAATTTAAGGTTGTTGGATTTAATCTGCGTATTGTTACATATATATTACAACGAACGATTAATTTCTGTATCTTTTTTGCAACAACCGCTACGCAATATGGGACGCGCATGACCCGCTTTGCAAGGTTCCCCAGAGCGGTGCTAGCCATCGACTGGTGGCGCCAATCTAGTCGACGCGAACACCTTGGATCGCGCGATAAGGGCCGCGCAGTTGCCGCGGCCTTTTTCCTGCCTAGAAGGCAACCTGGAAGCGGGTGAAATAGGCGGACTCGTCGGGGCGATCGGCGCCGTCCAGCGCACCGCCGTCGAAGCGCGTCTTCGTGAAGTCCACATACCAGGCAACGTTCTGAGTCAGATACCAATTGAGCCCCACGGTCCAAGCGACCGCCTTGTTCGCCTGCTTCGAGGGATTCGCGAACCAACTACCCGCGGCGCCGTTGGCGGCCTTGGTAAAGGTCGCCGGATCGAGCGTCAACTCGCTGATTCGGGCGGCGAATTCCACCGCTCCCCACCCCGATTGTCCGACGGCAAAGGGCCGCTTCGGTTTGACCGTTCCGAACGTCGCCTGATCGCCGGTCAGCAAATACGTCGCCACCAGCTGCCAGCTCTCCGGCTCCAGCCTGGCGCGTCGCGTGTACGACCCGCTGCCGGTCCCGACCGTGCGCGCCACGTCCTGCGACTCGTGGACATACTCGCTGAGCAATCCGAAGCTCCGGTAATAATAATAAGCCTGCGGCGATACACGAACTCGCTCGCCGTCGGCGTACGTGGCGCCCGCTGCCGGAGTGGTCTTTGACGCAGTACGATCCCCGTCGTAAGCAAAGAAGCTGCGCTGGGTCTCCGTCCGGTACGTCGGCAGCAAGGTGTTCGTTTCGCTGCCGACTTGATTGACGTAGCTCACCGCGACGCCGGCGCCGAGCCCCTTCAATGCCTCGAATTGGGTTTTGCTGAAGGGTTCCGTGAACACCCGGGCCGCCCAGTCCTTATCGTCATTGTTGTCGACGTCTGGTGCAACGTTGGCATCCGTGCTCGTGCCGTCCGAGACTCCGTTGAACCATCCAAGTTGATAGGTGACCGTGCCGCTGGCGAAGGCGTAAGTACCGGAGATTTGCAGTCCAAGATCTCGGTTCGGCACTAGATCGCTGGGCAGCCCCAGCTCGATCAATCGATTATTCGGCGACAACTGCAGGCGCTCGAGACCAAACGGTTCCTTGAATTTGCCCGCGGTCACGATGAACAGCGGATTGAAGCGGGCAGCCACGAAGGCGTCCTGTATGACCGTTTTCCCGCCGGCGAAATCCGGATTGAAGCGAAAATCAAACATATTGGCGAACGTCCCTTCGATGATCGGCCGCGCCCGGCGCAGTAACCACGTACTGCGCGATCCGTCGGGAGTCAGGTTGTCGTTGTAGAACCGGCCGTCGAAATCAAATTCGCCGTGAAATCGTATCTGGTTCGCACCGTCCGGGGACTGGAATGAAAATCCACCGGGACCCGCAAAAATCTGCGGGTTGGAGACGGTGGCGGATGCCGCGCCTTGTTCCGTGACCGGTTGTTGCGCCAACTTGGGCGGCGTGCTCGCCGGCGCCGGCGGAACGGGAGTCGCCGCCGACTGCTCCGCTGCCGCCGCCGACAGTTGAGCGGCACTGGCCGCGCGCTGCGCCGACGCCGCGGACTGCAGCGCGGCCGCGGTTGCCTGTTGCTGCGCCTCGAGTTTCTCCTCTAGAAGCTGTATTCGGCGTTCAAGTTCTTCGGCAGTCGGCTTCCTCTTCACAGGAGACGCCTTGGCGCGCGGCGGTGGGTCCGATACCGTCACGTCAGCCGCGGAGGCACGCGATGCAGAACCGATTAAAACCACGATCAATACCAGCGCGAACCAGAAGTAGTCGCGGGCGCCGCGTTTCTCATCCCCGATTGTCATTATTCTTGATCCACCCGAAAGCCGCCGCGATCTCAGCGGCGCGGCCAGACTATCGTCCGCCAGGAATGGCCGGAACTAATATCCGATCATCTCCATATGCCTAAATCGCATTGGATGGTTGACCGGTGCAGCGGACCGCGGACTAACCGGGGCGGCGTTGCTTGGCGGATATGACCGCGAGGGCGGTCCGCGTATTCGCGTGCAGCTTTTCCATGATTCGGCTGACGTAGTTCTTGACCGTGCCCTCCGCCAGGAACATGGCAATGGCGATTTGACGGTTGCTCATGCCGTCGGTGATCAAATTGAGAATTCGTTCCTCTTTCTCGCTCAGCGTTTCCGTGATGGACTCCGGCTTGAGCGTCGCGCTGCCCGCATTGCGCGGATACTCGGAAGATTCCGCCAGCCGCTGGAATTGATCCATGACCTTGCGCGCGATCTGGGGTGTGAGACGAGACTCGCCGCGCCGAAGAGCGCGGATCGTCTCGAGCAACTCCTGTTCCGTGACGTCCTTCAGCAGATAGCCGTGTGCGCCCGCGCGGACAGCTTCGAATACGGTCTCATCGTCGTTCAGCGTCGTCAGTACCAGAACCTGGGTGCCGGGAAGCGTGCGCGTGATTTCCCGGGTTGCCGCGACGCCGCCCTGCCGCGGCATGTGCAGATCCATGAGCACAATCTCCGGAGTCAGACGCTTCGCCATTTCAACCGCCTCGATCCCGTCGCACGCTTGCCCCACGACTTCCATGTCGGGTTCCATCGATAGAAGCACCGCGGTGCCACGCCGCACCAGCGCTTGGTCCTCAGCGATCAAAATTCGCACCCGGGGTGCCCGCCCCGCCTCTTCCGTGGTCATGCAACATACTCAGGCATTACACTTTCGCTATCATGCGACTCAGCCGGCGTTATATGGAAGTGACTTTAGTCACCTGTCCGCCAACATGATGACCATCGATCCACGCCGCAGCTTGGTTGCCGGCCTCATTTGGCTCGTCGTCGCATTGGCCTTGAGCTTTGCTGGCGCGGCGTCGTTTTGGGCGGGTGGTGTGGCACGGGAAATCGTGGTTCAGCAGCATGTGCGCAGGTTGCTTCTCGAGACAGATCAATTGGCTTCGGATTTGGGTCAGGCGGTGAGCGCTCGCATGGCCGCTGCGCGCACCGTGCGCAATGCAATGCCCCCGCTACAGCGGACCTTCGCAGCCCTCATCGCGGAATATCCGGATCAAGGATGGATCGCTCTCGCGGACGCGACCGGGACCGTGATCGCCGGGGACGGCACCTTGCGCGAGGGGACGAGCGTCACTGCGGCGCCCTGGTTTTCAAGCGGACGCACACGACCGTGGATAGGTATGATCGAGGCGGACGCCGACGGCGTGAAGGGTCACCGTAGCCCCCCACTGCTGGGCGATCTGTCGTTACCGCTCCGGGATGCTGCCGGGCACACCCTTGGGGTGATCGCCGCGCATCTCACGTGGCGCTGGGCAACACGAGATTTACGACGCCTGAGCGCCGGCCTCGAACCGGCCGGGTCGGCTCAAACGCTGATACTCGACGTGGATGATCGCGTGATGGTCGGCCCGCAGGCTCTGCTCGGACAGCGGTGGCAAGGCATTCCCACCAATGATTCGCAGCCGATCGCCCCCCCCGAACTCGTCCCGGCCGCGGGTGACCCAGCCGGCCCCGCCGTGTACATTCCCCGGTTCGAAAGACTGCCGAGCGGGCAGACCGTCGTGGTGGCGCGCTCATCGGTGATTGTCGATCCCGACGGAGCGGTGCCGGGTTGGCAGGTGCAGCTCAGCGAGCCGAAGGAGCGCGTCTATCAGCGCGCGGACGCATTGGCAGTGCGGATCCTGTGGATCTCGGTATGCCTTGGAGCGGCCACGGCGGTGATCGGTGCGCTCGCAGCGCGGCACCTGACGAATCGACTCAGACGATTGACTCGCTCGGCTGCATCCGTTGGACGCAATGAAATCGAACGCATCGAGATTCCGAGCGGGCGGGACGAGGTCGCACAGCTCGCCGGCGCATTCGCCAAGGTGCTCGACGACCTGCGTAGGGAACGCTACGAGCTGCTGGCGCTGAGCGGCGAACTCGAACGCCGCGTCGCTGTCAGGACGCGGGAGGTGGTGCGACTTGCGGAGGAATCTCGCTATGCGGCCATCGTTCGGGAGCGCCTGAAAATCGCGCGGGACCTTCACGACACTCTCGCGCATTCGATGATGGCGATGTTGAGCGAGGTACGCCTGCTGCGCAAACTTCAGGCGCATGACCCCGCGTCTCTTCCGGATGAATTGGCGCGAGCCGAGGAAGTTGCACACGATGGGCTCAATGAAGCACGCACCGCGATCACGCAGATGCGATTGAATGCCGTGCGCGACACCGGGTTGGGTCCGGCGCTCGCAAAGGCGTTCGACCGCTTCATCGACCGCACGGGCTTGATAGGGGAATTCGCGTCCGATAGCGAGGCTGCCCGCTTCGGCGACGAGCGCGCCGAAGCCTTGTTCAGAATGGCCGAAGAGGCGTTGCGAAACATCGAGCGGCACGCCATGTCCTCGCGGGTGACCGTCGCACTGGCCATGAAGAATGAATCCCACCTGAATCTGCAGATCGTCGACGACGGGGTCGGTTTCGATCCCGGCCTTTCCCGGCCGGGACACTACGGACTGGTCGGGCTGCGCGAGCAGGCGCAGATGATCGACGCGGAACTGCACATACGCAGCGCACCGAACGAAGGGACGACGCTTTCGGTAACATTGCGAATCGCGCCTGAAGTTCTCGGGCCGCTCGACGCCGCGGCACGTTCGGCGTAAACGGCCTCACAACCGGCGCACCGAAGGCCGCGGTCCGATTGACCGTGACGAAGGCTCCTCCGAGGACATGGACATGACGAAAGATCTTGCAGTTCGATTCAGAGTGGACTTCGGCGGCGGGTGCTCAATCGGCATTGGGAAGATCGAACTTCTGGAGGGCATTTCGAGAAGCGGATCTTTGTCGGAGGCGGCGCGACAAATGCGGATGAGTTATCGCAGAGCGTGGCTGCTCCTCGCGGACCTCAATGCCAGTTTCAATCAATCCGTCGCCCGCGCCAGCACCGGCGGCCGCGGCGGCGGCGGCGCCGTGCTGACGCCATTCGGCGAGCTCTTGATCGCCGGCTATCGGAAGATGGAGACCGGTCTTCACCCGCTTGCGGAGGCGTGCTTCCGGGATTTGAGCCGGCGCGTCAACGCCGCGCCGGCGAAGGCTCGGGCGGCGAAACCTGCCGTTCCGGTGGCGTCGCTCCGGCGGCCGGCGAACCTGCGGCCGGCGGTCCGGCGAAAACCCGCGCCGCGGCGTGTGTAAACGGACACGCGGGTCGTGCGTTGAGTAATTGGAACCGCCGGACTATTCCGGGGTCAAAATGACTGATCTCCAACCGCGTCACGGTTCGCCGCCGCGGTTGCTCCATCCGCGTAGTACTGGGTAAAGTTATGAAAAATCAGAACGCCGTCCGGTCGATTATCGCAGCGAGCTGCCTGGCGGCACTGATGCTGAGTAGCGGCGCCGCCCTCGCTCAAGGTCACGCCGGCGGCGGTGGACATTCCGGCGGTGGTGGACACGCGGTGGCGCATGGCGGCGGTTACGGCGGCGGCTATCGTGGCGGCTACGGCGGGTATCGCGGCGGTTATGGTGGTTACCGCGGCGGTTACGGCTGGCACGGCGGCTATGGCTGGCGCGGCGGGTATTACGGAGGATGGGGTTGGGGAGGCCTCGGGCTCGGGCTGTACTTCGCAACACTGCCGCTTTACTACTCAACGCTGTGGTGGGACGGTATTCCTTATTACTACGCGGATGACACCTACTACCGGTACGACGGCGGCGTTCATCAGTACGTCACCGTGGCACCTCCGCCTGAGGTTCAGAGTCAAAACGGCGCACAAGAACCGATTGGCACGGACCTCATCGCCTACCCGAAGAACGGCCAGAGCGCCGAGCAGCAGGCGAAGGACAAATATGAGTGCCACCATTGGGCGACCACTCAGAGTGGCTTCGATCCCACCCT
>JAXDQI010000301.1:0-2936 GCA_034667965.1 Gammaproteobacteria bacterium
CCGGGGTGGTCAAGAGAGGCTCCCAATCGGGCGGTTGGCCACAGCGGTGTGTACAAAACAGATCGCAGTCCGTACAGGTTATTCGTTGCCGGATTAAGGCAAAGCCTAGGTTTGTACCGATTTTGGCTTCGCCAATTGCTTGAAAAATCAATATAATAATGGATTCCCGACGAGCCGAAGGGCGTCTTTGCCGGTCCTGCGACCACCCTTGATCGTGCGATCTGGGGAAATCTCGGCGTGCGTCACAAGGACTTCATTCCGATGTTGTCCTATTTCGGCTGTAGCTATATAAGCGCCGCGCGAACGAGGGATCGCGCCAACAATTGCGCGGGGAAACGATGAGTTCGGCCAAGACCATGGACCGTAAGAAAAAGGTCGTCCAAGCCGTCCGGATTGCACAGGTCGTCAAAAGCCGGCGAACCACGGCAAACGGGCATGGTGCGAAGAATGCGCACGGTGCGAAGAATGGGCACGGCTTGGAATCGCGTCTTTCCGAAAAAGACATTTCCTCAGCCGTGCAGGGCTATCGCCCTTCCGACAAAGAACCCTTCATGAATGAGCGCCAGCGGGAGTATTTCCGTAAGAAGCTTCTCGACTGGAAGGAGGATATCCTCAGGGAGGCGAAGGAAACGCTGGCTCATTTGCAGACCGAGAGTGAGAATCATCCCGATCTCGCCGATCGTGCATCGTCCGAAACAGACCGGGCGATCGAGCTTCGTGCCCGTGACCGGCAGCGCAAGCTCATTTCCAAGATCGACGAGGCGATCTCGCGTCTCGACGAGGGTAGTTACGGCTATTGCGAGGAGACCGGGGAGCCCATCGCGATCAAGCGGCTGGAAGCCCGTCCAATTGCCACTTTGTCAATCGAGGCACAGGAGCGCCATGAGCGGCGCGAGCGCGTCTACCGCGACGATTGACAGAACTTTATGAGCGACCTCAAGAAAATCAGAACCGACGTCGTCGGCAGCCTTTTGCGGCCCGCCGGCCTCAAGGACGCTCGGATTCGATACGACGAAGGCAAGATCAGTCTTGACGATTGTCGCGTCGTCGAAGACGCGGCAGTACAAGATGCCATCCGGTTGCAGGAATCAATCGGGCTCGACGTGATCAGCGATGGCGAGATGCGCCGTCTTAATTTCCAAGACAGTTTTGGCGCCGCCGTCGAAGGTTATGATGCCAATCGATCAACCCTCAAGGTCTATGAGCGGCGGGTGGATGGTGCTGCCCCGTTGCAGCGCTGGGATATCCAGCAAATGCACGACGTCGGAACGGCCGTATCGCATCGGCGGCCCGCGAAGGAGCGTCTGCGGCTGGCGCGCAACGTGCCGTTGGAGGAATATCGCTTCGTTGCCAAGGTGGCGAAGGTACCCGCCAAGGCTTCCCTTATTGGTCCCGATCGCATTTCGCAACGCTTTGACTACCAAGCTTCGACGGCCATCTATCAAGGCCTGGACGATTTTGTTGCCGACGTAGTTGCAATCGAGCGTTCCATCGTGGTGAGCCTGGTCGCGGCCGGCTGCTGCTATATCCACATTGATGCTCCTGGCTTTACGGCTTACGTCGACCCTCCGACGCTCGCGCAGATGCGTGCGCGCGGCGAAGATCCGATGGTGAATTTCGAGAGATCCTTGAAGGCGGAGGCAGCTGTCGTTCAGGGGCTCGGCGATGTTGCGACAGGTATCCACCTCTGTCGCGGGAATCAACGTAGCATGTGGCACCGCGAGGGCGCCTACGATGCCATCGCGGAGCGGCTTTTCAATGAGCTGCCGCACGATCGCTTCCTGCTCGAATACGACAGCCCGCGCGCAGGCGGTTTCGAACCGTTGCGTTTCGTGCCGAAAGGCAAAGTGGTTGTGCTTGGACTGGTCAGCACCGAGGTGCCGGAACTCGAGGCAGTAGATGACTTGAAACGCCGCATTGACGAGGCGGCAAAGTTTCTTCCTCTCGATCAACTCGCCATCAGCCCGCAATGCGGGTTCGCCTCCGACGTGGTCGGCAATCTGCTGACGCTCGACGATCAGAAACGCAAGCTTGAGCGGGTCGTGGAAACCGCGCGGCAGGTTTGGAACTGACGCTATTCGGGGCCGACGCTATTTACCGAAATGCCGAATGTCCGGGGGCGGTTGGTCCTTGCGCGATGGATGCAGCTTGCCGTCGAGGCCGATGTGATAGGTCTGGCCTTCGATGAAAACGTAGTCGTTGTTTTCCGCGCAACTATGCTCGATCCATTGGCCACCGCGCATGCGGTTATAGCCGCGGGTGATGGTCCAGGGGCGCGTGAGTGCGTTGTCGATGGTGGTGATTTCGTCGCGCAGGATGTTCGGGTTGTCCTTGTCGAGAAAAATCCGCTCCTTGACGATGGTCTGGTTGTCCTCATGCAGCGGAATTCCGCTCGGGTCAAAAATGCGCGGGCCCTTCAAGAGACGCGTCTCGACTTCGAGCGTGTCGTAGCGGCCGTCCCCGTCAGTATCGACCCAATTGCCGATCGAATAGCCCGAGAAGGAGACTTCTGCCTCTTTGGGCCAATCGCGGCCATCCGTATGGATGCGACGGAATTCGCTGTTGAAGGTGATGTGAATGTAGGTGATGTCGGGGAGGATAATGACTTCCATGGGCTCGTAAGCCATCATCATGCGCGGCATCCCGCCCGGCATGCAGCGTACCTGGGTGTTGTAGTACTGGCCGCCCTGGCGACCGTCGGCGATATTCGCTTCCCAGATCGCCTGGAATTCTGGCTTTAGCGGAGGCTGCTGCCCGCGAACCGGCGGCTTGGTCGGATCGAATTGGCCACCGCCGCCGATTCTTACCCACTGACCTTTCCAGTCGGGAAATTTCGAGAGGTCCTGCGACTGTGCGGCAGTACCAGTCAAGGTGACAGCCAAGCCAACCACGGCTGTCAATGCTACTGCCAAAATCTCGATACGAAACTGCATCTT
>JAXDQI010000302.1:0-17607 GCA_034667965.1 Gammaproteobacteria bacterium
GCTCACTCTCGCGCGCGCGAAGCAAACGACGGTCGATGCCTGGCAGCGCCCCGCCAAGAAGTAGATCGCGGATCCGCGACGCATCGGAGATGTGCAACCGCAGCATCTTTTCTTAACACTTTCCTTACACCGCGCCCTTCTTTTTTAACATCGTTTGGTCTACCGCACCGCGCACGCGTTTGTACACTGACTCGGTAAATTGGCCAGAGCGGCGGAAAAAGGGAAGGGATGTTGTATGAAGATTGAAACCTGTCTACGGAGTCTTTTAGTTTCGGCATCCATGATGACCTGTGCGTTGCCGGTGATCGCCGAACAAGTCGTGGGCCCGGCGGTCAAAGTGTCGTCCGGCACGATCGTCGGAATCGTCAAGAACTCGGCCAAGGCCGCGGTTGCGGGAGCCACGGTCATTGCCACTGGAATCGAGTCCGGCAGCATCCGGGCAACGGTATCGTCCAGCGACGGCGTATATTCTTTCTCCGACGTTGCGCCCGGAACGTATGCCGTGACCGCGCAAGTCGACGGCTATCCGGATGTGGTATTGCCTTCGGTGACCGTCGTGGCGGGCAAGGCCGCGCGTAGCGACATCGTCATGAACGTGCCCAGTGAGGTCTCGAGCCCGTTGGCGCCCGCGCTCGCGTCGGCGCCGACCATCCCCGCGCCCGCCACGGAAACCCCGCCTCCGCGCACCGCCGGGTCGGCCACGTCCACGTTGACGGGGGTGCTGCGATCGCTCACGACGCCCTCGGGATCATCGTCGCTGAAGCCGGCCGCGGCGGCCAGCCAGTCAGTACCCGATGCGCTGCAGTCGCCGGATGCCACGGAAGGAGTCGATAACTTCACACCGTTCGCCTTCGGTGACTTCACCTGGCTGAACGGCTCTCCGCGCAACAAGCAGCCGGTGTTCGACACCAAGTTCTTTACGCCCGACATCCGCCTCGACGCGCACTACATGCAGGACTTCAATGGACCGAAGGATCACACGATCGTCGGTTCCACCGAATCGTTCCGCTCGGGAGAATTCCAGGTCGAGCAGATCAGTTTCGGCGGCGATTTCCACTACGACAATGTGCGCGCCCGAATTCTGACCATGTATGGACTGTTTGCCACGACGACGCCGCGCAACGACGCCAGCTCCTCGGTGGGCCAGTGGGATCTCTCGAACGCCTACAGATACGTCTCCGAAGCGAATGCTGGGTATCACTTCGATGTTGCTCATGGGCTCAACGACGACGCGGGTATTTTCGTGTCCTACATCGGTCTGTTCAGTTACTACAACTTCGATAACTGTACCTACCAGCCATCCTTTGTTTCGTCGAACACGCCGTGGTTCTTCAATGGGCTGCGAATCCAGTTTTTCCCGACCAATACCTTGAAGATCGAGCCTTGGATCATCAACGGCTGGCAATCCTACGCAAAGTTCAACGGCAAGCTCGGCTTCGGCGGTCAGATCCTGTGGCAGCCAAATGAGAATCTGAAACTGGTATTCAATAATTACGGGGTCGGAACCGACAATCTGGGGCTGCCGCACACGACCCGCTATCACACGGACGAGAGCATCGAGTACAAGTACTTCAACAATCCTGGTGGAACCATAAGCAAGGCGGCCTTCTCCCTGACGTTGGACGCCGGCTGCCAGTCGGGCGGCGGCATCAGCTGCACCAAAGGTCCGAACAAGAGCGCGTTCCTCGGCTGGATGCTCTACAACCGCTTCTGGTTCCATGACGATCGGTACGCGGTGACCGTCGGCGGCGGCTCGATGAACAACCCCGGCCGATACCTGACTTTATTGCCGCCCATCAACGGCGCCACCGCCGCGACCGGAACGCCGTACTTCACCGAAAATCCGGGTCAGCCCGCTTTCCAGTGGGACAGCACCGTCAATTTCCAGTACATGCCGAAGCAGTGGATTACCTGGTGGTCGGAACTGGGCTTCCGGCATTCCAGTGTCCCGTACTTTTCCGGTCAGGGCGGCGTCACGCCCCCCGGCGGCAACAACGGTTCGCCGGGCTCGTTCGCCTGCATGACCGGGGCCTCTTCCGGAACCAACGATCCCGCCGCCGCGCAATCCGCCTGCGCCAATCAGGGTGGCGTCTGGTACCCGGACCTGCGGACCCGCCAGCTCATCCTTTCAATGGGCGTCTTGGTCAAGTTCTAGGCCGGATTAGAGATCCCCGCGGTCGCGGCCTGAATGAAATAGCGGCGCGACCGGGGGAGGCCGGGTGAATCGCCGATTCGTGAAGAAAGGAGGTCTGGTCCTCACCTGGCTGGGATTGATCGGCTGCGTGTCCAACAGCCCAGCCGCGGCAGGAAGCGCGCCCGGCATCGCTCGTGCGGAGCGAACTCTGCAGAAGGACCGGCGAGTCGTCGCGGATCGCTTGGATGCCAAAAGAAGTCCAAGCCAACGAGACGACTCCTTCTTGAACGCCGTCGGCGCCGTTTGGTCATACGGTCTCCAAAACTCGGGTGCGGGCTACGCCGCTTCGACGGGCGACCGTGCGGCGACCGGCTTTCTTATCGATCGCTGCCATGTGCTGACGAACTTGCATGTGGTGTACGCCGATGCCGTCGTGGACCCACCATCGGCACAGCTCGTTGCTTTCGCGGTCGGTCAAACCGAATCCGAAAGAGACAAGGGCGCGCTGCAGGGACTTAAGTTTCTCCTGCAGGGAACGGTGATAGCGCATGGGGACACGCTCATCGTCGATGGCGTGATCCGCAATCCGGCCGACGACTGGGCCGTCATCCGGCTTGCAACCAACGTGGACGGCACGATCATCCCCATGACGATCGAAGCCGTGGACGTTGCACAGCTGCCGAAACATCTTGGGCTTTCGTCGGCCGGCTACCCGTCCGATCATAGGGAACGCCGCGGCAACGGATTCAAACTCAAGGATTTGTGGAGATCGGAGGGTGAAGTGACCGGGATCATCCAGGTCAGTTCGACGGCAGCTCTCATCCAGACCACGATTCAGACCACTCCAGGCAATTCCGGAGGTCCGATTTTCGGGGACTTCAGCGGCCGTCGGCATATCGTCATCGGAATCGTTCAAAGCATCCGCGGCAACGGCATCGATGTCTCGGAAAGCGAACCCAATGTCGAATTGCTGTTCACGGCGAGTACCATATCCAGAATCACCCAAGCGCAAGCGCAAGATCCGTGTCATTAGCATTCCCAAACCCCATGGATTGAAGGATGAGTGAAGGGCCAATCGATCCGGGGGCGTCGCCAAGCGGCCAGCAACCCACAAAGGGCCAGGAGGCCATCGACCGTCGCGCCTGGCCGCGGGACAAGCAAAGGCGGGTGGCCGGTCTATTGGCGCTGGTCGTCGGGGGTGTCCTGGCGGCTGCGTGGTTGGGCGGTCGACTGTTCGGCAGGCACGAGGCGCCCGCCGCCGAGGCGCCGTCACCGCCGGGGACATTCCGGGCAACGCCGCAACAGCTCAAATCCCTGACCGTCGAATCCGTCGCGGTGCATGCCTTCGTGAGCGAGGAGTTGACGGAAGGCAAGATCGCGGTCAACGGCGATCGCGCCACGCCCGTGTTCTCCCCGTACTCCGGTCGCGTCACCCGCGTGATCGCCGGCTTGGGCGACACCGTCAAAGCCGGTGCGCCACTCGCCGCCGTGGAAGCCTCGGAGTTCGTGCAGGCGCAAGGCGATCTTTCCTCGGCGGCCGCGCAGGCCAAGCTCGCCCGAGTCGCCGAGACGCGCAAGCATGCGCTGTACGATGCGAAGGGCGGCAGCCTCCAGGATTGGCAACAAGCGCAGGCGGATCTCACGGCCGCCGAAACGGCGCTGAATTCGGTTCGCAATCGGCTGAAAATCCTGGGCAAGTCCGATTCGGACATCGCCGGCCTGGAAGCCTCGCATACGATGAATCCCACGGCCGCGATCGTCGCGCCCATCGGCGGAGTGGTGGTGGATCGTCAAGTCGGTCCGGGCCAGTATTTGCAGGCAGGGGGTGGTACTCCGGTATTCACCATCGCCGATCCCGCGAGCGTGTGGCTGCTGGCCAATGTCCGAGAATCCGACGCTGCGTTGGTGCGATTGGGGCAGGCCGTCGAAGTTCACGTCCTCGCCTATCCGAAGCGTGCGTTCAAGGCCCGGGTGACGTATGTCGCCGCCGTGGTCGACCCGGTCACGCACCGTTTGCCGGTTCGCGCCGTCATCGAAAACCTCGATGCCGCGTTGAAACCGGAAATGTTCGCGAATTTCCGCATTCTCACCAGCGATGCGTCGGACGCGCCCGCGGTACCTGAATCGGCCGTCGTCTATGAAGGGGACCTTGCACACGTATGGGTTCTCTCCAATGACGGACTATTGGCGTACCGGTCGATACGCACGGGCCGCAACAACGATGGATTGGTCGAGGTGCTCGATGGTCTGAAGCCTGGCGAGCGCGTGGTCACCAAAGGCGCCCTCTTCATCGACCAAGTGGCTGTTCCCGCCTCTTCATGAACGCCATCGTGAGTTTCGCCCTTCGTCAGCGTGTGCTGATCGTCGTCATGTTGATCATGATGTTGGGGGCCGGCCTCGCGAGCTTTCTCTCGCTCAACATCGAAGCCTATCCGGACCCGGTGCCGCCCCTCGTCGACATCGTGACGCAAAGCACCGGCCAATCGGCCGAAGAGATCGAGCGCTACATCACCATTCCGCTGGAAGTTCAAATGGCCGGCATCCCCAACGTGCAGGCCATCCGCACCATCTCGCTGTTCGGGCTTTCCGACGTCAAGGTGCAATTCACCTACGATTTGAAGTACCAGCAAGCCGAACAATGGGTAATCAACCGGCTGTCCCAGCTTGCGCCGTTGCCGAACGGCGTACAGCCGCAGATTTCGCCCACCAGTCCCATCGGCGAGATATTTCGCTACCGGGTGCTGGGGCCTCCCAACTATTCGGTGACCGACTTGAAAACGCTGCAAGACTGGGTCTTGGAGCGCCGCTTCAAAGCGGTACCCGGCGTCATCGATGTGACCGGATGGGGCGGCAAGACGAAGACCTACGACATCGCCATCGACCAACGTAAATTGGTGGGCTACGGATTGTCGGTCCCGCAGGTGCTGGCCGCCCTCGGCAACGCCAACATCAATGTCGGCGGCCAGACGGTGAATTTCGGCGAGCAGTCCGCGGTGGTGCGGGGCGTGGGGTTGATCCATTCGGCGGAGGCGATTCGCCGCACGCTCATCACCAACAATCAAGGTGCGCCGGTGGTCGTCGGCGACGTGGCGCAAGTCAGCATCGGCAATCTGCCGCGACTCGGCATCGCGGGGTACGACGACGCGGACGATATCGTTCAGGGAATAGTGCTCATGCGGCGCGGCGCGGAGAGCGTGCCCACCATCAAACGGGTCGAGGCCGAAGTCGACAAGGTGAACGGCAGCGGCATCCTGCCGCCCGGCGTCAGCATCGGGCGCATCTATGACCGCAGCGATCTCATTCGCGTCACCACCCACACCGTGCTGCACAACATGATCGCCGGCGTCGTCCTCATTTTTCTCCTGCAATGGGCGTTTCTCGGGAATTTACGCAGCGCGGCGATCGTCGCGATGACCATCCCGTTCGCCCTATCCTTCGCCATCGGTCTCATGGTGTTGCGCGGCGAGTCCGCCAACCTGCTGTCGGTCGGGGCCATCGACTTCGGCTTGGTGGTCGATGCCACCGTCATCATGGTCGAGAACATCTTCCGCCATCTTGCCGAGGCGGCGGCGCACCGGGATCTTGGGCCCAGTCCGTTGCACCGGATGGGAGGGACCGGCAGCGGCTTCAGCGGCAAGATGAATACGGTCTCGATCGCCGCCGCCGAAGTCAGCCAATCGATTTTCTTCGCCGCCGCCATCATCATCGCGGGCTTCGTGCCGCTGTTCACCTTGTCCGGCATCGAGGGCCACATTTTCGGGCCCATGGCGAAAACCTATGCGTACGCCATTGCCGGCGGATTGCTTGCGACTTTCACGATCGCGCCCGCCTTGAGCCTGTTGTTGTTTCCACAGGACCTCGAGGAACGGGAAACCCCGCTGGTCCGCGGCCTGCGCCGAATCTATGTGCCGGCGCTCGAGTTCGTTCTGGCCAACCGCATCGTCACCTTCAGTGGCGTCGCGCTCCTCGGGCTGCTGGCGGTCCTGGCGGTGCACTCATTGGGGCTCGAATTTCTACCCAAACTCGAAGAGGGTAATCTGTGGATCCGCGCGACGTTTCCGCAATCGATCTCGCTGGAGGACAGCGATACGTATGTGAACCGCATGCGCGCGCTGATCGCCAGGTATCCTGAGGTGGAAAGCGTGGTGTCGCAGCACGGCAGGCCCGATGACGGCACCGATGCCACGGGATTCTTCAATGCGGAGTTCTTCGTGCCGCTCAAGCCCGCCGATGCATGGCCCGGCCGGATCACCAAGGAAAAGCTCACGCAGGACATGACGGACATGCTGGCGGGGCAATTTCCAGGCGTCGATTTCAATTTTTCGCAGTACATCCAGGACAACGTCGAAGAAGCGGCCTCCGGGGTCAAGGGTGAGAATTCCGTCAAGATCTATGGCAACGACCTGGAGACGCTCGAGAAAAAAGCGGCTGAAATCGCCGCGGTGCTGGCTAAGATCCCAGGCATCGCCGATCTCGCGGTCCTGCGCTCGCTGGGACAGCCCACGATTCGCATCGACGTCGATCGGGTGCGTGCGGCACGCTATGGCCTGGCGCCGGGCGACGTCAATGCGGTGGTTCAAGCGGCAGTCGGCGGCCAAAGCGCCGGCGACCTCTACGAAGGCGCCAGCGATCGGCATTTTCCGATGATCGTGCGTCTGAGTCTGCCCTACCGGCAGAATCTCGACGCGATCAGACGTATTCCCATAGCGGCGACGGCGAGTTCAGGCGGCGGCGTGCTGCAGGTGCCGCTGGAAGACGTGGCCGACGTGCGCTTGGTATCGGGCGCCGCGTTCATCTATCGTGAGCAGCAGCAGCGCTACGTGCCCATCAAGTTCAGCGTGCGCGGCCGCGATCTCGGCAGCGCGGTTCTCGACGCGCAACGCGCCGTCGATTCCCAGGTCATCATGCCGGGCGGCTATCATCTGGAATGGGTCGGTGAGTTCGGCAACCTCCAGGAGGCGATTGCGCGGTTGAGCCTCGTGGTGCCGTTGTCGATCGCGTTGATCGTGCTCTTGCTGTATCTGAAGTTCGGCAGCTTCCGCGATGCGCTGCTGGCGGCGAGCGTCATCCCAATGGCGATCCTGGGAGGCATTTTCTCCTTGTGGCTGTCCGGCACGGCATTCAGCGTGTCGTCGGCCATCGGATTCGTCGCCTTGTTCGGCATCGCGGCGATGGATGGCATCCTGGTGTTGTCGTACTACCATCTGAGTCTCGATTTGGGCCACGATCGTGCCACCGCCATGCTGGCGACCTGCCGCACTCAGCTCCGGCCCGTCATCATGACGTGCACGGTGGCATGCGTCGGACTGATACCGGCGGCGTTTTCCACGGGAATAGGCTCCCAGGTGCAGCGGCCGCTGGCGCTGGTGGTCGTTGGCGGAATGCTGCTTGCGCCGCTCTTGATTCTTCTGGTCCTGCCGGTGCTGATCCTGCGGTTTTCGCAGGCGCAGGAGATGCCGGTGCCGGACGCGGGCGCATGAAGCGCCTTCGTGCCGGAGCTTTTGCATTGGCGCGGGCCTGGCCCGCGCCGGCCGGCGTGGCGGCAGCCTTGCTGAGCGCCTGCGTGGGACCGAATTTTCATCGACCCGCGCCGCCCTCCGTGGACCGCTACACCATCGAGCCGCTTGCCGAGGCCACCGCGGCTGCGCCGGGCGTGGGCGGTGCCGCGCAGCGTTTTCTGGCGCAGCGAGACGTTCCCAGGAACTGGTGGACTCTATTCGGATCGGCTGAACTCGATGCCCTGGTGAATGATGCGCTGCGTGCCAATCCCGAGGTGGCCTCGGCGCAGGCCGCACTGCGCCAGGCGATGGAAAACACGGCGGCGCAGCGCGGCCTTTATTTCCCGACCGTGCAGGGGAGCATCGATGCGAGCCGCAATCGCGACGCCACCGGCGTACTACAGCCCACGTTGCAGTCCGGGACGGCCGTCTACAACCTGTTCACACCCCAGGTCACCGTTTCGTACGTGCCCGACGTATTCGGTGCGAACCGTCGCGCGGTGGAGTCGTTGGCCGCCCAGGCGGAGGCAAGCCGTTTCCAGCTCGATGCCACCTACCTGACCCTCACTGCGAACGTGGTGACGACGGCCATCCAAGAAGCCTCCCTGCGGGCGCAAATCGCCGGCACGGAACAGGTAGTCGCGCTCGAGCGAGAATCTCTCGCCGTGCTCCGGCGCGAACTCGAGCTGGGCGCCATCGCGGAGGCCGACGTGTACGCCCAGGAGGCGGCGCTTGCCCAACTTGAAGGCACGCTGCCCCCCTTGAACAGGCAATTGCATCAGGCGCGCGATCAGCTTGCCGCGCTCACCGGCCGGCTTCCGGCCGACTTCGCCCCGGCGCGTTTCACTCTGGAGAATTTGGTGCTGCCGACGGATTTGCCGCTCGGCGTGCCATCGCAGCTGGTCGAGCGTCGTCCCGACGTGCGCGCGGCCGAAGCGCAGCTGCATGCGGCGACCGCTCAAGTGGGCGTGGCCATCGCCAATCTGCTGCCGCAATTGACCATCACGGGCGACATCGGCAGTACCGCTTCGCTGTTCACGGATCTGTTCAGGCCAGGTACCGGCTTCTGGAGCCTTGGTGCGAATGCCAGCCAGACGCTGTTTGCCGGCGGCACCTTGGTCCATCGCAAACGTGCGGCGGATGCCGCTCTCGATCAGGCGGCCGCACAATACCGTACGGCGGTGTTGACCGCGTTTCAAAACGTCGCGGACGCGCTGCACGCGCTCGATAGCGACGCGGAGGCGCTCTACGCCGCGAGCCGTGCCGAGGACGCCGCGCAAAAGAGCCTGGGGGTGGCGCGTCATCAACTGGAACTCGGGTCGGTCAGTTACCTCGCGTTGGTGATTTCCGAGCAAACTTATCAGCAAGCCGTGATATCGCTCGCCCTGGCGCGGGGCAATCGCTATGCCGATACCGCCGCGCTGTTTCAGGCATTGGGCGGCGCCATCTCCCCGCTCGGAACCGCGTCGACGACCGATTGAGGGTACCGTGTCGGGGGCGGCCTGCCATTAATGTATAAGTGCTCCGAAAGCATACGTGGGCGCGGCGCCGCGCGCCTTGCATCCGCTCCCCGCGCAATCCAATGGCGTGGGCCAAGCCCAACTGCACCGCACGGATACACGTCCCTGCCAACGCGGCTCACGTAGAATATTCAGACAGGCTCCTAGTCAGCCTTTTTTACCACCCGTTCGGAGAGCGTCGAGATGTGCGGAATAGTGGGCGTCGTCGCGGAGCGCAATGCCGTTCCCATCCTGATGGAGGGCCTGCGCCGTCTCGAATACCGCGGCTACGACTCCGCCGGACTTGCGGTGCTGACCTCCGGGCATCGATTGGCTCGAGTTCGCGCGGTGGGCAAAGTGAAGGCGCTCGAGACCGCGCTCGCCGCCGACCCCATCGACGGCCACGTCGGCATCGCCCATACCCGGTGGGCCACACATGGTGTGCCCACCACCCGAAACGCGCATCCGCACGTGTCCCGCGACGGCATTGCCATCGTCCACAACGGCATCATCGAGAACCACGAGGCGCTGCGCGCCGGACTCATCGATTTGGGTTATAGCTTCGATTCGGAAACCGACACCGAGGTGATCGCGCACCGCATACACCATCATCTGGCCGGTTCCGCCGATCTGTATGCTGCTGTGCGCAAGACCGTCGCCGAGCTGCAAGGCGCTTATGCTCTTGCGGTGGTATCCGAAGGCGATCCGGACTGTGTGGTGCTCGCCCGGGCCGGATGTCCCGTCGTCATCGGACTCGGCATCGACGAGAATTTCGTGGCGTCCGACGTGGCGGCGCTGCTGCCCGTCACCCGGCGTTTCATGTTCCTCGAGGAGGGCGACGTCGCCGAGGTGCGCCGTAAGTCCGTCAAGATCGTGGACGCCCAGGGCGCGCCGGTCTCACGCGCGGTCCGCGAAAGCGACCTGCCCGCCGACGCCGTCGAGCGCGGCCAATATCGTCACTTCATGCTCAAGGAGATTCACGAGCAGCCCCGGGCCATCGCGCAAACCCTCGAGGAACGGGTGGCAGGTGCGAGACTACTCGACGCGGCCTTCGGTCCGGGAGCGCAGGACGTCTTTGCCGGAGTCCGGGCCGTTCACATCGCGGCCTGCGGCACCAGCTACCACGCCGGTCTCGTGGCAAGCTACTTAATCGAACAAATCTGCCGGTTGCCGGCGCGGGTCGAAATCGCCAGCGAATATCGGTATCGGGATCCGGTGGTGACCCCGGATACGCTGTTCGTCACCCTGTCGCAGTCCGGAGAGACGGCCGACACCCTCGCCGCGCTGCGCAATGCCAAGCGTGCGGGGTACCGGTCGACGCTCACCATCTGCAATGTGGCCGAGAGCTCCATGGTGCGGGAATCGGAACTCGTGCTCCTCACCCGGGCGGGCCCGGAAATCGGAGTTGCCTCCACGAAGGCGTTCACCACTCAGCTGACCGCTCTCGGGATGCTGGTCGTCGCACTTGCGAAGCAGCGGCTGCGTGATGCCGCTCACGAGCGCGATCTGGTGATGCAGCTGCTTCAATTGCCGGGCCTGGTCGAGAAAACACTAAAGCTGGACGAGACCATCCGTGCGCTCGCCGAAACCTTTGCCGACAAGGCGCATGCGTTGTTCGTGGGCCGCGGGCCGCTGCATGCCATCGCGATGGAGGGCGCGTTGAAGCTCAAGGAGATTTCGTACATCCACGCCGAAGCCTATGCGGCCGCCGAACTCAAGCATGGCCCGTTGGCCCTGGTCGACGAGGACATGCCCGTGGTGGCCGTCGCGCCGAACAACGACCTCCTCGAGAAACTCAAGTCCAATCTGCAGGAAGTACGCGCGCGCGGCGGCAAACTCGTCGTGTTCGCCGATCCCGAAACGGGCATGGAAAGTTCCGAGGGAGTGACCGTCATTCGCATGCCCGTGAACGTCACCGCCATTCAGGCGCCCGTGATCTTTGCGGTGCCCATGCAGCTGCTTGCGTATCACGTCGCGGTGCTCAAGGGCACCGACGTCGACCAGCCGCGGAATTTGGCCAAGAGCCTCACGGTTGAATAGAGCGTGCCGCCAGCCACCGTCTTCGGTCCCGCCTATTTCAAAAAGTTCTACATGAACGCCTCCACCCGCGTCGTCACACCCGGTGAGATGCGGGTGCGCGCCCGCCTGATTGGGGCCGTCCTGGCGCAGACCGGCATCCCGGTCCGCAGCATCATGGATGCCGGCTGCGGCATCGGCTTGCTGCGCGAGCCATTCAAGGAAGTGCTGCCGCGAGCCCGTTACGTCGGCCTCGAGGCGAGCGATTATCTCTGCGCTCGCTACGGATGGACCAAGGGCTCGGTGGTCGACTACGTGCCGCTAAAGCCCCGCGATCTGGTGGTGTGCTACGACGTGCTGCAGTACCTGGATGATCATGACGCGGCACGGGCGGTCGCAAACCTGGCGCGGTTGACGCGAGCGGCGTTGTACGTATCGGCGTTGACCCGCGAAGACTGGCGTGAAAATTGCGACAGAACGCGAACCGATCGCGCGGTCCACCTGCGCGCCGGCGATTGGTACCGTCGGCGGCTGAAGCGCAATTTTCGTTACCTAGGCTTCGGCGTATGGCTGCGAAAAGACGTGACCGCGATTCTGTGGGACATGGAACGGGCGGGATAGGGATACGCGGGGACTAAAGGTTGGCCTGCATCCAGTTCACGAGCGCCGCGTGCACGGGCTCGGCCGCGCCGGAGTCGGCGCGCGAGTCGTTGACGAGCGAGACCAGAACGAAAGTTTTACCTGCAGGCGTGGTGACATAGCCCGCCACTCCGCTGACGCCGTCCAGGTGCCCCGTCTTCAGGCGCACCGAGCCCGCCGGAGAATCCTTCATCCGCGCACGCAAGGTTCCATCGATCCCCGCGAGCGGCAGCGACGCCATGAATTCGGGCGCGTAGCGGCTGTGGTAAGCCGCGGAGAGGGCCGTCCCCATCTGCAGAACCGAAATGTGCGTGGTGCGCGACAGACCGGAACCGTTGCCGATGGCGACGTCCTGCATCGAGAGTCCGCGCCCGCGGCTCCATTCGGCCAAGGCGGCCGCGCCCTTGTCGAGCGTTGCAGGAGGACCGAAGCGGTCTTCGCCCAGGGTGAGCAACAAATGGCGCGCCATTAGATTGCTGCTGTATTTATTGGTCAGCCGTACCACCTCGCCGAGGCTGAGAGAGTCGAAGTTCACGTAGTCCTGTGCGTCGGTGGGCGTGGATTCGATGCGCAGCCGGCCGTCGAATTCACCCCCGAGTTCGCGCCATAGTGTGACGAACGTGCCGAAGGCGTAGTCCGCCGGGCGCAGAAGAACCCTTGTGAAACTGCGCGGAGCGCAATTCGGCGACAGGGCGCCCGAGAAGACCACCCGGTCCCAACGTGCCGACGCCACTTCGAAATCCACGCGCCCGGCCGCTGCTCGGCACCGCCCGGCCGCGAGGCCGATGTGGTTCTCGATCACCAGGTTGACCGGCGCAGGAGTCGCGACGACATCCACCCGGTGCATGTCTTCGTTCGGCACCACCCGAAACTCCACGGACTGAAAATTGACCATCAACGCGTCAGGCAGGACGTTGTACGAGCGGTTCGGCCGGCCGTCGAATTCCGCCGGATCTTCCGCGGGCAGTGAGAAGGCCGTGTTGTCGATGATGATATCGCCGCGGATGGATTTCAGTCCCTTGGCGCGCACGCTGCCGGCGAAGCTCCACCACCGTTCGAGCGTCATGTAAGGATCGCCGCCGCCCTGAAGAATCAGATCGCCGTCCAACACGCCGTTCTTGATGTCGCCGTGAACCAGGGCGCGCGTGTGCCAGACATAGGCGGGACCGAGCAGGTCCAGGCTCGCGAATGTCGTGACCACTTTGATGGTCGATGCGGGGCTGCGCGGCGTGTCGACGTTGAGTCCGGCGATCAGGCGCCCGGAATCCGGGTCGATGATGGCGAAGCTGACGGCGCCCATGGGAAGGTGTTGCGCTCTGATGGTCTGCGCGACCGGCGTCGGCGTGCCGGTCAACGGCAGAGCGCTGATGGGGGCGGCGGCACATATCGCGATGAGCGGAACGACATGCGCGAATCGATGGGGCATGCCGCTAAAGTAGCACAGCGTCCACGCGAAATACCCGGACGGATCCTAAAGCGGCAGCACCACGTACCGCCACGCAGCCGACCGCCACCGCAAGAAAAGCATGAGTCCCAGGGAGCATATGTAAGCGAGCGCGGCGAACCATCCGCCGATCGCACCGAATCCAAGCTGCGGCAACCAGTCCACCCAACCCGAACCCGGTTTGAACGACAGAATGTGCGCGAGGGGAACGAAGAAGCCCCATGACAATGCGAGCACCATGAGCGACGGAATCCGTACGTCGCCGGCACCGCGCAGACATGCTCCGCTCGCCAGACTGAGCCCGTCGAATAGCTGGTACCCGGCGGCGATCCATAACAGGCGGCAGCCGAGCACGGCAACCAGCGGGGCGTCGGATTCGGACGAATTCGTAAACAGCGGCATGAGCCACGGACCGGCCGCGGCAAGCAGCAGACCGCTCAACGCCATGTACACCGTGGCGATGACTATGATCCCATTGCCCACCTTTGCCGCCCAATCCGGGGTCCCGGCGCCGATGGCTTGCCCGACCAGCGTGGTGCCCGCCATGGCGATGCCGACCGCCGGCATGTAGCAAAAGGAAGTCAGCATCATGACGATCTGCGTCGATGCGCCATCCACCGTGCCCGAGTGCACCTGCATCAATTGAAACAGGGCGAATCCCATGATGTCCGCGGCGTAGAGCACGCCCATCGGAAATCCCAGCTTGACCTGGCCGACCAGGGACCGCAACCGCAGGCGTTTGGTCAAATGAGAGCAAAAACGCCCGCGGACGGCTTTGCTCAGGAAGGCCGCGAGCGCGAGCGCGACGCCCAGCAACTGCGCCACGCCCGTCGCCCATGCCGACCCCGCGATGCCGAGCCCCAGGTCGATGACGAAAAGCTGATTGAAGATCGCGTTGGCCACCGCGACGCCGGCGGTTACCCGCAAAGTAACCATGGGCCGGCCCACACCATTGAAGAATCCCAGAATCGACCACAAGGCGATGCCGAGCGGGGCGCCGAGCATGCGGGGAAACCAATATTCCAGCGCCAGCCGCTGTGTGTCCTGCGGAATGCCGAAAGGCGCGAACAGCCAGGCGCCGGCTGCAGCGAGCACCGCGAACACGGGCAGGGTGAAAATCGATGCCCAGATGGCCGTCCAGGTCGCCTGCGACGCGCGCGCATGGCGTCCAGCCCCATAGGCCTGCGCCACCACGGTCTGTACCGCGAGACCCACACCGCCGAATAGCAATACGAACACCAATACCGGCCAGTAAACTGCACCGATCGCTGCGGTTGCAGTGGGCGACAAGCGTCCTATGAACCAGGTGTCGGTCGCATTGAGCACGGCTTGCACGCCGCTGTTCAACATGAACGGGAACGCAAGCGCGGCCACCGCGGCATAATCGAGCCGCGGCCGGCCGCCCGAGCTCAGACGCTGTCCGGGGAGTAGTTTGATGTTTGTATCCATGATGCGTTTCGTTTCGAACCGGCGAGATTAACCGACTCGGTCGAAGGATTGGGAACTCGTGACACGACAAAGTTTGGCCGGGCCGTTTTCCGCGATGAAACAGAAGTCCGGCCTCTGGCAGCTCACGGCGGAGGGTCCGGATGGCGCGCGCGCATATTTGCGCGGCGCGGGGGCCGAAGCGTCCAAGCTCCTGGAGGAGATGCGCATCACCGCCCTGGAATTCGAATGGCGCACCGAAGGTGTCATGGTCTCGGTGACGGGACCGGCCGGCGTACGGCATTTCAAGGCGGAGAGCGTGTTCATCCATGAACCGAGGGCGCGACTGTATGACAGCCTGCCGTTGCCAAGCTTCGATGCCGACGCGCAGCGATTCTGGAAGCGCGTGTTTCGCCTGATCCGGATTCCCGGAGGCCGTCTGCTCCTGGGAGTGATCGCGCGCCGCCGCCGGCGCGGACCTGCATCACAGTAGCGATGCTCGTAATGTACGACCGGCCGCTCCGCGGTCCACTACAGTGTTTCCCCTGAGCGGCCCGCGCACCGAACTGCGACGCTCATCAATGATGAATCGTCCCGTTTGCCGCAGATTGAGGTTCAATCCAAACGGTGTTACCGAAAAAAGCTAGCATGGCGGCTGCTCCGGATATCAAGGTAAACGCTCCCGAGAATCCTTCCATGGACGCCTCGTTCGAGCCCTACGGCCGATTGCTCCGCATGCTGATGCCGAGCGTCCGCTCCGTCGTCGTGCACGACGGCTTTTCCAATCTCGTGTGGTCCTCGGAGGAAGGGGACTCTGCCGACGCGGCGGAGATCGTCAGGGAGGCGATTTCAAATGCCCTCGTGGATGCGACCGAGTTCGCAGGCATCGTCCGCACGCTCGATGCGGATCGCGTCGTCTATTCGTTCGCGGTCCGCGGCGAGCATATCGAATTGCTCGGCGTCATCAGCATGATCGCGCGTTTGTCGGGCAAGCAGACCGAGGCACGGTCGCTCGCTTACGTGCGGCCGCTGATACAGCCGGCCCTGGAATGCCTGCGGCGTGAGTTGTTGCTGCGTTCCCAGCTGGGGTCTCGCGAACACGATCTCGGCGGGCGCGAGCGCGACTTGTCCTTGATGCTCGAATTGTCCTCGCGTCAGTCGGCTCCCGCGAGCGACGCCGATGAGTTCGGCCTGATCCTCAAAACCGGCCTGGATCATATGCACTGCGCCCTTGCGGCGCTGTGGGTGCCGGACAAGGGTATCGTTCTGACGCTCACTCGAAGCGGTCAGCCCATGGCGGCCGAGGCGCTGCAACGCGCGCAACAACACCTGATGGCCTGGATGCTGCTGCAGCAGCGCACCATCGTCGTGAACCGCATTTCGAAGGGCGACACCAATGGCGCCGCGCCATATAAGATTCTCGCGTGTCCGGTACGCCATCCGTCGGGACGGGTGATGGGAGTGCTGGCGCTGTTCAATCCTCCCAGCGCGAATGACTTCGACTCGCATCAAACCCGGATCGCGGAGTTGCTGGCGAAGAAAGCGACGGTCATCATTCAATCGCACTACGATTCGAGCACCGGACTCATGACCCGCCACGCATTCGAACGGCAGGTCTCGGTGTTGCTGTCATCGTCGGAAGCGCCTCAGGTGCACTGCATTCTCTATCTCGACATCGACCGGCTGCATCTCATCAACGAGACCTTCGGAATGCACGTCGGCGACGACGTCATCGCCCTCGTTGCCGAATGCATGGCGAAGACCTTGCCACGCGGATCCCTCTCCGCCCGGATCTCGGGCGATCGTCTGGCGGCACTGGTTCCGAACGTGGGAATGGAGGTTGCCGCGACCGTCGCCGAGAACATTCGGGCGGCGGTGGCCGCCGTTGTGCCGCGCGCCGGGCAGGGAGCCTTCGAAGTCTCGGCCTCTCTCGGGGTGGCGCCGGTCGGGCGGTCCGGAAACGCCCTTGCGCATGCGCTGGCGACGGCGGAAATTGCCTGCAAAGCCGCCAAGGACCGCGGCCGCAATCGGGTGGAAGTGTTCCAGGATTCCGATCAGAGCATCATCAGGCGCCATACGGACATCCTGATCATTGGTCAATTGCGGGAGGCGTTGGAGAACGACAGGTTCAGACTGGACGCCCAACCCATTCTGCCGCTGCGCGGAAACTACGGACGGCCGCGCTTCGAATTGTTGATCCGCATGCTCGGAGACCACGGCGAAATCATACCGCCTGGAAAATTCCTCTCCTCCGCGGAGCGCTATCAGCTGATGCCCTCGATCGACCGTTGGGTGGTGCGCCGCGCCTGCGAACTGCTCGGCACGCATCACAAGTCGAAGAGTGAGGAAAGTGCCCGCTTTGCGATCAATCTCTCGGGACAATCGCTGCAGGATGAGTCGTTCCTGCCGTTCGTGATCGATCAAATCGAGAAATCCGGTCTGCCGCCCAACGTGCTGTGCTTCGAGCTCACCGAAACCGCGACCATCGGCAATCTCGCGAAGGCGCAGGACTTCATGCGAACCCTGCAGAATCTGGGATGCCAGTTCGCGCTCGACGACTTCGGAACCGGCGTGAGCTCCCTCGCCTACCTCAAGGACCTGTCGGTCAACTATCTAAAGATAGACGGCAGTTTCGTGCGCGATTCGGTGCTCAACACGCGCTCCGACTCCATGATCAAGGCCATCGCACAACTCGCCAAGGTGATGTGCATGGAGACCATCGCCGAGTATGTGGAGACGGATAATTTGCGCGTGAAAATGACCGATCTCGGCGTCGATTACGGCCAGGGGTTCGCCATGGGAAAATCCCAGCCGCTCGAGGAATTGCTCGCTGAACTCGCGATCTACGAGGCCACCGTCAGCACCTGGGATTTATCGGAAGGATCGGTCCCTGATGAAGTTCAGAGCGTCGGCTGAGCTTCAGGAGCCTGCGGCAGGCTCGTCAAGTGCGCG
>JAXDQI010000303.1:0-5720 GCA_034667965.1 Gammaproteobacteria bacterium
GACCGGTTGCTGAAGGCCATGCTGGCGGTGGGGATCTGCTTCGTTCCCTGCGCATACTTCATGAATCAGCTGTTCACGTTCGTCGCGGAACCGCTGAAGCGCAAACTACCGGCCGGGGCGACCCTGATTGCCACCAGCGTCGTGGCCCCCTTCACGGTGCCGTTCAAACTGGCGCTGGTGCTGGCGATCGGCATCGCGATTCCCTTCGTGCTCTACCAGGCTTGGGCATTCGTCGCACCCGGCCTATACCGGCATGAGAAGAAACTGGCGGTCCCGCTGCTGATTTCGAGCGTGCTCCTGTTCTATCTGGGAGCCGCGTTCGCCTACTACGTCGTCTTCCCGGTGATGCTGAGCTTCTTCGTCGCGACCACGCCGAACGGCGTGCAGATGATGACGGACATGGGCAGCTATCTGGACTTCGTCATGGTCCTGTTGCTGGCATTCGGCGCAGCATTCGAAGTGCCCGTCGCGACGGTGCTGCTGGTCTGGACCGGCTTCGTGAGGATCACCACATTGCGCAAGAACCGCGGCTTCGTCCTGCTCGGGATATTCATTTTTGCGGCGTTCGTGACGCCGCCCGATGCGGTGTCGCAGAGCGCGATGGCGGTGCCGATGTATTTACTGTACGAGATCGGGATCGTCATGGCGGGTCTTCTGCTCAAGGAAAAGATAGCGGCGCGCGCCAAAGAGGACGCGGAACACTCCGAGCCCAGGGAGCCTGTCTGAGTATTCTGCGCGGGGCCGGGGCCTGACTTGGCGGCTACTTTTTTCGGGCAGCCGCGCGGCTTGGCGACGCTGTTCCTCACGGAGATGTGGGAACGATTCACCTACTACGGCATGCGGGCATTGCTCGTGCTGTTCCTGGTCACCGAAGCATCCTCCGGCGGATTCGGTCTCGACGACAAAACCGCGGCGGCCATCTACGGGTTGTATACCGCCTCCGCTTATCTGGCGGGGCTCCCCGGCGGTTGGATCGCGGATCGGTTGATCGGCGCGCAACGCGCCGTCCTCGCCGGTGGAGTGGCCATTGCGTTGGGCAACGCGCTGCTGGCGTTGTCGACCACACCGCGCGGGTTCTACATCGGGCTGGTGGTGATCGTGCTCGGCATCGGGCTGCTCAAACCCAACGCGAGCGCCATCGTCGCCGACCTCTACCCGGAAGGAGGTGCGCGTCTCGATTCCGGATTCACCATTTTCTATATCGGCATCAACATCGGAGGCTTTCTGGGGCCGCTGGTGACCGGCGCGGCCCAGGTCATATACGGCGCGCGTGCCGGGTTCGCGGCGGCCGGCCTGTTCATGGGGGTCGGCGTCGTACAATTCCTTTTCAATCGGCGGAATTTGAACGGCGCGGGCGCCTATGCGCCGCCCGATCCGTTCATCGCCGACGCGGCGGCCATCCGCAGCCGCAACTGGGCGCGGCTCTGGGTGGCGGTCGGCGCGGCGGCGTTGCTGCTGGGTGCGGTGGCCGCCGGCATCATTCCAGTGAATGCGGTGGGCCTGGCGCGAGTCATCACCTATGTGATCGTCGCCATGGCCGTGCTCTATTTCCTGTACTACTTCTTCGTGGCCGACCTGACGTCAGAGGAGCGCAGGCGCGGCGTCGTCATGGCCGTGTTGTTCGTGGGCTGCGCCTTGTTCTTTTCAGGTTACGAACAGGCCGGCTCATCGCTGAATCTGTTTGCCGAACGATACACGGACCGAACGCTCGAGTGGCTGCATTTCGTCATTCCGGCCAGTTGGTTTCAATCGCTCAATTCACTCTTCATTTTCATCTTTGCGCCGTTTTTCGCATGGGCATGGATCGCGCTGGCCGCGCGCAACCTCAACCCGTCCGCGCCCGCCAAGTTCGCCATCGGCGTCATGCTCATGGGATCGGGATTTCTGGTGATGGCGGCGGCGGCCAGCGTGGTGGCCGCGGGCTCGAAAGTGCTGCCTCACTGGCTCATCATGACCTACTTGCTGCACACGTTCGGCGAACTCTGCCTGAGCCCGGTGGGCTTGAGTTACTACACGAAATTGGCCCCCAAGCGGTTCGTGGGACAAATGATGGGCATGTGGTTTTTGGCCCTTTCGCTGGGGAATCTCGTGGCAAGTTTGATCGCCGGCGAATTCGACGACAAGCACATCGCCGCCATGCCGGGTCAATACATGCATATCGTGTATTTTTCGATGGGTCTCGGCGCGGTCCTGCTCGCCCTCAGCCGCCCCGTGAAGAAGCTCATGGGCAATGTGGAATGACATCGTATGCGCGTCGATCCCCGATATTCAGCGAAGCTCGCTGCGAGTCTCGCGGCCGTCTATCTCATCTGGGGATCGACTTTCCTGTTCACCAAGCTGGCGGTGACCCATCTGCCCATCGCCTTGTACACGGCAGTACGCTTTCTCACCGCCGGCGGCTTGCTGGCGCTGATGGCGCGTATCTTTCGACGCGATGAGTGGCCCCGCCGGCTGATCGACTGGCGCCACGTTCTGGTCACGGGTTTCTTCATGGTATTCGTGAGCAATGGAGTGAACGCATGGGCGATGCAGTTCATTCCGACCAACGAGTCGGCGCTGCTCAACGGCACGGCGGCATTCTGGATCGCGGGTTTGGGGGTCTTCGGACCACGAGGTCACCCGCTGACGCGCTGGGAGATATTCGGCCTGGGCATCGGGTTCGCCGGTACCGCATTGATGCTGGTTCCCGATGGTGGATTGCGGCGCACGAGCCTGTTGGCCGAACTGGGAGTGCTCGGCGCCTGTCTCGCATTCTCCCTCGGTACTTTGTATTACCGCAGCGTCGAGACGAAGGTAAGCTCGCTCATGTTCACGGGGATGCAGCTATTCTCCGGCGGCCTCATGCTATTGACCGTAGCCTTGGTGCATGGCGACACCGCTCGGTGGACCTTCAACGCGCCGGGGTTGATCGCGCTCGCCTATCTGACGTTCGTCAGTTCCTGCCTGGCGTACACCGCCTACGGATGGCTGATGCGCAACGCCACGCCCGCGGTGATCGGTACCTACTCTTACGTAAACCCGGCGATCGCAGCCTTTCTCGGCTGGTGGTTCCTGCACGAACGGTTGTCGAACCTCCAGCTCATCGGAATGGTGGTCATCATCGTCGGAGTTTCCATATTGACGATCCCCGGGGGCAGCTTCACCGATCCCAAGACGCTCGGCGAACCGAAGACGCAGTAGGAGCCTGTCTCAGCGACGTTTGACGATGACTTCGAGCTTACCCTTGGGGCCGATGAACCAGGAACCGATGATGCTCACCAGACTTACGATCACGGCAGTCCAAAAGGCGGACCAAAAGCCGGCGATGTGCATGCCCGGCAGCATCCACGCGACCAAGGCCACCATTCCGGCGTTGATCACCAGCAGGAAGAGACCGAGAGTGGCGATGGTCATGGGCAAGGTGAGCACGATGGCGATCGGCCTGATGATGGAGTTGACGATGCCGAGCAACAGGCCGGCGAGAATCAACGTCGAGGGGCTGTCGATATCGACACCCCGCACCCAAACCGACGCCACCCACAGGCCGACTGCGACGATGACCGCGCGAAAGAGAAATCCCAGCATGCTGCCTCCTTGATGCAGCGTATGCCACCGCGGCCGTCGATATCAAGACTCGAGCGGCTTTAATAGTCCAGCCCCGGCAGCGGCGGATCCTTCGGCACCGGCGGCGGCTTCTTGGGTTGGGGCGGACTTTCGAGCGCGACCTTGATGCGCGACAGATGGCGCTCCCAGGTCATGCGCATCCGCGCATAGGCTTTGTCCCATTCCCTGGAACCCGAGACCCCGGATCCCAGCACTCGGAGTGATGCGGTGCCCTCGCCTTTGCGAACGTCCAGCAGGAAATCGTCGACCACCGCGCTGTCGCTGCTCGGCATATCCGCACCGCCCAAATAGATCAACCTGAGCCGACGGTTGACCTCGAAGATGTCGATATGAGCTTCGCGGCCACCCGCGTGACGTTTGCCGATGCGGTAGAGGCCGCCCTTGCGCGCATCGATTTCCGCCTCCTGACCCGACCAGATGCGGATCAATCCCGGATCGGTCAGCGCCCTCCAGACCCGCCCGACGGGGACGTCGATTTCGACGAGGTGGGCATATCCACGGGTGCCGGAGCGACTCGATCTGCGGGGTGAAATCATGGTGGCTACTGTGGCGGAAAGTAATTGGCGCTACAGTGCTAGAATCCACCAAAGGCCAAGGAAGCTCCATGGCATATGTCGATATCGTGACTGTGCTCGCAGTTCTTCAGTTCATCCTCTTCGGCTTCCAAGTGGCAAGCGCGCGCGACAAGTACGGGGTCAAGGCGCCGGCGACCACCGGAAATGAACTATTCGAGCGTTTTTCCGAATTCAACAGAATACGTTGGAACTGTTGGTCTGTTTCATCCCCGGAATCTACCTGTTCAGCCGATATTTCAACCCTCTGTGGGCGGCGGCACTGGGCGTCATCTACCTCGCCGGCCGGCAAATCTATGCGGCGGCCTACGCCAAAGTTCCGGCCAAGCGAAGCCTCGGCTACGGCTTGAGCTTTCTGCCCGTGGCGATCTTGCTGATCGGCGGTTTGATCGGGGCGGTTTGGTACTTGCTACACGGTTAGCGGCCGAATTTGACGGTGGCGCTTGCACCCCATGTGCGAGGATCGCCGAGCTGGACGTATAGCTTGTTGTTGAAGTCGGGCGGTTCGTCGCCGAAGAAAAAGCCCCGAACTGGGTAGTTTTTGTTCAGTAGGTTACGGCCCCACAAATAGGCGGCCCAACGCTCCTGTTCCCACCCAAGCTTTCCATTCAAAAGCCCATAGGCGTGCGAACGGGTCGAATTCGGCGGCAGATCGAAGTAATAAGCGCCCATCCCGGTTACGTCTACCCGCGCGAATGCGCCGCGCGGATCGCGGATGGTGGCGTTCAACGCGGCCTGCCAGTGCGGTGAGTTTGCCAACTCGCGCGACTCGGAGACCAGCGTCGAGCCGGATGCCCCCTGTTGCACGAAATCCTCGAAATACGTCTCGAGCAATCCCAACGAGCCGCCGAGCGTGACGGCTTCGCTGGCTCGCCAGGCGACATCGCTCTCCAGTCCGTAGTTACGGCCGCGCGCAGCATTGCCGGTGTAGTACACGAAATCGTTGGGATTGGTGGGATCGCTCTGGAAGCTGGTTTTGATCTGGGCGTCGCGCCGCGTGAGATAAAAGACGTCGGCGTTGACCGTGAGACGGTGCTCCAGCAAGTCGGCCTTGTAGCCGATCTCCCAATTGACGTCCGATTCCGGATTGAACAGCAATTGATTCGGCAGCAACCCTTGGCTCGTGTTGAAGCCGCCCGCTTTGTAGCCGCGTGCGAGCTGGGCGTACACCGCTTGATTCGAGTCGAGCTTGTAGGTCAAGGAGACGTGGCCGCCCCACAAGTTGTTAGAGGGATTCAACGCCTGCGGCGTGACCGTGCCGCCAATATAGTCGGTGGTCGTGCCCAGGTAATCGGCGGTCCAACGCTCGGCGCGGAGGCCAGCCGACCAGCGCAGGTTGCCCGCCAGATCGCCATCGAGCTCACCGAAAAGCGCGCCGTTACGGGCGCGGTAGGCGCTGTTGATGACGGTATCGGACTGCGATAGGCCGGTCCCATACGCCACATCATCGTAGGCCCCGAGACTCGTGTCATTGAGACTCTCGTTGAGCTGATTGGCGTAGGCCCCGACTAGCCACCCGAATCCCGATTGCCCTTCACTGCCGAG
>JAXDQI010000304.1:0-10769 GCA_034667965.1 Gammaproteobacteria bacterium
AGGTAGAGACCCGGCAGCGGTGTCGCATGCTGAGCGGCTCCGGGCACGGGGCGAACCATGAAGAATTGATCGAAGGCCAGTTCGCCGTGATGCCAGTGACCGCCCTCGATACGAAACTCCCTTTCAATATCGAGGGGCGTGAGCAAGTCCGCATGGAGCACGCTGCCGCGCAGGCCGGGCGCCGTGGCTTCCAGGGCGTCCAGGCACAAGTCGGTGAAGCGCTGCCGCTCATTCTGCCAACCCGCCTTCAGCGCATAGGGCGCGTATTGAACGATGGCTGACAATACATGCTTGGCCTGCGGAGCCAACCCCGGTTCGTTCAGTGTGGGCACGGTAATTTCCATGGCGGGGGCGCTGGAGTATTCGCCGTACTTCGCGTGGTTGTAGGCCCGCTCGATGTAGTTCAACGACGGCGCGAGAATCAAGCGGCCTTTCGCGGACGACGGATCCAGGCCGGCGAATTGCGGTGCACGGTCCAACGCGAGGTGCAGTTTGGCGGCAAGTCCGCGCGTGCGAATATGGCTCACGCGGCGCACGAAACCCGTGTCCAGGTAATTTGCCCCGAGCAGTTTCAAAAAGGTGGTCTTCGGATCGGCGCTCGACACGACGGCGGCCGCCTCGATGCGTTCGCCGGACTCGAGTTCCACGCCCGCCGCGCGATCCGCAGCCACCAGAATGCGCGCCACCGGCGATGCGGTGCGGATGGAGGCACCGAGAGCGGCCGCCGACTTGGCCAATGCGTCGCACACTGCGCCGAGGCCGCCTTTGGGTTGCGACAACGCCGCCGGTCCGGCGGCGTACTCGGCGGCCATGCGGTACAGCAACGTCAGCACCGTACCGGGCGACCGCGGCCCGAAATTCGTGCCGAGCACGGCATCGAAACCCAACGCGCCCTTGAGCGCATCGGAGTCGAACTGCTCTTCCAGCAGGTCGAAGACATTCATCCCGCCGATACGCAGCAGCTCGCGCATATCGCGCCGCCCGAGCTTCCGGATCTGCCACCCCAGCCCGAGCAGTGCCCAGCGGTCAGACCAATCGGTGGTGCCCAACCGCGGGGGCGCTTTGCCGAAGAGCGGCACGAGCGCGCGCGCGAATCGGCGCATCCGCTCCGTATATGCGGCGTAGGCGCCGGCATCGGCGCCGGACAAACCGGCTTGATTCACCGTCAGCGGCATGCCGCCGGGTCGCAGCGCCGTGGTCGGCATGCCCTGCGCCGAGAATTCCAGGCCGTGCGAGCCCAGCGCGAGGTCGCGAACCAAATCGGCCGGCATGAGATGCAACAGATGCGCGCATGACGACACACGAAATCCGGGCGCGAATTCCCGGGTGCCGGCGGCACCGCCGACCCGGGATTGCGCCTCGACGACGAGCACGCGTCGGCCGGCACGCGCCAGTGTGGCAGCACAGACCAGGCCATTGTGGCCGCCGCCGATGACAATGAAATCGTACCGTGCCGGTGATGATTGCTGCGCCATCGGTCAGTGCGCCTTCCCGAGATCCCTGAGCACCGCGCGAGCGGCGTTGGCGCCCGGCGCGCCCATCACGCCGCCGCCGGGATGGGTGCTGGAACCGCACATGTAGACACCGCGCACCGGCGAGCGATACTGCGCGTAACCCGGGATGGGACGGTTGAACAGCAGCTGGTCCATGGTCAACTCGCCCTGGAAGATATTGCCCTCGGTGAGCCCCACTTCGTTCTCGATGTCCCACGGCGTGCGGATTTCCGCATGCAGAATCAAATCCTTGAAGTTGGGACTGTGCTGCGCGATGGTGTTGATGACGGTGTCGCCGAACGCGCGCCGCTTCTCGGCATTCCACTCGCCGTCGGCGAGCGCATAGGGACAGTACTGCACGAAAACCGTCATGTAGTGCTTGCCGTCCGGAACCATGGACGGATCGATCTGGGACGGGATCAGCATGTCGATGTACGGGGCCCGTGACCAGCGTCCCTCCTTCCAGTCGTCGTACGCCCGCTCCATCATCTCGATGGTGTCCGTGACATGCATGTCGCCGCGGGTGCTTGGGCTTCCGTCGGGTATGGCCGGGAAGCGGGGCAGGCCGTCGAGCGCGATATTGAGCTTGCCGGACGACCCGCGAATCTTGAAATTCTTCACCTGAGTCAAGAATTCGTCGGGCAGATCCTTCGCATCCATCGACTTCAAAAAAGTGCGGCGCACATCCATGTTCGACAGCACCAGCGGCGCGTGGATCTCCTCCCCGTCGTCGAGCAATACGCCGGATGCGCGGCCGTTCTTCACCAGGATCTGCGCCACCGGCGCGGCGACGCGGATGGCGCCGCCGCTTGCCTGGAACGATGCGCCGAGCGCGTTGCTGATCGCACCCATGCCGCCGCGCGCGAACCCCCAGGCGCCCACCGTATCGTCGATGTCGCCCATGTAGTGGTGCAGCAGGACATACGCCGTGCCCGGCGAACGCGGCCCCAAGGCCGTGCCGATGATGGAGCTGCCCGCAAAATGCGCCTTGACGATTTCGCTCTCGAAGTATTCATCGAGGAAATCGGCGGCGCTCATGGTCCAGAAGCGCAGCGTGTCGTACATCCGCTCCTCGCCCAACCCATGAAAGCGCCTGCCCAGGTACAGCAGCTCCTGAAGGTCGCGCGGTTTGAAGGACGTGGGATCGGGCGGCTCGCGCATCAACAGCGGCTTGATGAACTTGCACTGGCGCATGACGTCCCGCGAGTATCGATCATAGGCCTCCGCGTCGCGTTTGGAGTGCCGTGAGATCTCCCGGCGCAGCGCATCGTGATTGTCGTACACCGCGAGATGGCCGCCCCCCTGCATCATGGTGCACCCGCCTTCGTACGGAATGACCTGCAGACCAAACTTGGGGAGTTCCAGCGTACGCATGATTTCCGGACGCAGCAGACTGCACACGTAGGAACAGTTCGAGTAGGTGAAGTCTTGATAGAGTTTGCGGCTGACGGCGGCGCCGCCGATGAACGGGTTGCGCTCGAGCACCTGCACCTTGAGGCCGGCGCGGGCCAGATAGCAGGCCGCCACGAGTCCGTTGTGGCCGGCGCCGACGATGATGGCGTCGAGGCTCACCGGCCCGGCACCCTGGCCGGAGCGTCTTCGGCGTCGCCGGCCCGCAATGTGGCGTCGACCGCAATCTCGAATGCCTTGAGGGTATCCGCGAGACAGGACTCATCGTGCGCCGCGGAGACGAACCACGGTTCGCGGGAGTCGGGTTCGCACAGCACACCCTCGTCGTGCAGCACCCGGGCCATGGCATCGTAGAAGGAGTAGTCGCTGCTCTTCCAAGCCCGGTAATTTCGCGGCGGCTCCTGCGAAAAGTACAGACCGCTCATGGACGGATGGCCGACGAAGCTGTGTGCGATCCCGCGCGCCGCCAGGACCGCGCGCATCCCTGAACGCAGCCGCGTGCCGTAGTCGGCGATCCGTTCGAGGGCATCGGTTTCGTCCAAAATCTCGAGACACTTTTCGGCGGCCGCGAGCGACACCGAATGCGCCGTGTAGGTGCCGCCGTGGGCGACTCCGCGCCCGATCTTGCGCATGATGTCCTCGCGCCCCGCGAGCACGGAAATGGGGTACCCGTTCCCCAGCGCCTTGGCGAACGTGCACAGGTCCGCCTTGATGCCGTAGAGTTCCTGGACGCCGCCGCGGGCCACGCGGAACCCGGTCTTGACCTCGTCGATCAGCAGCACCACGCCGTGCTTGTCGCACAGCTCGCGGGCTGCGCGAAGATATTCGGGCTCGGCCGCGATCCCGAGGCAGTTGCCCATGATGGGCTCGATCAGCAGGCACGCGATTCGGTGCGCGTGGCGCCTGAACACGTCTTCCAATTGATTCGCGTCATTTGCCTGAACGAAGTGCGCGAAGCTCTTCGTACTGATCGGCACGCCTTCGCTGTAGGGCTTCACTTCCGGGTCGCCGATCTGCGACCATTTGTCCATGGGGGTGAACCACATGGCTGCATCGAACAACCCGTGGTACCCACCCTCCAGGATCACGTAGTCGTCCTTTCCCGTGTAAGCCCGCGCAAGGCGCAGTCCCGCCATGACCGCTTCGGTGCCTGAATTGGAGAAGCGCACGAGTTCCGCCGCCGGCACCATTTTCGAAATGCGCTCGGCGACCTTGAGTTCGCGTTCGGTCGACAAGGCGAAAACACCACCGACCGACATGCCGTCGCGCGCCGCGGCGTCGACGCGCTCGTCGGCATAGCCCAAAATCGCGGGCCCGTAGCCCATGCGGTAGTCCACGTACATGTTGTCGTCCAGATCGACGATGCGAGCACCCTTCCCGTGTTTCACGTAGATGGTGCGGTCTTCGCCCCAGTAGCGGAAATTGGAAGCGACACCGAGCGGCAGCCGTTGCACGGCGCGCGCGAAATGTGCGTTGTTCTTGGTCAGGTTCCTGGCCATGGCGTCCCCTCCGCTCGTTAGCTAGGGGTGCGACCCTACCATCTTAGCGATTGGTGCGTCCACGTATTTTATATGATCATATAGTTTGGTGCAGCGCCGCTGCGGAAGCCTCTCCGCCGGGCGCTCAATTGGCTATTTTTCCGCTGTCTTTACCACTATTTGTCCCGACTTGCCAAGCTCCAGGTGTTGAGCGTAAATTAAACGCTCATATAGTCGCGACCGAGAATCCGCCATGAACAGCCTGCCCGCGATGAGGCTCGACGACGCCACTGGAACCGGCTTGCCGCGCGCCCTGCCGGCATGGGTGTACAACAATCCGGCGCTGACGCTCCTCGAACAGCAGCGAATTCTCATGCCGAGCTGGCAGATCGTTTGTCACGTCAACTCGATTCCGAGGGCGGGCGACTACGAGACCTTCGATTTGGGCCCCGAGAGCGTCGTGGTGCTGCGCGACCGCGACGGATCCATCCGGGCGTTTCACAACGTCTGCCGCCACCGCGGCGCGAGATTGCTGGATGGCGCGGGAAACTGCCCCGCAACCATTACCTGCCCTTACCACGGTTGGACCTATCGTCACGACGGCGGCCTCATCGGCATGCCGGTGCGGGAAAGTTTCCCGGGCCTGGATCGCGCGGAACACGGTCTGCGCACCGTTCGCACCGACATCGCGTTCGGATTCGTCTTCGTCTGCCTCGCGCCCGAGTCCGAGTTCGGCGCACCGCCGCCGGTGTCGCGCACCTGGGGCAGCCTCGGGGAGGAATTGGCGCCCTATCGCTTGGAGGAGATGGTGCCGCTCGGTCCCATTTCCTCGGATGTCTGGAACGTCGATTGGAAAATCGCGATGGACAATTACCTCGAGTCGTATCATGTGCCCATCGGACACCCTGGTCTGTACCGCATGTTCACTCCCGACTACGACGATCAGGCCACGGTTCCCGGTGTGGCGCGGGGTTTGAGCTGGCTGCGCGAAACGCGCTCGTCACGCTGGTCCGAAGGGCTGTATCAATCGCTGATCGGGCGGGCGGCCGGCCATCTGCCCGAGAAGCTGCGCCGTTGCTGGCGGTTCTACAGCGCGCTGCCGAATCTCGGTATCGATGTGTTTCCCGACCAGATGGATTTTTTCCAGGTACTGCCGGCGGGTCCCGGAAAATGCATCGTTCGCGGCGCGGTGTTCGGTTTGCCGGGAGCGGCGCGGGAACTGCGCGCGGCACGCTATTTGAGCAACCGCATCAACACATCCGTCAACAATGAAGACAAGTGGTTGTGCGCGCGCGTGCAGCGAGGACTCGCATCGAGCAGCTACCAGCCCGGCCCATTGTCCCGGCTCGAGGGTTGCATGCTCGAATTCCACAATCTGCTGCGGGCGCGGATACCGGAGTTCAGACTCCCGGCCGCGCCTCTGCATTTCAGCCCAGGGTGATTCGAGCCGCGAGCCGACGACGGAACCAGTCGACGGCGGGCGAGCCACCGCCGCCGGCCGCGACTTCATAGCCGAAATCGATCATGCCCCGCTGAACCGATTCGGCCACGTCCAGCGTCGTCCTCCGCGCGAACGGAGCCAGCCGCCGGACCAGATAGAGGACCGCGCGCGCGCCATCCTCCGGCGGCAGAACGGTGTAATCGAGCCGGCGTACGAGGCAGCGGCCGGGTGCCGTCGGCACCGCTTGAATCACGGACATTCCATCAGGGCGCAATTCGACCAGCTGATTCGGTGCGATGAATTGCCGTCGCCAGGCGACCGGCGAAACGCATCCGGTCAGACGGAGATAGAGGCGCCCACTCCACGCCGAGGCGTTCAAGGGGGGGGCATGCCAGAGGATGGAATCCTCGGCCGGGCTTGGCGACACATTCGGCGGCGACTCCAGCCACTGTTCGACCACCGTTTTCCAATCGGCCGCGACTGAGACCTCGACGGGGAGGTCCAGGCCCATCAAACCCAGCGGCGGTTCCGTGCCGGCCCACCCATGAGGGCCCCGGTCGCCGTCGGCGGATCTTTCGGGACCCGGCGATTTGGCGCACAACAGTCCGGACACCGACGACACTTGGAGGGCGGTCAAATCCGCGTGCGCGTTTCCGCGACGGGCCCGCCCGTCCAGCGAAAATTTCAAGCCATGGAGCTTGCACTCGATTCCCGCGTCGAATCGTCCGCGGCGCATCGCGACCAGCGCGTGCGGCGACTCCGGGCAGCTGTTGCGCAACGCATGCACCGCCCCCGATGAGTCGCGAACGATCAAGACCCGCTCGACACCGGTGTCGAGCGTCAGAAAGTCCCCGCCGCGCGGAATGTCGGTTTCATGGCCCACCAGCGTCCATGCGCCTTCAAACAGCGTGTCGCGCTCCACCGCATGAAGCCTTGCATCGTCGTAGGTCCATCCCGGCGATCGCAGGAAATGGGCGGCGGCGATCGCCGGGCGCGCAGTCCGCTCGCCGGCGGAAGGGAATTGGCCGGGAAATACCGAACGCAGATAGGACATGCACCGCCTCTTGGCGGCGACACGGTCGATGTTGCCTTCCGTGCGGAACGCGAAGTCCTGCCACAAGATTTCCAGGACGCCGATGAGGCCGAGCGCAATTCCGTCGGGGTCCAGATGCGTCCGGGACGTGTCGGCGATCAATCTCTCGATCAGTTCGCGCACCAACGCAGCGAAGCTCTCGTCCTTCTGTCCGCAAATGTCGTAGTATTCCTGCCGGGAACTCGCCTCGCCCCAGAACGCGTACCAAACAGAAACCTTGCGGGGGCTGGCTATGTCCGGATCGAGATATAGATCAACCATCAATTCGAGTGCGGCGACCGGGCTCGATTTGAGTTCAGCGACGGGTATCAGGAGCCGCTCCTCGAATTCGGCGGCGAGGAATTGCAGGGATGCGACCAGCATCGCGGCTTTGGAGTCGAAGTAGAATCTGACAATGCCAGGTGACATTTTCGCGATGGCCACGACTTTTTCCACGGTCGTCCGCGATGGACCGAATATGTGCAGCGCCGAAATGCAGGCGTCGATCAAGCGCTGGCGCTGCCGGCTACGGCCGCCGCGCGCGCGCAGTGCGCCCTGCCGCGGCGAGGGCTTCTTCTTGCGCGTGCTCACGCGCGGCCGCCCCTGCACGCGGCGCGGCGTCCCGGCATGGACCGCGGCACCGTGACAACGGTCGGGATCGAGTCCCGCGACACACCGGGCGGCAATAACTGGCTGAAACGACATGGCAAGTGGCTCATCATCCTGCCGCCGCTGCTGTTCTTGCTGGTGTTTTTCCTCATCCCGTTCGCGTTCGCGCTCAAAATCAGCTTCGCCGACACCGCTGTGCGGGTGCCCCCCTTCACCGACATACTATCGATCACCCCGGATTGGCACATCCACGCCACGTTGAACCTCGGCAATTTCAAGTATTTATTCACCGATGAAGTGTATGGCCTTTCCTATTTTTATTCGATAAAGACAGCGTTTTTTTCCACGCTCATCTGCTTAGGGCTGGGCTATCCCATGGCCTACGCCATCGCCCGGACCTCGAAGAGCACGCAGAGCGTCCTGCTGCTCATCATCATTCTGCCGTTCTGGACCTCGTTTCTGCTGCGGGTGTATGCGCTCGAAGGGATCATTCGCGAGACCGGCCTGCTCAATTCGGCGCTGTTGTGGCTGGGTGTCATCGATCACCCATTGCAGATCATGCGAACCACCCTCGCTGTCTACCTTGGCATCATCTATTCGTACCTGCCGTTCATGGTTCTGCCGCTGTTCGCGACCCTGGAAAAGCTGGACCGCTCCCTGCTCGAAGCGGCGGCGGACCTGGGAAGTCCGCCCTGGCGCACCTTCGTCGACGTGACCTTGCCGCTGTCCATGCCCGGAGTGATCGCAGGTTCCATGTTGGTGTTCATCCCCGCCATCGGCGAATTCGTGATCCCCACCCTGTTGGGCGGCCCCAACAATCTGATGATCGGCCGCGTGCTCTGGGATGAATTCTTCGGCAACCGCGATTGGCCGGTGGCGTCCGCCGTCGCCATCGTCTTCCTGGTGCTGCTGGTCGGACCGATTGCTCTCTACCAGCATTACAGCACCAAACAGATGGAGTCTTGAGGTGCGGGAGCGCGTCCCGCCGCTGCTGATCTCGGTGCTATGCATCGGCATCGCGGTTCTTTACGTGCCCATCGTGGTTCTCATCGCCTATTCGTTCAACGCGTCCGCACTCGTCAGCGTCTGGGGCGGTTTCTCCACGAGTTGGTATACGCAGCTGCTGCACAATGACCAGATACTCGATGCCGCGTGGCTGTCGCTGCAGATCGGGGTGGTGGTTGCGACCGGAGCGGTGATCCTCGGGACGCTGGCGGCAATCGCGCTGGTGCGATTCAGGCTCTTCCGCGGCCGGTTGCTGCTCACCGGCATGGTCAACGCGCCGCTGGTGATGCCCGAGATCATCACCGGCATCACCCAGCTGCTGCTGTTCGTGTCGATGCTGAATCTTTTAGGCTGGCCGCATCGCGGCTTTACGACCATCGTCATCGCGCACATCGCGTTCTGTACCGCCTATGTGACCATCACGGTGCAATCCCGGCTGCAAGGCGCGGACCGCTCGCTGGAAGAGGCCGCCATGGACTTAGGGTCAGGCCCGGTCCGCGCCTTCATGGATACGACGCTGCCCGGCATCGCCCCCGCCCTCGCGTCGAGCTGGCTGCTCAGCTTCACCCTGTCGCTGGACGATGTGGTGATTTCGAGCTTCGTCTCGGGTCCCGGCGCCAGCACGCTGCCGATGGTGATTTTTTCGAAGGTCAAACTCGGCGTCAGCCCCGACGTGAATGCCCTCGCCAGCCTCATCATCTGCCTGGTCGGTGCCTGCATCCTGTTGGCGGGCTATCTCATGCGCCGCGCGGACCTACGGCGCCTCGCCGACGCACAGATAGCCGAACAGAACCCCTAGGAGTCATCCAGGAGCCTGTCATGAGGTAGCACCCCCGACGTACCGTGGATCGTGCGGCGGGCGCGTGAAAATTTTCCGGATCAAAGGCTCGAAGCTCGAGAGCGGCTGCCATTCATAGCGGGGATCGAAGGAGCACTGGTCCCAGTTCGCGCAAAAGTCCCGGCAAGCCTGATACCAGGGATGATCGCGGAATCGATCACGCCCGTCGCGGCTGCCGCCGGTGTGGTGGGCGTAGTAGTACGATTGGAACAGCCCATGCTGTTCGACGATCCAGGTCACTTCCGGTCGCACGTACGGCCGAAGGATGCCGGCGGCTATCTCGGCATGGTTGTAAGGTGCAAGTTCATCGCCGACGTCGTGGACGAGCGCTGCCGCGACGAGTTCGTCATCGGCGCCGTCCCGGAGCGCGCGTGTCGCAGTCTGCAGGGAATGCTCGAGACGGCTCAATGGGTATCCTTGAAGCGTGTGGTCCAGCTTGCTGAGGGCGCCTAAAATGGTGTCGGGAAGGCCGAGCGCGTATTCGCGTTCGGATCTATCCAGGAACTCGTAGTCCTCGCGGGTGCCGTCCTCCATGCGCTGGAAACTGACGATTCTTCCGGTGCCGGTGTTCATTGCAGGCCTCTTTCATTCGGTACGGGTTCGTTGGGTCATCGGGCGGTTTTGATCCGGGTCCACGTGCGGGTGCGGATGCGTTCCGTCGCCGCGCCCGCCTCCGCAGCTTTGTACAGCCGGCCCTCCATTTCGGGAGTGGGATACAGTGTGACATCCTCGAGGATACGCGCGTCGACCAGGGGACGGGAGGCGATATTGTCGTTCCCGTAATAAATCGAGTTGCTGATGTCGGCGATCACGTCCGGCCGCAGGATGAAATTCACGAATTGGTAGGCGGCTTCGGGATGCGGCGCGCCCTTGGGGATGAGCAGCGAGAAGAAATTCTCATTGGCGCCCTCTTTCGGCACGGTAAACGCCAGGTTGAGATTGACTCCGACGGCGCGAGCACGGGCGCGCGACAGCGCGTAATCGCTGGAATATGACATCGCGACGCAAACCTCCTTGTTGGCAAGGCCGTTGATGTACTCCACTGAATCGAATGAGCGAATGAACGGTCGCACTTTCATCAACATCGCCTCGGCGGCCTGGTAGTCCTCGCGCCGCGTGGTGTTGGGGTCGATTCCCAGGTAGTTCAGCGCCAACAACAGCACGTCTTCCGCGGAGTCGAGAAATGTCACCCCGCAATCGGCGAACTTGGACACGATTTCCGGCTTGAACAGCATGTCGAGGCTTTCCACCGGCGCGTCCGGCATGCGCGCCTCGACCATGTCGACGTTGTACGCGAACCCGTTGATCGAATGAAGATACGGTATGGCGTGCCGGTTGCCCGGATCGTAGGCGGCCTGGATCGCCAAGATGCGCGGATCGAGATTCTTCCAGTTGGAAAGCTTGGACTTGTCCAAGGGAATGT
>JAXDQI010000305.1:0-14407 GCA_034667965.1 Gammaproteobacteria bacterium
GGCGCCGGCGTTGGATCCCGGCAAATACTTCGACTCGATCAGCATTCGTAGACATAGTCGTATCACTAGGCGTACGCCTAGGCTCCTATTTAGGCGACTGTGTCCGGTTCAAATGGGGGCTGCTCCAATTGCCGCATGAACTGGATGGCTGCTGTGTATTGGATTTTTGCACCGGAGACGCGGACTAGATGAGCAATCGAATTCGCGCCCTTACCCGCAGTCAGCGGTAGAGGGCGACCGGAGCCGTCTAAAAACTTGGGATGTGAGAACCATGTACCCATGATTCGGCCCATGTGTTCCTGTGCGAGTTCCAACTCTTTATAGACGCGTGTATATCGACCACGTTGATTTTGCGTCGGATACCTTCGAGCAAAATCTTGTATTGATTTCTTCGGAATATTATTCCTGCACAAAAAGTCGAACGTCGCTGCCAACAGCGCATTCGCTCCCTGTTGGTTGAGATCGAAGCCGGGGCTTATTTTCGGGGGATTGGCTGGTTTACGACGCGCCATTGATTGCTCCGACGATCATTTGGATTCCGGCTTTTGCGGCTTCCCGGATTGTCGCCGAAGATTCTTACGGCGGCTGTGAGTTTCAACCCCGGTTGGTTCGTCATTGCTCGGTGATTCTTCCTGAAAATAGTAGACGGTTACCCCCAGTCGAACTGTCTTCGATGGTTTTGCGCCTTTCGAACTGCGCTTGACTTGCGAGCGATTCAACAACGAGGTAGCGGCGTTGATGAAATTCGTTCCTTGATCGGAAATCTCTCGCCGCACGAAGTTGACCAATTCGAGATCGCCGTCGTCGATCACGGCGGTCGCCTCAAAAAACGGCTGTGAACTTCGCCGCACGTTGTGGGTGAGCGTTTCCAAGAGGTCTCTGCCTCGTTCTCCGACGGCGGTGATGGAGCGGTTCGTGAACCCCGTCATGATGGGTACCCGGGATTTCGCCCTGACCTTTTGGTCTTCGAGGCGTTCCACCGCATCCAACTGCATGAGTTCATCCAACATGGCGCGTACGGGAATGCCTACTCCGTACCGCTGCACCAGATGTTCGAAGCTGCGCTTCTTCCCGAATATGGGGAGTACCGCCGGATCGCCGTTTGGAGCCAGGAAGCGAGAATCGTCGTGCCAGGCGGCAAGGACACGTCTGGCGGGATGTTGGTCCGGCATGGCGTTCGCCGCCGAATCCGACGAACCCAATATCCTGGTGACCTCGGATCTCGGAAGGCCCGTCACGATGGCCACGCGAGACTTACTCTCGCGGCCGCTCTCCTTGATGACGCGCTTGGTCGCGATGCGGACGGCTCTGTTCCGGGCTATCCGGTTGAACTCCTGCACGGTGACTCCCGCGTCAAACAACAATTCCAGCAACGGGTCCAATACCCGCTCGAGCGCGCTCACCGTTGCGCCTTTGACAGGGTCCGTCGAGCCCAGCTGACGCCGACCATTGCTATTCATTGAATGGTAAAAAACGATATCATCGGGCCGCGCAGTATCCGGCAACAATACCCGATGGCGTCGGGGTTGCCTGACCGGGACGGATCGATGGCCGCAGGAGCATTAGGTCCGTGCATATATGGTCATGCATCGAGCCTAATTGCTTTGGCTGGAAATGCGAAGCGTCAAATCGCATGGATTTCTACATATTGAGTGGCTGGGGTCATGTCGCACAATCTCGTCTGTTGGCGCTGTGGAGCATCACTGGCAGCCTTGAGCTTGCCCTTGCGCCGGCTCGACGTCTGCAAGGCGTGCAACGCTGAACTCCACGTTTGCAAGCTATGCGTCGAGTACGACGTCAGCTATGCAAAGCATTGCAAGGAGCCGACCGCGGAGGAAGTGCGTAAGAAAGATGAGGCCAATTTCTGCGACCACTTCAAACCAAAAGCGGGCGCCTACGTCGCCAAAGACACGGCCGAACTGGCGCGCTCCAAGTCAGCGCTGGACGACCTATTTCGCAAATGACATAACCACGGTGACGGACTGACCTTGGGTCCGTGCCCATCGAAGACCTATCCAAGAATGACCCCGAACCACGGCGATGCGCCCTGACAGCGATCCCCTGAATCGGTTTACATGCCCCAGAGCGCCCCTGTTTGTTCCGTTTCTACGGTTGGCCTTCAGACATGTCGCATTACGGTATTTCCCACGCCTTTCTGCGCAATTTGGCGCCATCACCCTAATGACATCGGGGAATCCCGTATATTGCGGGTTGGGGATATGCGGACGCGATATGAAGGGGGTATAACTTGACGTGAGGATCTCAGATGAGATCCGGCCGGAGGGGCATTGGATGGCTACATCTCCGGATTATGTGCGCCTGGCGAGCAGCGCGACGCGCCCATTAACCGATGCGATTTTCGACGCACTGCGGGAAGCAGTCCTCGTCGTTGATACGCGTGCCAGGCATTTACCCATCGTATTGGCCAATTCGGCCGCGCGGCGCTGCGTCCTCGGTAATCCCGATGCGGGTTCTTTGATCGACTGCTCGCTGTACTCGCTGCTTGCATCTCCCACGGATCCGACGGTCGAAGTAGCCCTGAATTCTCTGTCCGTGGAAACACCGAGTATCAGCCGCACGCTGACTTGGCGCTTTCCCCACGGGAAGGTGACCATTTCAACGGAATTGAAACTGGTGGCGTCGGCTCCGCTGCAACAGACGGTGATGTTCACCTTTACCGAACCGTCGTCCTTCGCGTCGTTCCCCGAACCGGCTGTTTTGTCGGCCATCGAACAGCTGCCTCTGGACCTGCTGATCTTGGACAAGGAGTTGACGATTACCTACGCCAACGCCGGTGCGGCCCGGACGGCGGGCACCACGCCACGGCAGATGCTGGGCTATTCAGCGTTGGCCTTGGCGCCGACGTCGGCGGTGCCGCGGGAGGCCTTCATCGGCGCGTTGGAGGGGATCCATTTCCGCGACGAGGCGATTGAGGTGAAGACGCCCGGAGCGCCGACGCGCTGGTTTGAGGTCGACGTCCAGCCGCTCGAGGATGAGACGGGCATCGTGGGCGCCGCCGTCCTCTCGCTGGAAGTGGCTGAGAGCCAGGTCAACGAGAGCACCATCGATGGCAGCGAGCGTCGCCTGATGGCGCTGACCGAACATGCGCGCGACATCATCAGCATCGCGGGCAGCGATGGAAAGTGGCAGTACGTCAGCGGCGGCATTACCAATGCCCTGGGCTATTCCGCCGAGGAGCGCCGCTCGAATGAGATATTCGAGTTCATCCACCCGGATGACCTCGAGGACCTGCGCTCCAAGTACTCCGAATTGATCTCGGGGAAGGCGAGTTCCTTCACCCACCAGTATCGAGTCCGCCACCGGGATGGCTCGTACCGCTGGCTGGAATCGAGCTGGGTGTCGGATCTCGAGAATCCCCTGGTCAACGGCGTCGTCGTCAATGGGCGCGACGTCACCGACCGGAAGGAAGCCGAATACACGCTCGCGCAGCGCGAAGAGGTGTTCCGGCTCGCCGCGGATGCCGTGAGTGGGATCATCTTTGAATGGGATCTCTGCGAGGGCGTGGTGCACCGCTCCCGCGGTGTCCAGGATGTACTCGGAATGGACCCCCGCGAACTGCAGGCCGAGGGCGCCTGGTCGGCGAGGATCCATCCACAGGATGCCGCGGCCTATGAGGCCAAAGTGGCCTCGGCACTGAACAGCGCTCGCGGCTGGACCGCAACCTACCGGATTCGCGATGCGCACGGCCACTATCGCTCGCTGCTGGAGCGCGGGCTCATCCAACGCGGCACCGAGGGCGGCCCCATACGCGCCATCGGGTGCGCCGTGGACGTCTCGGAAATCAAGCGGCTCACCAACCTGCTCGACGAAACGCAGGGCACCGCCAAGATGGGCGGGTGGGAGTACAACTACGCGACTCGCGAGCTCGAGTGGACCGATCAGATGTACAGCATCTACGAGACGCAACGCGAGGAGTTTGCCGTTACCTGGCATTCCATGATGGCGCAATGCCCGCCTGATTCGAAACAAAGGCTCAACGACGCCATCAAGGCGGCGGAAGCGACGGATGGTAGATTGGACGTCGAGATCGAGATCCTGACCCTCAAGAATCAGCGCCTGTGGGTGCATGTCATCGGGCAGATGGAGAAGCTGGACGGACGCGCCTTTCGAGCACTCGGCTCGGTGCAGAACATACAGGTGCAGAAGCTGGCGCAAATCGCGCTCGAGAACAGCACCGACTGGCTCAAGCTGTCGATGAACATGGCGCATATGCATGCGTGGCGGTGGAACCGCGCGACAGATACGCTCGAATTTGCAATGGATGATCTGGCGGAGAACCTGCCGAGAGCTTTCCCGGGGATGAAGAAACTGCTGTCGCGCGTGCACCCGCAGGACCGGCTCGCGGTGCGCCGCGCCATCGATCAATCATTCGAGCAGCATAGGGAAGTGCACCAGGAGTTCCGGCTCAAATCGCACAACGGGCAGTATCGGGCATATGCCGCCGTGGCCCGGCCCCTGTTCGACGCGGCAAACCAGCCCAGCGGTCTGGTCGGCGTCACTCAGGACATCACGGAGCGCCACGAATCCGAGGCGCGGCTGCGGCGTTCCGAAGAGCTTCTGCGCATCACGACGGACAATACGGCGGATACGCTGATCCTGTTGGACGCGGATTTGCGCATTCGCTTCATCAACCGGGACGAGCAGGGAATGAGCATCGACCAGATCGTCGGGCAGGACATTTCCGTATTGTTGCCGGAAGCTGAGCGCGATGCCGCCATCGCCAAGCTTCGCGGAGTTCTCGTGAGCGCCGAGCCGGTAACCTACGAGTTCGAATGCAAATCAGCGGCGGCCACCGAATACTTCGAGAGCCGCGCGGTCCTGGTGCGCGAGGATGGCACCGGCATTTCCATCACGGTGCGCAACATCACCGAGCAACGACGCCTGCAACAGGAAATATTGGACGTCGCCAACCGCGAGCGGCAGGCGATTGGGCGCGACCTGCACGATGGCCTGGGACAGGAGCTGACCGGAGTTGCTTTGATGCTGCGCGGTCTGGCGACACGCTTTCAGAAACAGTGCCCCGACTCCATCGGCCAGGTGAACGAGATCGTGACCCTGGTCAATCAGTCGATCGACACGGCCCGTGCGCTGGCGCGGGGTCTCCTGCCGGTGAATAAGGACGGCGAGGGCTTGAGCAGCGCGCTGCGCGCGCTGACCGACCGCAGCCGCGATTTGTATGGGTTCGATGCGTACTTTCAGGCGGAAGTTTCGCAAGATCTGACGTTGAATGAAACCACCGCGAGTCACCTGTATCGAATCGCCCAAGAAGCGTTGACCAATACGGCGCGGCACGCGCGGGCAACGGCGGTCGCCATTTATCTGACGGTGACGAAGAACCGATTTTCGCTGCGAATCACCGACGACGGCACCGGGATCGGCGACGCCGCGCGTTCCGCATCCGGCATGGGTTTGAAAATCATGAAGTACCGCGCCGCCATGATCGGCGCAAAGATCGAGTTCGTACCGAACGATCCGCACGGGACGGTGATATCCGTCACCGGCGAGCGGTCGACGGCGACGAATTCAACCGAGTCTGTTCAAGCGCTTTAAGGGGAATTTCCATGATCGCCAGCAACACGTGGGTCCGTTCGAATATATCGCAGGCAGGACCTGGCACCGGCAAGCGCCGCGAGCGGCGCGTGCTGATCGTCGACGATCATCCGATCGTGCGTCAGGGACTGCGGCGGGTGATGGACAATGAGGACGACCTCACCGTGTGCGGGGAGGCGGAGACCGCACGCGATGCGCGCATCGCGATCAAGGAACTGAATCCCGATGTGATGATCGCGGACATCAGTCTCAAGCAGGGGGATGGCATCGAGCTGGTGCGGGATGTGCGCGCCCACTACCCGAACCTGCCCATTCTGGTGCTATCCATGCACGATGAGACCATCTATGCCGAGCGCATGCTGTCGGCCGGCGCCAATGGGTACATCATGAAACAGGCGGCGAGCGAACAGTTCCTCATTTCGCTGCGGCGCGTGCTCGACGGCAACATCTATGTGTCGGAAGCCGTCGGCAACAACATGATTCAGAAATTCGCATCCGGAGGGTCGTATGTGTCGGCCAACCCCATCGACCGGCTCAGCAACCGGGAACTGCAGATCCTGCACATGATCGGCAAGGGCATGAGCACGCGGGAAACCGCCTTGTCGCTCAATTTGAGCATCAAGACGGTCGAATCGCATCGGCAGCGGATCAAGCGTAAGCTCAACCTGAACACCGGTACGCAACTGGTTCAATACGCGGTCAACTGGTTCACCGGCCGCGAGGCGGGCGGCCAATCGGCCGGCGGCTTGGACACGTCTGAGCCGGGCGCCCCTGAGCCGGAAGCGGAGATCCATTCGACTTAGCCATCAAGTCGCGGGGTCCGGGGCCGATAGATGGGCAATACCAGTCTCGCCCAGGAGCTTAGAATTGTGCCCGAATCGCAATCCGTGACCTCTATCACGGTTGAGTCGCCGCCAGCGATATTGCTGGCGGAAGACGATCCCGTGACCCGGATGCTGATGACCCGCTTTTTAAAGAAAGCGGGCTATGAGGTCGATGCCGTCGGCGACGGCGCCGAAGCCTTCGAGAAGATGACGAAGCGCTACTACCCCATCCTCATCACCGACTGGGAGATGCCGGGCATGGACGGGGTCGCGCTGTGCAAGGCCATGCGCAACATCCAGCTCGACGGCTACGTGTATGCGCTGCTGCTGACGGCGCGCGATGCCAAGGAGCACATCATCGCGGGGCTGGAGGCGGGGGCCGACGACTATCTCATCAAACCGGTGTACGAGCCGGAGCTCATCGCCCGGCTCAACACGGGGCGCCGCATTCTCGCGCTGGAACACTCGCTGCGGGCGGCGAATGAGCAGAATCGGGTTCTATCGATCACCGACGCGCTCACCGGCGCCTTCAACCGGCGCTATCTGATGGACCAGCTGCCGCGTGAACTCGAGCGCTGCCGCCGGTATGCCTATCCGTTGTCGGTGATCATGTGCGACATCGATCATTTCAAGCAGATCAACGACGAACAGGGTCACGCCGCGGGCGATGACGTTTTGCAGCAGTTCGCGCTGCGCATTCAAAAATCGATACGCAGCCACAGCGACTGGATCGCACGGTACGGCGGCGAAGAATTTCTGCTGGTGCTGCCGGAGACCGAATTCGCGGCCGGCGTGCTGGTCGCGGAAAAGGTGCGTGGCCTCCTCGCGTCCATCCCGTTTACCACGCGTGCCGGCGACATCCATGTGACCGCGAGTTTCGGGGTGTCGGCCACGGGGTCCGTAGGGCCCGACCTCGATCTGAAGGTCGAGGGTCTCATCAAGGTGGCGGACCAGTGTTTGTACCGCAGCAAGCAGGGCGGCCGTGATCGCACCACCGGGTTGGAAATTCCCGGCTCGCGGGCGCTCGCTGTCAGCGCTTGAGGTTACGAAACCTTCGATAGCGCGGCGTTGACCGCCCGCAGCCGATCCTTGAGTTGATGCACCAGGCCGTCCAGAGCTTGAACGGATTGCGCCCGTGCGGCGTTCTCCAGGTCGGATGCCGCCGCACTCAAGGTACGCGCCTGCATATTGGCGCTGGCGCCCTTGAGCGCGTGGGCCCGCTTGCCGATGGTTTCCCAGTCCCGCACTTCGAGCGCCGCGACGATGTCCGCCAGGCACTGATCGCCGCTGCTCACGAAGGTTTCGACCAGCTCTCGCTCGAATTCCGCATCGCCGCCGGTGAGTTCATGCAGGGCGTCCAGGTCGACCGCCGGGGGCGCCACGTCGGTTTTCAGGTACCGGGCGAGGCAGTCGGCGAGCTGCGTGGGTTCGAGCGGCTTGCCGAGGTGGGCATCCATCCCGGCGGCCATACAGTTCTCGCGGTCCTCGCTCATGACGTTAGCCGACAGCGCGATGATGGGCAGGTGAACCCCAAGGCCTTCATGGGATTCCCGTTCGCGGATGCGTCGCGTGGCCGTGAAGCCGTCCATGACGGGCATCTGGCAGTCCATCAGCACAGCATCGAATGCAGCCTCGGCGATGCGCTCGAGGGCCTCGGCGCCGTTGTTGGCGATGGTGACCTCGGCCGCCAGTTTCTGGAGTGCACGCCGCGCGATTCGTTGATTGACCGGGTTGTCCTCCACCAAGAGGATGCGCCGACCCTGAAAGGTTTGCACGGCTTGCCGCTCGACCGGCGCCGCCGCCAGGCGCGGCGATTCGCCCGTCAAGACCCCCAGCAAGACATGGGCCAATTTCACCGCGCGTAGCGGCTTGGTGGCGATGGCATCCGGGCGGTGAGCGCCGATTTCCACCTCGTTCTCCGACCCGAACAGGGACAGCAGGACGAACGGCAGCGTTGCGTAGCGGGAATCGGAGCGCAGCGCCGCCAGCAAATCGAGGCCGCCCCGGCCCGGCATCAGTTCGTCTGCGAGCACGAGGCTCACTGCTTCGCCGCCGTTCAGGAGTTGCAGGGCTTCATCGACGCTGCCTGCAAGCACCGCTTCAAAGCCGTAGAAATTGAGCCGGAACGCCAGACCGGCGCGGCTGTCGGCGATGTCATCGACCACCAAGATTCTTTTGCCGCGGCCCAGGTGCTCAATGGCGGGCTGCTCGGCGAGGGGGTCCATGCGGACGGTGACCCGAAAGGTCGAGCCCTGTCCAGCCTCACTCGTCACCCCCACCTCTCCGCCCATGTGTTCGGCCAGGCGCTTCACGATCGATAGCCCTAAGCCGGTGCCGCCGTAATGGCGAGTGGTCGAGGAATCGATTTGTGAAAACGATTTGAACAGGCGGTCGATGCGGTCCGCCGGGATGCCGATGCCGGTGTCCTTGACTTCGATGCGCAGCGCCGGTGCCCCGGCGCGCACGGTTGCCAACGCGGTGACCACGATGTGTCCCTCGTGGGTGAACTTGATGGCGTTGCCCACCATGTTCATGATGATCTGGCGCAACCTGCCGGGATCACCGCGCATCATCACCGGCACGTGCTCGATTCTGACGATGAGCTCGATGCCCTTGAGTCCGGATTGCAGCGCCATGACCGCAATCGTTTCGTAGATCACGTCTCGCAGGTCGAAGGTGACGTGTTCCAAGTCCAGGCGGCCGGCTTCGATTTTGGACAGGTCGAGCACGTCGTTGATGAGGGTCAACAGCGCCTTGGCGCTGCCGCTGATCACATCGACGTACTCGCGCTGGGTGGCATCGAGCGGAGTCTCCGACAACATCCGCGTCATGCCGATGACGCCGCTCATGGGCGTGCGGATCTCGTGACTGACGTTGGCCAGGAAGCTGCTCTTGCCCAGACTCGCCGCCTCGGCGGCGAGCTTGGCGTCGATCGCGGCCTGCTCGGCCATTTTGCGGTCTGTGATGAGTTGCATGGATCCCGCGATCCAGATCGGAAGGCCGGTGGCGCCGAAGTCCGCTTGCGCGCGCAGCCGCACCCATTCATAGCGCCCGCTCTTGTGCAGCACCCGAACCTCGAGATCGAACGCGGCGCCATGCTGCAGATGGTCGTCCATGAAGCTTCCCACCGTGGAGCGGTCCTCGGGATGCGCCAGCGCCAGGAGCCCCTCCCGGGACTGATCGAGCTCACCGATGCCGTACCCCAAGAGTTCTTCGAACCGCGGTCCGTACCACACCCGGTTGTTCGCAATGTCGAATTCCCAGACGCCGTCGCGCGTGGCGCGCATGGTGCGCGCGAGGCGCTTTTCCAGCGAATCCACGGCGGCTTCGGCAGTCTTCAGATGGGTCACGTCGACCAGGGATCCGGTGATGCGGCTCAATTTGTCGTCGCGGTCATGTTCGACGGTGGCGGTCTCCGCGATCCAGCGTATAGCGCCGTCCGGCAGAATCACCCGGTATTCGCAGCGGTAGGATCGATCCTCCGCGGTGGTCTCGAACGGCGCTCGTCGGATCATTTCCAAATCGTCGGGATGCACCGAGGCGATGTGGCCGTCGAGATCATCGAGTTTGGTGGTGTCGGGAACGCCCAGGATGGCTTGGAAGTTGGCGGATGCGAGGTACTTGTTGCGGCCGAGATCCAGGTCCATGGTGGCGACGCCGGCCACGGCCTGCGCGAGGTTGAGGGACTCGGTCGCATAGCGCAGGGACTCTTCGAGCTGTTTGCGCTCGGTAATGTCGGTGATGGTGCCGATGGCGCGCCCCGCACAGCCGCCGGTATCCTCGACAATGCGCCCGCGAACGGCCAGCCACCGCGGGCTCGAATCGAGCCTGAGCGTCCGGTATTCGGATTGGAACGTGCTGCTCGACTCGATGGCGGCATTCAATTTGCGCAGCAGGGCCTCGAAGTCCTCGGGATGCACGGTGGCCAGCCACTCATCGCGCGTCAGCAGGGCGTCGCTGTTGGGGAGGCCCAGCAGCTCGAAATACAGGGGGGTGCCGACGATCTGACCGGTGACCAGGTCGAGATCGAACACGCCGAAGCCGCCGGCGGCCTGCGCGAATTCCAGGAACTCGGAGGAGCGCCGCAACTGGCCGATGGCGACCTCGTCCGGCCGCGGCGCCGCGACCCGGTTGCGTAGCTGCTCCAATTGCTCACTCAAGCCGGCATTGCGTTTCTGGAGGGCGTCGAGGGCAGCCCAGGCGGCGGCCATGAGAGCGAGGATTGCGGCCGCGAGAGCTGCGATGAGCCAAATCCCGTGCCGGCTGGACTCCAATATCCCCAAAGTCGCGACCATGAGGAGGATGGCCGCGAGCAACGGAATGGCGAATAACTTGCGGCGAATTGGCCAACTGCGCATGCGAATACCGGACCAGAGGGGCGGGCGCCCTCAACACCTAGGTATCGGCCGGCCGGCGACCCGCTTGAGCTATGATCAGGGTCGACATTTCACGGAATCGGCGCATGCGGACCGGCAAGATTTTGACCATCGTGGTGGGGGCGCTGATCGCGTTCATCGCCGTGCTGCTCCTGGCGGTTCGGCTGCTGGTCGATCCCAACGATTACAAGCCCCGGATCGCCGCCGCCGTCAAGGACGCCACCGGCCGGGAGCTGGTACTCAACGGCGCCATCAAGCTGTCGGTGTTCCCCTGGATCGCGCTGGAATTGGGCCCCGCGTCCCTGGGGAATCCGCCGGGCTTCAGCGAACAGCCGTTCGTGTCGTTCCAACGTGCTTCGGTGCGCGTCAAGGTCCTGCCGCTCCTGTCCAAGCGGCTGGAGGTGGGGCGCGTCGAGATGGACGGCCTGGACTTGCGGCTACTGAAGAATGCCGAGGGCCAGGGCAATTGGGAGGGCTTCGGCCGCTCTGAAGAACCCACTCCCGCGGCGGGGCAGCCCAAGACCGGCGGCGCCCTGCAGGGGATCGAGGGCATCAAGATCAGCAATGCCCGCGTGACCTACCAGAACATCACCGTCACCAATCTCAGGCTCGAGACGGGTTCGTTCGTCGATAAGGGCGTGGTGCCGGTCACGCTGCACCTCGACGCCGAGCGCGGCCCGGCGGTGAAGAATGGGGGGGCCGCCATCGGCCCGGCCGGCGATCACGCCAGCCTCGATATGCGCTTCAACTTCAGCGCCGATGCGGCGGCGGAGAAGTATTCCATGGCAGCGCTCAACCTCAATTGCGTGGTGAACCGGCCGGGCAATGACAGGCCGCTGCGGTTCAGCATCTCGGCGCCGGTCATTGACCTGAATCTCAAGGCGCAGACCTTGAGCGCTCCCGCGTACGAGGTGAACGCGGACGGGGCGCTGGTGAACGGCAGCGTGAGCGCGACCGCCATCCTGGATGCGCCGGCGGCTTCGGGGTCGGTGAAGCTCGCGCCGCTGGTGGTGCGCGAATGGCTGCCGCGGGTAGGTATCGCGACCCCGAAGACGCGAGATGAGAAGGCGCTGTCGCTGGTGTCCGCGTCCGGCGATTTCTGGTATGGCAAACAGGCCGTGCACTTCGAGCAGCTGCAGGCGACATTGGACGACACGCACCTGAAGGGCACTCTTGGGCTCGACTTGAACACCGAGGCCGTCAAATTCGATCTAGTGGTGGATACGTTCGATGCGGACCGGTATCTGCCACCGCCACCACCGCCCGGGACGCCGGTGCCGGTTACTGCGCCCGCACCCAAGCCTAAGTCAGCCGAGGCGTTGAAACCTTTGGATGCGAACGGCACCTTGGCGGTCGGGTCGGCGCACTTCTCGCCCCTGGATCTTTCCAATGTGAAGGTGACGGTGGCCACCAACGACAAAGTGATGCACATCTTTCCCTTAAGGGCGCAGGTGTACGGCGGGCAATATTCCGGCGACGTCACGCTGGACAGCCGCACCTCGATGCCGGCGCTCTCGCTGGACGAGCACTTGACCGGCATCGACGTGGGCAAGCTCATGGCGAAGGACTCGAAGTACCTGCACGTGAGCGGGCGGGGCAATGTGAGCCTCAAGGCCACGGCGCGCGGCGAGGGCGCGGACGCCATCTTAAAAACCTTGAACGGAAAATTTGACTTGAACGTGGCCGACGGCGCGGTGGAGGGCATCGATTTAGGGTATGCGCTGGCCCAAGCGGACGCGTTGATCGGCAAGCACCAATTGTCGAACGCCCCCAACACCAAGCGCACCAAGTTCGACGCGCTCAAAATGTCGGCGGACATCTCCGCCGGCATCGCCGCCACCCACGACCTCACCATTGCGTCTTCGGCACTGAAGATCACCGGGGAGGGCAGCGCCAATCTGCCGGCGAAGACCGTGGATCTTAAGCTGCTGGCGGATACGCTGAAAACGGCGGGCAATACCCCGCTCAAGATCCCGGTGAAGGTGACCGGGTCGATGACGGATCCCACCGTGCGGCCCGACGTCGAAGCGTTGGCGAAGGGCCAGCTCAAAGAGAAGCTGAAGGATGTGCTGAAGGACAAATTGAAGGCACTCTTTCATTGATGACAGCAGAACCGGAGCTTTTCACCGCCGCGCTGCTGCGGTGGTTCGATGTGCACGGCCGCAAGAATCTGCCGTGGCAGCAGAACCCGACTCCGTATCGCGTCTGGGTGTCTGAAGTCATGCTGCAACAGACGCAAGTGGCCGCCGTGATCCCGTACTACGAGCGCTTCATGGGGCGCTATCCCACGCTCGAGATGCTGGCGGCGGCGGACGAGGACGAAGTGCTGCATCTGTGGACGGGATTGGGGTACTACGCCCGCGCCCGGAATTTACGCGCCTGCGCGCAGGCCTTGGTGGCGCGGCACGGCGGGGAATTTCCCACAAAGTTAGACGAGGTCACGGCGTTGCCGGGCATCGGACGTTCGACCGCCGGGGCCATTCTCGCGCTGTCGCGGGGAGAGCGGCATCCCATCCTGGACGGCAACGTGAAGCGCGTGCTCGCGCGCGTGTTCGGGATTGCGGGAGACCCCAGCTCGGCGAGTGTGCTCGCGAAGCTATGGGAACAGGCCGATGCGTGCACGCCCACCGAACGCGTGGCCTCGTACACGCAGGCCATCATGGATCTTGGCGCCACGGTGTGCACGCGGGCCCGTCCGGCGTGCACCCTGTGTCCCATGAGCAATTTCTGCGTGGCCGCGCGCGAAGGGCGGCAGGCGGAACTCCCGGGGCGGAAGCAACGGCGCGAGCGCGGGTCGCGCGAGGCCACCTTGTTGATCGCGGAGACCGGCCCCGACGGAGCGCGTGCCATCCTCGTGGAGCGAAGGCCCGCGCCCGGCATCTGGGGCGGCCTGTGGTCGCCGCCGCAATTCGAGAGCGAGAGCGCGGCGCTGGAGTGGTGCCGGTTGGAGGTGGGGGAGCCGGAGGTTCTGATGGAGCAGTTGGCGCCGATCGATCATGCGTTTACGCACTTTGATTTGCGCTTGAACCCGATTCGGGTGCGGTGCACCCCAGCGTCCGGGGTGTCCGAGGGCGGCCGCCTGTGGTACCAGTTGGACGCTCCCCCTAAGGTGGGGCTGCCGCAGCCCATCCGGCAGCTGTTCGATCGACTGATCTCAAGTTGAGGCACGCTTAGCGTAAACTTGCCGTATGGCACGCATGGTCAATTGTGTTCTCCTGAAGCGCGAGGCTCCCGGCCTCGACTACCTCCCGTACCCCGGCGATTTGGGCAAGCGCATCTACGCGAATGTGTCCAAGGAGGGCTGGCAGCAATGGGTGGCGCATCAGACGATGCTCATCAACGAGAACCGGCTCACCCCCATCGAGCCCAAGGCGCGGGCGTTCCTGGTCAAGGAAATGGAGAAATTCTTTTTTGGGGAGGGGTCGGAGAAGCCCAAGGAGTTTGTGCCGAAGGGGTGAGCAGTGGGTTGGGGGCGGCGAAAGGGTGGCGCGCTAATACTCGAATCGTCGGAAAAAGAAGGCTAAGGGCGCGATTGATAGAGCAGCGGACTGAAAATCCGCGTGTCGGGGGTTCAATTCCCTCCCTGGCCACACTCCAATTCGTCGCCATACTGTGATGGCACCTGGCGCTCCGGCA
>JAXDQI010000306.1:0-29133 GCA_034667965.1 Gammaproteobacteria bacterium
GGCTTGTCGATAGTATCCACTATGGACCGCGCCGCGCGCCTTGCATCCGCTCCCTCTCCTTGCCAACGCGGCTCACGCGAAATACTCAGACAGGCTCCTAGGCGCATTCAGCTCGCCGCAGTGCGGCGCGCGCCCTCTGATTTCACCCAGCGAATCTCGGAGTGGATGCGTCCGTCATCGCGCAAATCCAGCAGGCGATACGCCGGCGGACGCGAGTCGATCGCATAACGATCGCTCCCCGGCAGGAATTGGGCGCAGGTCGACGGCGTTCCCATGAGTCGAACCCCGTTGCGTTCGCCGTCGTGTGCCTGATGAACGTGGCCCCACGCGATTCCCCGTACGTGAGCATGCGAGTCGATCACGCGCCAGAATTCGGCGGCATTGGCGAGGCCGATACCATCCAACCAACGGCTGCCCATCGCCACCGGATGATGGTGCAGACACACGAGCGCATGGGCCGGCGAATTCGCCAGAGCCGCATCGAGCCGTTCGAGTTCGCTGTCGACAAGCCGCCCGCCGACGTGCCCCGGATCGTAACTGTCGAGCATGATGAAATGCCACGGGCCGAGCTCGCGCGTACCGCAGTACTGAAACGGCTCTTGGGAGAGGCTGCGGCGCATGGCCTCCGGTTCATCATGATTGCCGGGTACGCAGAGCACGGGTCTTTGCAGATTGCCCAGGATGCTCTTGAAGCGGAGATATCCCGATGCATCATCCTGCACCAGATCGCCGGTCGCCAGGATGACGGCATAGTCGGCGTCGAGCGACATCGCGTCGTCCAGCACGTTGCGCAGGCTCGAGTCGGTTTCCACGCCGCGGAGACTTCCGCCGGCGTTGCCGTACAAATGCGGATCGGTGATTTGTAGTATTTGCATGGGTTCAAATGTTAGCAAAGCACCTTCGCCGCATCGGTGAACTGGGTCCGAATGTGACCGACGAAAGAGGGCGTCGTTCCATCGCAAAATGCGACATATGTCTATGTTGCTGGCGACGGTCGCATCGGGGACAATACGCCGCCTCTCTCCCATTAAGAAGCGTGACATGCCTACCCGACGCGAACTTGCAAACGCCATCCGTGCTTTGTCGATGGATGCCGTGCAAAAAGCCAATTCCGGCCACCCGGGCGCCCCGATGGGCATGGCGGACATCGCGGAAGTGCTCTGGCGGGACGTACTTAAGTTCAATCCCGGAAATCCCACCTGGATGGACCGCGACCGCTTCGTGCTGTCGAACGGCCACGCCTCCATGCTGCTGTATTCCGTGCTGCATTTGACCGGATATCCGCTATCGATGGAGGAGATCAAGAATTTCAGGCAGTTCGGTTCCAAAACCGCAGGACATCCGGAGCGGGAAACGCATCTCGGAATAGAAACCACCACCGGCCCGCTCGGCCAGGGCGTCGCCAATGCCGTCGGCATGGCGCTTGCCGAACGGACGCTTGGCGAAACGTTCAATCGCCCCGGCCACACGATCGTCGATCACCATACCTACGTGTTCCTGGGCGACGGCTGCATGATGGAGGGCATTTCGCATGAAATCGCTTCCTTTGCCGGGACGCAGAAGCTGGGGAAGCTCATTTTGGTCTATGACGATAACGGCATTTCAATCGACGGCAAGGTCGTGGGTTGGTTCCGGGACGACACGGCCAAGCGTTTCGAAGCCTATGGATGGCACGTTCTGCCCCATGTGGACGGCCAGAACAGCGATGCCGTCGCCGCCGCGCTGGCCGCGGCGCGTGCGGAAACCGGCCGGCCGTCGCTGATCTGCGCCAAGACGGTGATCGGGTGGGGCGCGCCGAACAAGCAAGGCTCCGCATCGATGCACGGCGAGGCCATGGGCAACGAGGAAATCGCCGCGACCCGCGCCCACCTTGGATGGACATCGCCGCCCTTCGAGATACCGGCCGACATTCGCGCCGGCTGGGACATGCGCGAGAAGGGTGCGCGGGTCGAGGGAGAGTGGCGGGCCCGGTTTGCGGCATACAAAGACGAATTTCCCGCCTTGGCCGCGGAGCTCGAGCGGAGGATGGCGGGCGATTTGCCCGGCGATTTCGGCGATCTCATCAACGCGTACATCGGACGCATGCAGTCGGAAGGAAAGCCGCTCGCGAGCCGTCAGTCATCGCAAGCCACCCTGAACGCGATTGGTCCCGCGCTGCCCGAACTGCTCGGCGGATCAGCCGATCTCACGCCGTCGAACGGCACGCTGCGCAAGGATTCGGTTGCGCTGACGCCCGAGGCCGCGGGCGGCAACTATTTGCATTTCGGCGTGCGCGAATTCGGCATGTCGGCGATGCTGAACGGTATCACGGTGCACGGCGGCTTCATTCCGTACGCCGGCACCTTCCTGACTTTTTCGGATTATGCCCGCAATGCCGTCCGAATGGCGGCGCTGATGCGTCTGCGCGTCATTTTCGTCTACACGCACGACTCCATCGGATTGGGCGAAGACGGCCCGACGCACCAGCCAATCGAGCATGTGGCCAGCTTGCGAGTGATTCCCCACATGGATCTGTGGCGTCCCTGCGACGCGGTCGAGACCGCAACGGCTTGGGGCGCCGCGATCGAGAATCGCGACGGTCCCACCTGTCTGATTTTCACGCGGCAGTCGCTGGCGCACGAGGCGCGCGGGGCTATGCAGATCGCGGCCATCAAGCGCGGCGGCTACGTGTTGATCGATTCGGACGGACCGCCGGACGTCATTGTGATCGCAACGGGATCCGAGGTGGGCATCGCGGCGGAGGCAGTCCGCACCGCGGCCGCCAAGGGAAAGAAAGTCCGCCTGGTTTCCATGCCGAGCACCACGACCTTCGAGCGACAGGACAATGCGTACAAGCACAGCGTGCTGCCGCCATCCGTGACGCGCCGCGTGGCCGTGGAGGCCGGCGCCACCGATTCCTGGTGGCGCTACGTCGGTCTGCGGGGCGAGGTGGTCGGCATCGATCACTTCGGCGCATCGGCGCCGGCGAAGGACTTGTTCAAGGCCTACGGCTTCACACCGGAGCACGTGGCCGAGGCGATCGAAAGGGTTTCAGTCAAATAGGATAAGGGGTCGAAGACGATGGCAATCAATGTGGGGATCAATGGCTACGGGCGCATCGGACGCAACGTTCTGCGCGCGCTATATGAAGGCAAGCTCAGGGACGAAATCAAAATCGTCGCGATCAACGATCTGGGAGACGCCAACACGAATGCGCATCTGACGCGATTCGATACCGTGCACGGCCGGTTTCCCGGCGAGGTGCGCGTGGACGGCGATTCGATGGTGGTGAACGGCGACCGCATCCGAGTCGTCGCGCAGCGCGATCCCTCGAAGCTGCCCTGGGGCGAACTCGGCATTGATTTCGTGCTGGAGTGCACGGGCCTCTTCACCAGCAAGGCCAAGGCATCGGCGCATCTGACAGCGGGAGCCAAGAAGGTGGTGATCTCCGCGCCCGGGGGCGACGACGTCGACGCCACCATCGTCTACGGCGTAAACCACAAGGTGCTGAAGTCGAGTCATACGGTCATTTCGAATGCGTCCTGCACCACGAACTGCCTGGCGCCTCTCGCCAAAGTTCTGCACGACGAAGTCGGCATCCTGGCCGGCGTCATGAACACGGTGCATTCGTATACCAACGACCAAGTGCTCACCGACGTGTACCACTCCGATCTGCGCCGCGCGCGGTCGGCCACCATGTCGATGATTCCGACCAAGACCGGCGCGGCCGCCGCGGTGGGCCTGGTGCTCCCGGAGTTGCAGGGCAGATTCGACGGCTTCGCGATCCGCGTGCCGACGATCAATGTGTCGATGGTGGACCTGAGCTTCAACGCGGGCCGCAAAACCTCGGTCGACGAGATCAACGCGGCCGTGAGGAAGGCCGCGAACGGCGACTTGAAGGGCATCCTGGCGTACAACGATGCGCCGCTCGTCTCGGTTGACTTCAATCACGATCCGGCATCGTCGACCTATGATGCCACGCTCACGAAAGTCATCCAGGGCACCCTGGTCAAAGTCTGCGCGTGGTACGACAACGAATGGGGTTTCTCCAACCGAATGCTCGACACCACGCTGGCGTGGTCCAAGGCATAAGTAACGGCGGGACGGCCGTGGCGGCAAGTAAAATGAAAATTAAAAAAATGTCCAGCTTGGATCTCTCCGGAAAGCGCGTGCTGATTCGCGAGGATTTGAATGTGCCGGTGAAGGACGGCGTCGTGACCAGCGATGCACGCATACGAGCCGCGCTGCCCACCATCCAGGCGGCGCTGGCGGCGAAGGCCCATGTGCTCGTGATGTCTCATTTGGGCCGCCCGGTGGAGGGAAAATACGCCGAGGAATTTTCCCTCGCACCCGTCGCCAAGCGTCTGACGCAATTGCTGGGCGTCCCCGTTGCGCTGAAACGCGACTGGCTGGACGGTGTCTCGGTGGGCGCCGGCGAAGTCGTGCTGCTGGAGAACGTGCGCTTCAACCCGGGCGAGAAGGAGGACTCGGACGAGCTGGCGAAGAAGATGGCGGCGCTGTGCGACATCTACGTCATGGACGCCTTCGGCACGGCGCATCGCGCCGAGGCGAGCACGCACGCGGTTGCCAAATATGCGCCGGTCGCCTGTGCCGGACCGCTCCTGGCGAGCGAGTTGTCGGCGCTGGAGACGGCGCTGGAGAAGCCGGATCGGCCCTTGCTGGCGATCGTCGCCGGGTCCAAGGTGTCGACCAAGCTCACCGTTCTCGAGACGCTGTTGGACAAGGTCGACCAGCTCATCGTGGGCGGCGGCATTACCAATACATTCCTGGCGGCCCTCGGGTACAACGTCGGCAAATCGCTGCATGAGCCCGAAATGCTCGATATCTGCAAGCGTTTGCTGGACCAGGCGAAAAAGCGCGGCATCGTGATTCCCATGCCCACCGACGTGGTGGTCGCCACGGAGTTCTCCGCCAAGGCGGAGGCCGATGTGAAGCCGGTCGGCAAGGTGCTGCCCAATGAAATGATTCTGGATGTCGGTCCCGATTCGGCGGAAGAAATGGCGAAGCTCGTGGCATCGGCGGGCACCGTGGTATGGAACGGCCCGGTGGGCGTGTTCGAGTTCGAACAGTTCGGCGAGGGCACGCGGACCTTGGCGAACGCCATCGCGCGCAGCAAGGCATTTTCGCTCGCCGGCGGCGGCGATACGCTCGCGGCCATCGAAAAATACGGCATCGAGGACAGCATTTCCTATATCTCCACCGGCGGCGGCGCGTTCCTTGAATTCGTGGAGGGCAAGAAGCTGCCGGCAGTCGCGGTTCTGGAGAGCCGCGCCGCATGAGCTTCCAGCTGCGTCGGACCAAGATCGTCGCGACGCTGGGCCCTGCAACGGACGATCAGAAGGTGCTGACCGACATGGTCCGGGCCGGCGTGGACGTGGTCCGCCTCAACTTCTCGCATGGCGCGACGGCCGACCACGCGCGCCGTCTCGAACTGGTGAGGAATGCAGCCGCGCAGGCGGGACGCTACGTCGGAGTATTGGGCGACCTCGCAGGCCCGAAGATTCGCATCGATCGCTTCGTGACCGGAAAGGTCGAACTCGTCGACGGCGCGGACTTCGCCCTGGATGCCGGTCTTCCCGTCGATGCCGGCACCGATCGTGCGGTGGGAATCGCCTACAAGAAGCTTCCGTCGGACGTGCACGCCGGCGATGTGCTGTTGCTCAACGACGGACAGATCAGCCTGCAGGTCCTCGGCGTGGTCGGACCCCGCATCAATACCCGCGTACTGGTCGGCGGCGAGCTCAGCAACAACAAGGGCATCAATCGCCAGGGCGGCGGGTTGTCCGCCGGCGCCTTGACCGACAAGGACCGGGAAGACATCCGTGCCGCGGCTTCTTTGAAAGTCGATTACCTGGCGGTGTCGTTTCCCCGCGATGCCGCCGACATGAACGAAGCGCGGACCCTGCTGCGGCAGGCGGGGGGGCACGCGTTGCTGGTGGCGAAGATCGAGCGCGCGGAAGCCATCAAGAATCTGGCCGAGGTGACGCGTGCCAGCGACGCGGTGATGGTCGCCCGCGGCGATCTCGGCGTCGAGATGGGGTACGCGGAACTTGCCGGCCTGCAGAAGCAAATCATTCTGGAAGCGCGGCATCAGAATCGCCTCGTCATCACGGCGACGCAGATGATGGAGTCGATGATCGTCAACACCATCCCGACGCGGGCCGAGGTGTCGGACGTCGCCAACGCCGTCATGGACGGCAGCGACGCGGTCATGCTGTCCGCCGAAACGGCGGCGGGCAAGCACCCCACCAAGGTGGTCGAGGCCATGGCGCAGATCATCGTGGGCGCCGAGAAATATCAGGGCGCGCATGTGCGCATCCGTCAGCGCAATACCGGCTACTTCGAGCGCACGAACGAGGCGATCGCCGCCGCGGTGATGTACACGGCGAATCATCTGCACGTAAAAGCCATCGTTGCCCTCACCGAATCCGGCGAGACCGCGCTATGGATGTCGCGCGTGCGCTCCGACATCCCGATCTATGCGTTCACGCGCCAGGAAGCCACCCGCTCTCGCGTGACCCTGTACCGCGGCGTCTATCCGGTGGCCTACGATGTCACCGACAAGGATCGCGAAGCGTACTACTTCTCGATTTTCCGGCAACTGCTCGATCTGAAACTGGTCAAGGAGGGGGACCTCATCATTCTCACCAAGGGCGAACTCGTCGGCGTGGCCGGCGGCACGAATTCCATGCAGATCCTGCAGGTCGCGCGCAAGTAACCGATGGCCAAGGAATTCCGCGGTACCGACCGTTACATCGCGACCGACGAGCTGATGTCGGCCGTCAATGCCGCCGTGGTCCTATCGCGCCCGCTGCTCATCAAGGGTGAGCCCGGCACCGGCAAAACCCTGCTGGCGGCGGAGATCGCCCGGTCGCTCTCGAAGCCGTTCTACGAATGGCACATCAAGTCCACCACCAAGGCGCAGCAGGGATTGTACGAATACGACGCGGTGTCCCGTCTGCGGGATTCGCAACTGGGCGATCCGCGCGTCAAGGACATCCACAACTACATCGTGAAGGGCAATCTCTGGGAAGCCTTCGACTGCGATGTGCAGCCGGTTGTGCTGATCGACGAGATCGACAAGGCGGACATCGAGTTCCCCAACGATCTGCTGCGCGAGCTCGACCGCATGGAGTTCTACGTGTACGAAACGCGCGAGACCGTCCGCGCGAAACATCGTCCCGTCATCATCATTACGAGCAACAATGAAAAGGAACTGCCCGACGCGTTCCTGAGGCGCTGCTTTTTCCATTACATCCGGTTCCCGGACGAAGCGACCATGACGCAGATCGTCGATGTGCACTTTCCGAACCTCAAGCGCGATCTGCTGCGTGAGGCGCTGACGACGTTCTTCAAGATCCGCGAGACGCCCGGCCTGAAGAAGAAGCCGACCACCTCCGAGCTCCTCGATTGGATCAAGCTGCTGGTCTCCGAGGACATTCCGGCCGAAGTACTGCGCAGCGACGACGCGAAGAAGCTGATACCGCCGCTGTACGGAGCGCTGCTCAAGAACGAGCAGGACGTGCACTTGTTCGAGCAACTGCTGTTTCTCAACCGCCGGAATGCTCGTTAGGTTTTTCCTGCTGCTGAAGAGCGCCGGCGTGCCGGTGTCCATCACCGAGCTGCTGACTTTGCTCGAGGCACTCAAGGCGGGCCTTTCGGAGATCAGCGCCGAGCGCTTCTATCATCTTGCCCGGACCTGCCTCGTGAAGGATGAACGGCACTACGACCGGTTCGACCGGGCGTTCGCGGCGCACTTCAAGGGTGCGGAGGACTTGTTCAAATTGCTGTCCCGCGAGCTCCCCGCCGACTGGCTCGAAAAAATGGCGGTACGTGATCTGACCGACGCGGAGAAGGCCGAGATCGAAGCGCTGGGCGGCTGGGAGAAGCTGATGGAGACGCTGAAGCAGCGCCTGGCCGAACAGCAGGAGAGGCATCAAGGCGGGAGCAAGTGGATCGGCACGGCCGGCACGTCGCCGTTCGGGGCCTATGGCTACAACCCCGAAGGGGTGCGGATCGGACAGGAGACGTCGCGCAATCGAAGCGCCGTCAAGGTGTGGGACAAGCGCGAGTTCGCGAACCTCGACGACTCCGTCGAACTGGGTACCCGCAACATGAAAATGGCCCTGCGGAAATTGCGGCGCTTCGCACGGCGCGGCGCGCCCACGGAACTGGCGCTCGCCGACACCATCGATGCCACGGCGCGTTCCGGCGGGTGGCTGGACATCAAGATGGTTCCCGAGCGCCACAACGTCATCAAGATCCTCCTGCTTCTCGACGCGGGCGGATCGATGGACGATCACGTCAAAACCTGCGAGGAATTGTTCTCCGCGGCCCGCACCGAGTTCAAACATCTCGAGCATTTCTATTTTCACAACTGTCCGTACGAAGCTGTGTGGCGCGACAACCGGCGGCGGTTCAACGAACATGTGGGCACTCTCGAAGTCATCCGCACCTACGCATCCGACTACAAGTTGATCCTGGTGGGCGATGCCACCATGAGCCCCTACGAGATCACCGCCGCAGGCGGCGCCGTCGAACATTGGAATCAGGAGCCCGGCAGCGTGTGGCTGCAGCGGCTCGTCAAGGCGTACCCGAAGTTCGTCTGGATCAACCCGCAACCGACAGGGAGGTGGCGGCACACCGCATCCGTCGAGATGATTCGCGAAATGCTGGAGGGGCGCATGTTTCCCCTCACGTTGTCGGGTCTGGATGATGCGATCGATGCGTTGGGTTAGGAGCCTGCCTGATTGGTTTTTTTGGCCTGCTGCAGTGCCTGCAGGTCCTTGAGCACCGCCTGTGAGTGGCCTTTCGGATCGACGCCGCGGTAATGCTTGGCGATTCGGCCTTCGGGGTCGATGATGAAAGTCTCGCGCGACGCGATTTCCATCAGCCCGAGCACGCTGCGCAGCACGCCGTAGGCCTTGGCGGTCTCCTTGGTGCTATCCGCGAGGAGGGTGAAGGGCAGCGAGTGCTCCTCGGCGAACTGCTTGTGCGACGCCACATCGTCCACGCTGATGCCGACCACCGCGGCGCCCAATTTATTGAAAGTGAACAGATTGTCGCGAAATTCGCACGCCTGAGTGGTGCATCCGGGCGTGTCGTCCTTGGGGTAAAAATACAACACCAGCCATTTGCCCCGATACTCGCTCGAGTTGTGCCAGACACCGGCCTGGTCCTGCAGCCGGAAGGCCGGCGCGGTCATCCCCGTCTCGGGTGCGGCCGGAATATCGGCCGCATCGGCGATTTGCGCGGCCGCATGCCACATCAACAGCAGAACGAGCGCAGCCAAGGCTGAGTAACCGATCGACCGCCGCATCGCCATCAAAGACTCCACGTGACGCAAGGCCACAAACGGCTCACCATCCGCTGGCATACTAGCTGGCGTTGCGTTCTTATGACAGCGGGACTACCACTTTGGATGACGAGGCTCCCCAGCTAGGCTTGGTTCTGACGGGCGGCGGTGCCCGGGCGGCCTACCAGGTCGGCGTGCTCAAAGGGATTGCCGAAATCCTGCGGCGCGGCTCGGCGTGCCCGTTCCCCGTCATCACCGGGACTTCCGCGGGCGCGGTGAGCGCCGTCGCACTGGCGACTGATCCGGCGCATTTCCGGCAAGCCGTGTACGCGATCGAGCGCGTGTGGCGCGACTTTCGCGTTCACCATGTGTTCAAAGCCGATACGGCGAGCGTGGTCAAGTCCGGCCTGCACTGGATGTTGGCGGTCGTCTCCGGCGGCTGGCTGGTACGGCCGCCGCATTCGCTGTTCGACAACACGCCGCTGTGGGATCTGCTGCGCACGAAACTGAATTTCGATGACATCCCGCGCGGCCTCTACAAGCAGCATCTGCAAGCGATCGGCATCTGCGCCACCAGCTATGCCGACGCCGACTCGATGACGTTCTATGCCTCCGCGTCGGCCATCGATCCATGGCAGCGCGCGTTTCGCAAAGGCGCGCGGGTGCAATTGACGCTGGACCATCTGATGGCGAGCCTGGCCATCCCCTTCCTCTTTCGTCCGATTTTCGTGCAAGACCAGTATTACGGCGACGGTGCGATGCGCCAGACCTCACCCTTGAGTCCCGCCATCCACCTGGGCGCCAACCGCTTGCTGGTGATCGGCGTCGGAGATACGGCGTCGTCCTTGAGTCCCGCCAATCCCAAAGCCGAACCCACCTACGGGCAGATGTTCGGCTTCATGTTGGACTCGCTGTTCATGGACCAGCTGCATTCGGATCTGGAGCACATCAAACTGTACAACGAGCGGTCCGGCGTGCGTCACATCGACACACTGGTCATCAATCCGTCGCAGGATGTGAGCGAGATCGCCCGCCGTCATCGGAACGATCTGCCCGGCGGCCTGCGCGTGCTGCTGCGCACCTTGGGCGCCAACAACAGCGCCGGCACGCAGCTGCTCAGCTACTTGTTGTTCGAACGCGGCTATACCCGGGAACTGATCGCGCTCGGACACAAGGACGCGCGCGCACGCGCCGACGAGATCCGCGCCTTTCTGGCGCTCGAGCATGCACCGCGGTACCGGGCGGCAACCACGTCCTGAGCGGCCTCATGATTTCTCGAGCGAATCGTGCCGGGTCAACACCTCGGGGTAACGCTGCCGAAAGTGTTCGGCGAGACGTTCGGCGATGTACACGGAGCGGTGCTGGCCGCCGGTGCAGCCGATGGCGATGGTGAGATAGCTGCGGTTCGCGTGGGCGAACTCCGCCACGCGCTCCGACAGGAATTCAATGAGCGCCGCCGTCAGTCGGCCGACGCTGGGATGACTCGCCAGATACGCCATCACCTCCGGGTCGCGTCCGGTCAGGTCGCGCAATGAATGCTCCCAGAAGGGATTCGGCAGGCTGCGCACGTCGAAGACGAAATCGGCGTCGCCCGGGATTCCGTGCTTGTAGCCGAACGATTCGAACATCAGGGCCAGGCGGCCCTCCTGCCGCCGATCGATGCGCTCGCGGAGCCTTTCGCGCAAACTGTGCACGCCCATGTGCGAGGTATCGATGACCATGTCGGCGGTGGTGGTGATCGGTTCGAGCAGGCGGCGTTCCGAGTCGATGGCCTCGCGCAGACTCACGTCCGCGGATACCAACGGGTGCTTGCGGCGCGTCTCCGCGTAACGCTTCAGCAGCACCTCATCGGACGCGTGCAGATACAGCACTTCACAGTTGATTCCGCTGCGCCGAAGTTCCGCCACCAATGCCGGAATGGTCTCGATCTCGTTGGGGCGATTGCGCGCATCCAACCCCACAGCGGTTCGGGGGTAGACATCGTCCGTGCCCCGAATCGTGTGGGAAATGAAGGGCTTCAACAACGCCGCGGGGATGTTGTCGACGCAGTAGAAGTCGATGTCTTCCAGCAGGTGAAGGGCTACGCTCTTGCCGGAGCCCGACAGGCCGCTGATGATAATCAAACGCATGGGTCACGTGGCGGTGCGTGCCTTGATTACTTCCTCCGCATGATGGTCGGCGGACTTCTCTTTATGCTTCTTGACGCAGCGGTCGAGTTTGTCGGCGAGGGCGTCGATGGCCGCGTACATGTTGGGCTCGGTCGCGTCGGCGTAAATCTTGTTTCCGCGCATCATGAGCGTGGCTTCCGCCTTATGGTGCAATTTCTTTTCGACGGTCAGAACGCAGTGAACATCGAGGACCTGCTCGAAATGCCGGGAGATCCGTTCGAATTTCCTTTCGACATAACCGCGCATGGAGTCGGTGATTTCCACATGATGTCCGCTTAGATCGAGCTGCATAATGCTCCTCCTCAAGTCGACTTGTTTTAAGACGCGCGAGCCGCAGCACGTTTCCGTTCATTGGACGGAGCGATCTGCATGCCTTCGCGATACTTGGCAACGGTGCGCCGCGCCACCGGTATGCCCTCCTGCGACAGAATCTCCGCCAGCTTGCTGTCGCTGCACGGGTTTTCCGGGTTCTCCTGCGATATCAGTTTCTTGATCTTGGCACGGATGGCCGTGGATGACATTTCCTTGCCGTCCGCCGCCTCGACGTGGCTCGAGAAAAAGTAGCGGAATTCGAACACGCCGCGAGGGGTGTGCATATATTTCGCCGTCGTCACCCGCGAGATGGTCGATTCATGCATCTCCACCGCTTCCGCCACGTCCTTCAATATCAGGGGCTCCATCGCCTCCTCGCCCAGTTCGAAAAAACTGGTCTGGCGCTGGACGATGCAGCGCGCCACCTTGATCAGGGTTTCGTTGCGGATCTCGAGACTGCGCATGAGCCATCGAGCCTCCTGCAACTGCGTGCGCAGCATGGCGTGATCCGGCGCCCGCGAAATCAGGTTGGCGTAACTTTGATTGACGCGCACCCGCGGCACCGTCGCCTGATTGATCTCGACGATCCAGCCGTGATCGGTGCGCCTCACGAAGACATCGGGAATGACGTACTCGGCCTGCGCCGGATTGACGGCGGCCCCCGGACGCGGATGGCAGCTTCGCACCAGTGCGAGCGCCATCTCCAGGTCTCCCTCGCTGCAGCGAAGCTGGCGCCGCAACAGCACGAGCTGCTGGCCCGCCACCAAATCCAGGTGCTCGAGCGCGACCCGGATGGCGATGTCCCGCGCCCGCGTATCGGCGTGCAGCTGGCGCAGCTGCAGGGCGATGCACTCGCCCAGATTCCGCGCGCCGACGCCCGCCGGCTCGAGCGATTGCACGGCCGCCAGAACGCGTTCCACGTCGGCGGTGGTGGCATCGATTTCCGGCAGCAGACTCAGCCGCACCTCCTCGAGGTCGTCCTTGAGGTAGCCGTCGTCGGTGATGGCATCGGTGATGACCCGCGCGATCGCCATGTCGACGGGGGACAGCTTGGCGAGCTCGAGCTGCTCGATGAGTTGTTCTTGCAGGGTCTGGCCGTGCTGATCGCTGAAATCGCCGCTGCGATCGTCTTCTCCCGACCATGGCGAATCGGAAGGTCCGCTGGTCTGTTCCCCCCACGCCTCATCCGCGATTTCCACTTCGGGTTCTTCGCGTTGATCGCCGGCCGCGGTGTGGCCGTCGAGTTCGGCATATTTCTCCTCGACCGGCACATCCTCCCGCTCGCGCACGGTATCCGGGGGCGCATCGAGCGCGAGTTCGTCCTCTGCCTCGAGCATGACGTTCGTTTCGAGCGTCTCACGGACATGTGCCTGCAGGTCCAAAGACGGCAGCTGCAACAAACGGATAGCCTGTTGCAGCTGCGGCGTCATGGTGAGCTGCTGGCCGATGCGAAGCTGCAGACTTGGCTTCAACATAGTTCTTTGGGGTCCAAGCCTACAGTTTGAAATCCTGACCCAAGTACACCTCACGAACCTGCGGGTTGGCAAGAATCTGCTCCGCAGATCCCGAAGCGAGCACGCTGCCTTGGCTGACGATATAGGCGCGGCCACAGATTCCCAAGGTCTCTCGGACATTATGATCTGTAATCAGGACCCCGATGCCCTTGTCTGATAAGTGTTTGATTATGCGCTGGATATCGACCACCGACAGCGGATCTACGCCGGCGAACGGTTCGTCCAGCAAGATGAACTGCGGGTCCGCCGCCAGGGCACGGGCAATTTCGACCCGGCGCCGCTCCCCGCCCGACAGGGATAGTCCCAGGCTGTCCCGTACGTGCCCGATGTGCAGCTCCGCCAGCAGTTCCTTCAGGCGTTCGGCGCGCTGCGCGTCGTCCAGGCCGGGCCGGGTTTCGAGTATGGCCATGATGTTGTTCGAAACCGTCAAGCGGCGGAACACCGACGGCTCCTGGGGTAGATACCCCAATCCCAACTGGGCGCGCCGGTGCATGGGCAGACGGGTGATCTCGCGGCTGTCCAGGTAGATCTCACCGTGCTCGCATTTGGTGAGCCCCACGACCATGTAGAACGCGGTGGTCTTTCCGGCTCCGTTCGGTCCCAATAGCCCCACGACCTCGCCGCTCTCGACCTCGAGCGACAAATCCCGCAGTACCTGCCGTGACTTGTAGCTCTTCGCGAGGTTGAGCGCCCGCAGGACGCTCATGGTTTGGACGGCGGCGGCGTGATGATGATGTGCACGCGCTGCGATCCCTGTTCCGAGCTTTCGGCGACTATGCTTTGGGCGAGCACGTCGTACTTCAGGGACTCGCCGCGAATTTCCGTTTGTCCGTCGCTGAGCCATGCGTTCTTCGACAGGCGCACGATGCCTTTGCGCGCATCGTAGTCGATGGTATCGGCGCGTCCGTGCGCGACCTTGCCGGTTTTCGCAACCCGCTGTTCGAATGCCGCCGGCTTGCCGTTGACCAGGGCCTTGGCGAGTGCCTTCTTGGCGAAGTTGATCTCCGCATCGTCCGAGGTGAGTTCGCCGTCGTCCATCGTGATTTTTACATTCCCGCGGAAAATCCAAAGACTGTTGTCGAAATCAAGCCCGGTGGCTTGCTTGGTGGCAGACCCCACGTCGGCGGATACGGCCATCGCTCCCTGTGCAATGTGTACTTTCCGGAACACGACGTTGTTGCTGCGCAGATCCAACTCCGAGGACTGCGCATCCAATGCGATGGCTTGTTGCGGTGCCGCCGCGCCATGCACCTCCGCGGCCGACATCGTGAAAGCGAGCAACACGAGGGATTTAAGGTTGGAAACGGCCATTAACCTTCGATTCTAAGCGCATCGTGCGCTCTTTCAAATTTGCGACGAGCCCATGTGCGGTCAACGTATGCGCGCCGAAATCGATGCGTACGTCGTTCTTGGTGCTGGCGATCGAGTCGGTGACGTCATAGGTGAGCGCATCGGTGTGCACCACGGCGGACGGTGAGTGGTCCGCGCTCTCGCCTTGCAGCCGGACATTGCCCGCCACGTCCACCACCTTGCCGCCGGGCTGCACATGCGCGACGTCGCCGAACATGACCCAATTCTGTCCGCTTTGGCTGAGATAATTCACCCGGACATTGTTGAGCACCACCTCCGGAGTGTGCGCAATTTGGTCGATGCGTTCGGCCTCGATACGGATGGTGGGCACGCCGGCGGCATCGTAGTCCGTCAACACCGTGTTCTTGAGGTAGTAGCCGGGTAGATCGGCCTTGCCGGCACCGGACGCGGGCAGGGGACGATGCGCGGGCGAACTTAAGATCCACGTGCTGATCGCGAGCGCCACCACCGCCAGGACGGTGAATATTCTAAACAGCATCGGCGCGCGCGCGCAGTATGGAGTCGGTGAATTCGCGCACGGCGCCGCGGCCGCCGGGCGCCGTGCTGACCCAATGAGCGGCGGCGAGCACCAACGGATGGGCGTCGGCAACGGCCGCGGCGAAGCCGACGGCGGACATCAGCGGCAGGTCGACGGTGTCATCGACCATGCAGGCGCACGCCAAGGGCTCGATGCCGAGCCGCCGGGCCAGCTTGCGGAGGGCTGCGACCTTGTCGCTGCATCCCTGAACGACGTGACGCACATTGAGTTCGCGCATCCGCGCGGTCACGGCCGCGGAACGCCGACCGCTGATCGCCGCAACCTCCACGCCGCTGCCCATCAAGAGCTTGATGCCGTGGCCGTCGCGCGCGTGAAACACCTTGAACGTCTCGCCCCCGCCCGAGAAGTACAGGCTTCCGTCGGTGAGCACGCCGTCGACGTCGAGCGCCAGCAACTCGATCTTGCCGAGACGGGTGGGCTTTCGCGCCTTCAGACGCGCCGTTACACCCGTGTTCATACGACGCCGGCGCGCAGCAAGTCGTGCACGTTGAGCGCCCCCACCAGGATGTCGTCGGCGTCGACCACGATGAGCGACGTGATGCGATGAGTCTCCATCAGATGTACCGCCTCGGCGGCGAGCGAATTGGCGCGCACGGTTTTCGCGTGCCGCGTCATGACCTCATCCATGCGGGTGCGGTGCAGATCCGCCGCCCGGTCGATGGCGCGGCGCAGGTCGCCGTCGGTGAACACGCCGAGAACCCGATCGCCGGCATCGACGATGGCCGTCATGCCGAGGCCTTTGCGAGTCACTTCCAGGAGACCTTCGGCGAGCGGCGTGTGCGCCGCAACTTTCGGCACATCCTTGCCGGTTCGCATGACGTCCCTGACGTGCAGCAGCAGCCGCCGGCCCAAACTGCCCGCGGGATGGGAGCGGGCGAAATCCTCCTCGGTGAACCCGCGTGCCTTCAGCAGCGCCACCGCCAACGCATCGCCCACGGCCAGCGCCGCCGTCGTGCTGGCGGTGGGCGCGAGATTCAACGGGCAGGCCTCGGCGGGCACGCCGATGTCCAGGTGCACGGTGGCGATGCGCGCCAAGGCTGAAGATGCGTTGCCGGTAAACGCGATCAGCGGAACGCCCAAGCGCTTGATCACGGGCACGATGGTGAGGATTTCGTCGGTTTCGCCGGAGTTCGACAGCGCCAGCACGGCGTCGTCGCGCGTAATCATGCCGATATCGCCGTGACTCGCCTCCCCCGGATGGACGAAGAAGGCCGGCGTGCCGGTGCTGGCCAGCGTGGCGGCGATCTTGCCGCCGATGTGTCCCGATTTGCCCATGCCGGTCACCACGATCCGGCCACGGCAGTCCAGACAAATTCTACAGGCACGTGCAAACTCCGCTCCGAGGCGGGGCACCTGGGCGCGCAGGCCGTCGATCTCTACATTGAGGGCTTGACGGCCGAGATCGACCAGTGCTTCGTCCGTGAAATCGAGGGCCTTGGATGCCAGGTTCATCCGCAGATGATACCGCGTATGCAGGTATCACAGCTGGTAGGGTAAGCTCTGGCACTTATAGGACGGGGCCGCCGCGGCCCCGTTAAATTCGGCGCGTAGCGCCTAGGAATCGGCGCGCAGCGCCTAGGAAACCCATGAATCCACAACAGATAGCGGCCTTGATTCAGGCGGGCATAGCCGGCGCCAAAGCGACGGTCACCAGCGAGGATAACGTGCATTTCGAGGCGGTGGTGGTGGCGCCGGCATTCACCGGAAAGCGCGCCGTGCAGCGGCACCAGTTGGTTTACGCAACCTTGGGGGCGGCCGTGGGCAACGAGATCCACGCACTCGCGCTGCAGGTGTTCACGCCCGAAGAATACGCGGGCCAGAGCCGTGGATAAACTGCAGATTCACGGGGGAATCCCGCTCGAGGGCGAGATCCGCATTTCGGGCGCCAAGAACGCGACTCTGCCCATACTCGCGGGCTGCCTGCTGGCGGATGGCCCCGTGACCGTGTCGAACGTCCCGCATCTGCAGGACGTGACCACCATGATCGAGCTGTTGGGACGCATGGGCGTCTCGGTGACCATCGACGAGAAAATGCGCATTGAAGTCGACGCATCGACGATCAAGGAATATTTCGCGCCCTATCAGCTGGTGAAGACGATGCGGGCGTCGATCCTGGTGCTGGGGCCGCTGCTCGCGCGCTTCGGTTCAGCCGACGTCTCGCTGCCGGGCGGCTGCGCCATCGGTGCGCGTCCGGTCAACATCCATGTGGCGGGCCTGCAGGCCATGGGTGCGGACATCCACATTGAAAACGGCTACATCAAGGCGCGCGCGGGCCGTTTGCGGGGCGCCCGGCTGGTGCTGGAGACGGTCACCGTCACCGGCACCGAAAATCTCATGATGGCCGCCACTCTGGCGGAAGGCCAGACGGTGCTCGAGAACGCGGCGCGCGAGCCCGAGGTGGTCGATCTGGCCAATTTCCTGATTGCCATGGGCGCCAAGATCAAGGGCGCCGGCACGGACACCATCGTGATCGACGGCGTCGAACGTCTCCACGGCACCGCTTACGAAGTATTGCCGGACCGTATCGAGGCGGGCACCTACCTGGTCGCCGGGGCCATCACCGGCGGCCATATCCGCATCAAGAACACCCGCCCCGAGCACCTCGACTCCGTCATCGACAAGCTGCAGGAAGCCGGCGCAACGGTCGGCATCGGCGACACCTGGGTCGAAGTCGACATGCGCGGCCGCCGGCCGAACGCGGTCGACATCCGCACCGCGCCATATCCGGCCTTTCCGACCGACATGCAGGCGCAATTCGCGGCGCTCAACACGGTCGCCAAGGGCGTCGGCACCATCATCGAGACGATATTCGAGAACCGCTTCATGCACATGCTGGAGATGCGCCGCATGGGCGCGGAGATCCGGCTCGAAGGCAACACCGCCATCATCAAGGGCGTCGAGAAGCTGACGGCGGCGCCGGTCATGGCCACCGACCTGCGCGCATCGGCGAGCCTGGTGCTGGCGGGCCTGGTCGCCGACGGCCGCACCGAGATCGAGCGCATTTACCATATAGACCGCGGCTACGAAGCGATCGAAGAGAAGCTGCAACAGTTGGGCGCGAGAATTCGCCGCACCCCGGGGTAGCCCTATTGTCGTTGTTGGGCTTGGCGCGTCGGGCGCTCGATCACCTTGAGCGCGAGCTTGAAGGGGTGCCCGGCGTGCCGCCCGTCCAGCTCCACGCTCGCTCCCGGCTTGAGAGCGGCCACCCGGCTGACCAGATCCTGCGCGCTTTTCACGGCCTCGCCATTGAGGCCGGTGACCAAGTCGCCGGGCCGCACGCCTGCTTCGAAAGCGGGACTCTTCACCAAGATGTTGACCACGGTAACGCCGCCGTCCGCGCTGATTCCGAGCTGCGCCGATTGCTCCGGGGACAGATCCTGCGGCATGAATCCCAGCCATCCGCGCACCACATGGCCCTTGCTCAATATCTGTTCAGTGACGCCGCGCACCAGGTTCACCGGAATCGCAAAGCCGATGCCTTCCGGTCCACCGGAGGTTCGGTTCAGGACGGCCGTGTTGATCCCCACCAGGTCGCCGTTGGCGTCGATCAGGGCGCCGCCGGAGTTGCCGAGATTGATGGCCGCATCCGTTTGGATGAAATTCTCGAACGTGGCCAATCCCAGCTGGCCACGACCGGTGGCGCTCACGATGCCCTGGGTCACGGTTTGCGAAAGACCATAGGGATTGCCGATCGCGAGCACGATGTCTCCGACGCGCAACGTATCGGAGCGGCCCACGGGCATGATGGGCAGATTGCGGATGGACAGATGCAGGATGGCGATGTCGGTGTCGGGATCCTGACCCGCGATGGTGGCCTCGGCGATGCGTCCGTCCGCCAGCTGCACTCTGATTGAATCGGCGCCCGCGATCACGTGTTGATTGGTGACGATGGTGCCTGCTGCATCGATGATGACGCCGGAACCCAAGCTGCGCTCGACGCGTTGCCGATAGCTCGGCCAATAGTCGCCGAACAATTGATCGAGGGGTGCGGTCTGCGTGCGTTCGGTGACGACGCGCGCCGTATAGATGTTGACGACCGCGGGCGCGGCGCGGGCCACGGCATCGGCGAAAGAAGGCATCGCGACAGTTCGCGGTGCGGTGACGCCCGCCGCGTTCGGGGCCGTGCTCTGCGACGCCGCGGTGGCTGCGCCCGGGCGCGACGGGACGGCGCCCAGCAGCGCGGGCTTCCACCAAACCAAGAGGAACGCGGCAGCAAGGCCGACTATTACCGCTTTCGCCAAAAAACTCATGATGGTTCGCGCGTGGCGCAAGTACTATCGCTCCTCATGCCTTAAGGGGACCGCCACTCAATCTGTGTATAATGCGCCTGCAATATTCTATGGGAAACACTACAACCACAGGGGTTTGCGTGAAGTTTTGTCAACATTGGGCAGGAACAGTCGAATGAATGATCAGGTTGACCACAGTCGGCGCCGCTTGTTGACGGCGGCCACAGTCGGCACCGGTGCAATCGGCGTGGCTTTCGCCGCCGTGCCTTTCCTGGCTTCCTGGCAGCCCAGCGCGCGCGCGAAAGCGCTCGGTGCTCCCGTCGATGTGGATGCGTCGAAGCTGGAAGCCGGTCAAGTGCTGAAGGTCGTGTGGCGCGGACAACCGGTGTTCGTCGTGCGCCGATCCAAGTCCGTGCTCGATCAACTCGGCGGCCATGACGATCTGCTGGCCGATCCTCAGTCGGCGGATGCGCTGCAGCCGGACTATATCAAGGGCGCGGCGCGGGCGGTGAATCCCGAATACTGGGTGGGTCTTGCCGTTTGCACTCACCTGGGTTGCTCGCCGCTGGGTGCGTTCGAGCCGAACAATGCGACGCAGCTCGCGGGCACAGATCTCGGTCAAGGCTGGCCCGGCGGATTCTACTGCCCCTGCCACGGATCGAAATACGATATCTCCGGGCGGGTGTTCAAGGGCATGCCCGCGCCGAAGAACCTGACGGTTCCTTCGTACACGATCTCGGCGGATGCGCGCATTTCGATCGGCGTGGACAGCGCCCCGAAGAAAGTTTAATTGACCAACGAGAGGTTGAGCGATGGCCGCAGCACCTGATACTGCCGATCCGACCAAGTCACGAGGTTTGATCGGCTGGATCGATCAGCGCTTCCCCATGACCAAGCTGTGGAAGGAACAGGTTTCCGAATACTACGCTCCGAAGAATTTCAACTTCTGGTACTACTTCGGCTCGCTCGCGCTGCTGGTGCTCGTGAATCAATTGGTGACGGGCATTTTTCTCACGATGAACTACAAGCCGTCGGCCGCCGACGCGTTCTCGTCGATCGAATACATCATGCGCGATGTCGACGGCGGCTGGCTCATTCGCTACATGCACTCGACGGGGGCGTCGGCGTTCTTCATCGTCGTCTACCTGCACATGTTCCGGGCGCTTCTGTACGGATCACATCGCAAGCCGCGCGAATTGTTGTGGATATTCGGCTGTTTGATCTTCTTGCTGTTGATGGCCGAGGCATTCATGGGGTACGTGCTTCCATGGGGCAACATGAGCTTCTGGGGCGCGCAGGTGATCGTTTCCCTGTTCGGAAGCCTGCCTGTGATCGGCGGCGGACTGGTGGAGTGGATCCGCGGAGATTACGTCATCGCGGACGCCACCTTGAACCGCTTCTTCGCTCTGCACGTGGCCGCGCTGCCGCTGGCTCTGGTGTTCCTGGTGATCGCGCACCTGATGGCGCTGCACGAAGTGGGATCCAACAATCCCGACGGCATCGACATCAAGAAGCACAAGGACGCTGAAGGACATTATCTCGACGGCATCCCGTTCCATCCATACTACACGGTGAAGGACGTGGTCGGCGTGGCCGGCTTTCTGCTGATCTTTTGCGGCATCATCTTCTTCGCACCGACCTTCGGCGGATTGTTCCTGGAGGGGCCCAACTTCGAACCGGCCAATCCTCTGCAGACGCCGCCGCACATTGCGCCGGTCTGGTATTTCACGCCGTTCTACGCGATGTTGCGCGCGGTCCCGTCCTTCGCGGGCACGCAGGTCTGGGGCGTGCTGGTGATGGGCGCCGCGATCGTCGTGTTGTTCTTCGTGCCGTGGCTGGACCGTTCTCCGGTGCTCTCGATTCGCTATCGCGGACCGCTGTATAAAATCGCCCTGGGCGTTTTTTCAGTGGCTTTCATCATCCTGGGCGTCTGCGGATTGAAACCGCCGTCCGGCATCTATCCGCAGCTGGCGAAGATCTGCACGGCACTTTATTTCGCTTTCTTTTTGTTGATGCCCTGGTACACGAAAATCGACAAGGTGAAGCCGGTGCCGGAGAGGGTCACGGGACATGCGTAAGCATTTGATATTGATCGGGGTTGCGCTGTTCGGGACGACGCTGTCCATGGGCGTGGCGTCGGCGCAGGAGGGGGAGGGATCGCTGCCCCATTCCGGTGCGGACATCAACAACATCGAGTCGCTGCAGCGCGGTGCACGTAATTTCATGAATTACTGCTCCGGCTGCCATTCGCTCAAGTATGTGCGGTACAACCGCATGGCGAAGGATCTGGAGATTCCGGAGTCGGAACTTCAGGCCAATCTGATGTTCACGAGCGAGAAGCCCTTCGATCCCGTCAATACGTCCATGCCCGCCGATGCCGAGGCGTGGTTCGGCAAGCAGCCGCCCGACCTGTCGCTGATCGCTCGAGCCAGGAGCGTCGACTACATCTACGGGCTATTGAAGGGCTTTTACGTCGATAAGGCGCGGCCCTGGGGTGTCAATAATCTGATTCTGCCGGGTACGGCCATGCCGGCCGTTCTGTCGAGCTTGCAGGGACTTCAAAAGCCCGTGTTCAAGAACGAACCGGACGAGCACGGCAGCGCCAACATGGTGCTGGTGGGCGCCGAGCAGATGACTCCAGGCGCGTTGAAGCCAGAGGAGTATGATCTGTTCGTCCGGGACATCGCGAACTTTCTCGATTATGCCGGTGAGCCCATCAAGGCGAAGCGCGAGTCCATGGGCGTATTCGTGATTTTGTTTCTGCTGGTGTTCTTTGCGTTCGCCTACATGCTGAAGAAAGAATATTGGAAGGACGTCCACTGACGACAGCGGGATCTCCTTTGGTACTCCCGGTCCGTTGGAGAAGCGTTTGGCACGTCGTTCGGTGATGACATTGTTTTCCGCGCCGAGTGACCCTTGGAGTCATCGGACGCGTTTGGTCCTCGCCGAGAAGGGAATTTCGATCGAACTGGTGAACGTCGACCTGCACAAGCTGCCGGAGGACCTGCTCGATCTGAACCCCTATCACAGCGTGCCGACGCTGGTCGACCGAGACCTGGTGCTTTACGATTCGCGGGTCATCATCGAGTACCTGGACGAACGTTTCCCGCATCCGCCGTTGATGCCGATCGATCCGGTGACGCGGGCGCAGTTCAGGGTGGCGCTCTATCGAGTCGAGCGGGACTGGTATGCCCTGGCCAACGATATCGAGCAGGGTGCGCTGTCGAAGACCGCGGAGCATAGCCGCAAGGTGTTGGGCGAGGCGATCTGCGCCAGCGCCGACGTGTTCAAGGCGAAGCCGTTTTTTCTGAGCGACGAGTTTTCGCTGGTCGATGCCAGTATCGCGCCGATCTTGTGGCGTCTGCCGTCCTACGGTATAGAACTGCCGGTACAAGCACAGCCGATCGTGAAGTACATGAATTCAATCTTTGCGCGATCCACCTTCCGTTCCTGTCTGTCCGAGGCCGAACGGGGAATGCGGCATTGAAACCGCGCCGCCCCTATCTCCTGCGCGCTCTGCACGAGTGGATCACCGATAGCGGAGAAACGCCGCACATCGTGGTGGACGCCGCCGCGGAAGGCGTGACGGTACCCCGGCAATACGTGAAGGACGGCAAGATCGTCCTGAACGTCAGCTTCTCCGCGACGCAGATGCTGAAGCTCGGTAACGATTTCGTGAGTTTCGAAGCCCGCTTCGGCGGCGTGGGTTTCGCCGTCCACGTTCCGGTGCGGGCCATTCTCGGCATTTACGCGCGCGAGACCGGCCAGGGCATGATTTTCCCGGAGGGCGACGCCGATCCCGATCCCACCGACGGACCACCCGCGGCCCCGGCCACCGGCGGCGCGGCGCCGGGCGCTCCCAAGCGGCCGAAGCTTCAGGTGGTCAAGTAGCGCGGAATGCGTCCTTGATCCATTCCATCTCGTGCGTACCGTCCGGCCGCCCCTGAACGGCGATCACGTCGAACCGGAGCAAGCGCGTGCGCCACGCGGGTCGGCGTTGCCAGTGAAACTGAGTCGCGCGGATGAGCTTTCGTTGTTTCCGCTGCGTCACCGAAGCCAGCGCGCCGCCGAAATCGACCCGTGTGCGATGTCGCACCTCCACGATCACGATCACGCCGCCATCCAGGCAGACGAGATCGAGTTCGCCGGCTCTGCAGCGCAGGTTTCGCGCCAGCACTAATAATCCCTGCGTCCGCAGGAAGTTGGCGGCGGCCGCTTCTGCCGCGGCGCCGCACTCGATCGTGGATCGCCGCCCCATGGTCGTAGCGTGCCTCAAGGCAGCCGCCGTGGTCGCGCTCAATAATCGGGGTGAGCGCCTCGAAATGCAGCCTCAGCGCTCGCTGCTCCCAAAGATCCGCACAATGCGGTTTCTCGCCGTGGTGCCTTGCTCGCCGACAGCGCGCGCACCTTCGATCGAAGAAATGCTCTCGACCCGATTCCGGCCGCCGCTCTTGGCTTGATAGAGGGCGGCGTCGGCGAGTTCGATCAAGCGGGACTGGCCGTCGCCGGTGGTGGGGGAGAGCGCCGAGAACCCAATGGACACGGTGACGCAGTTCCAGCTGTTTCCGAGATGGTCGATGCGCAGATCGAGAACGGCCGCGCGAATCCTCTCGACCACTTTGAGCGCGCCTTCGGCCGACGTATGCGGAAGCAGCAGCGCAAATTCTTCTCCGCCGAAGCGCGCCACCAGATCTTCCGGCCGCTGTACTTGGCGGCCAAGCGCATCCGCAACCGCGCACAGACAGCGGTCGCCGGCAAGGTGTCCGTACAGGTCGTTGAACTGCTTGAAGTTGTCGAGATCGATCATGGCCAGAGCGATGGGCTTGCGGTGGCGGACCGCGCGGCTCCACTCCTGTGCTAAACGTTCGTCGAAGGAGCGGCGATTGGCGATTCCGGTCAATCCGTCGAGAGAAGCGAGGACCGTCAGGCGCGCATTCGTGTTGCGGAGCTCTTCCGTCATGCGCCTACGTTCCATGAACATGATCGAGGCGGGGAAGAGCGCGAGCAGATGAAATCCGATATAGATCTGCACCGCCAAGTCGCGCGGTACCGCCAGATCGCCGGGCCATACGCCGAACGGACCCAGCGAATTGCTGGTGAAGTACGCGCAGATGAACAGCACGCCGACCACGGCGATCGACGAACCGGCGAAAGCGAGCAGGGAGTCCGTCAGCAGCAGCAGCGGGTACAGCAAGAAAGTCAGCGGATAGCCGCGGACGGAAAAAATCAGCTCCGCACCGCCCAATGCCAGAATCAGCACGCCCATGGTCCGTGGCAGCGCCTCGCGTTGGAAGAGTTGGCGCATCTGCGGAGAACGCAGCGACAGGGCCAGAGGCATGGTGGCGGCGATTCCGAGGGCATCGGCCGTCGCCCAGTTGTGGAAGGCGAGGAGATAGGATTGGCCCTGGGTGTAGTGGAAGAGCGCGGCCGCCATCAGCCCGGAGATGCCGGGACCCAGCACCAGCGCCGCGGCAAAGCGCATGAAGATGCGGGGCGTGCGGAGCCAGCGGTCGAGGCTGATGAAGGGCGGCAGCAGACTCGCGCTGATGACCACTTCCGTGACGGAGCATAGCCGCTGGCAGAACTCCATCTGGACCAGGTTGCCCTCCAGGCATTCCCCGACTCCCGTGCCGATTTCGATGCCGAGGAGCATCCACAGCCACTGGGAGCGAGGCCGCATCAGCAGCAGCGCCACATTGACGCCGTTCAGCGGCCAGACGGTGGTCCAAGCGTCGCTGAAGGCGAAGGTGTTCAATGCGACATCGGCGAGCGCGTAGATCAACGTGTACGCGAGAACCGTTTTGGCTGCGCGAACCCAGCGCGGCCGGTTTGGCTGCGATTCAACGGCTTGCACGTTCTGACTCAGGTGAGATTCGGATGGCTGGGGAGTTTGCACCCTTTGGGTCCCCACATCCTGACGACCGTCTCAGTTGTGCGAATTTAAGGGTACAGCGGGTTCGGTGCGCCACCCTTCATTTGCGCCCATTCCAACTCGCGGCGAATCCGGTTGTGCTCGTCGAGGCGCAGCTTGCCGGTTACACCCGCGATCTCGCCGGAACCGCTCAATCCGTTCGACCGCAGCGCCGGCACCAGCCGATACGCATCGAAGCCGAATGCGTACAGGCGATCGCGGCGTGCCGTGCGCGCAGGCCAGGCGCCGCGCACCGCATCGCGGATTCTGCCGGTCACGGGATCGGCCGACACCATCCACGGCATGTCCGGAAAGAACAAGCCGTCCAGGTCGCCGTTGGCGCCCGGGTCGGGTTCGAAACTATCCGACGTGGAGTAGGCGGGGACGTCTCCAGCAAAGTGGAACTTGAGCTGCGACACCAGCAGCCGCTCCGCGCTCGGGGTGCCGGCGACGAACACGAAGGCGGCATCGCTGCGATGCGTGGCCGGTTCACCTTTGACGCCATGGATCTGCAGGGTCTGCTTGATGACGTCCGAGAAATCGGCGCGGCCCGACTCATAGCGCCCGCTGTCGACCACGGCGCCGCCCAGACGGGTCAGTTCATCCGCGAAAGCCGCGGCGAGCCGGCTTCCCCATTCGCCGTCGGGTACAAGAACCACTCCCGTGAGTTTGCCGTCGGCCACCAGGCGTCGCGCGACGATGCGGGCTTCGTCTTCCGGCAGCAACGCAAACTGATAGAAATTGCGGGGCGAGACCACCCCGTCGGCCAGGAAATTGAGCGCCAGCACGGGCGTGTGTCCGGCGGAGAGCGGGACGATGGCGGCGACGTCCTCCTTGGTGAGCGGTCCGACCACGAAGGCGGCACCGTCCTGAACCGCCTGCTGGTAGGCTCCGGCCACCGATTCCGCCGCAACGTCGTAGACCTTCAACCGCGGACGCGAGGCGGGATCCTGTTCGAGATAGGCGGCGATGAATCCGTCGCGCACTGCGACACCGACCGCTTCGGCGCGGCCCGACAACGGCAACAGCAGCGCAATCTGATCGGGAAACTCGGTGGCGACGGCAATCTGGCTGCGCGCGAGGGCCAGTACGCTGTCGTTCGCCGGATGCTGAGGAAACATGCGCCGCCAATTCTCCAGGGCGGTCGCGGCGTGCATGGGATCGCGCTGCAGTTCCAAGGCCACCGGTCCCAGTTGCAACCAACCGGCGACGATGGAATCGGTTGCCGGCGGGGTTTTCAGCGATTGTCTGTGTTCGGCCGCGCTGCGGATCCTGTTGAACAGTTCCTCGCGGCTGGCCCGCAAGCCTGCGGGATCCGGCAGGAAGCGCTCGCGCTCGACGAAGGCCCGCGTCCCTTCCAGCGGATGGCCGGTGAGGAACGCCCCTTCACCGCGCAGATACCAGTAGTTCTGCGCGAGGTCGCCCGACGTCGGCACGCCGATCGAATCCAGTTCGTGGATGGCGCGCGCACCGTCGTTCTCGGCCACGGCGATCTCCGCGGCAACCAGAGCCCGCGACGTGGGCAGTTTGCTGCGCGCGTCGGCCGACACCGCCGCCAGCGCCTGTTTGGCCGCCGGCAGGTCGCCCGCGGCCACCCACTGTTCCGCGCTCAGCAGTTCATAGTTGTCGTGATCGGCCGGCATGTCGGCGGCGAGTTCCGCATAGGCTCGCGCGGCATCGGCGTGTTTGCCCTCGAGGCCCAAGGTCCGGGCGCGGCTCTGTTTGTCGGCCGACGTTTCGACGGGCTTGACCAGGCTGCAGGCCGCGATGAGCGATAAAGTCAACACAGCGCAGAGCACGAGGAGCCTGTCTGAGGCTCCTAGCCGTGGACGTCGCGAGATCACTCCCATACCCTCACGTTCCTTGAACCCTTAATGTAGGCGCGAAGTATAGTGAAAAACGCTGATGCAGGGCGCCTCTACGTGGTTGCGACGCCAATCGGCAATCTGGGCGATTTGAGCCCGCGGGCGCGCGAGACGCTGCAGGCCTGCAGCGTGATCGCGGCCGAGGATACCCGCCATACCGGCACGCTGCTCAAAGCGTTCGGCATCACCTCGGCGCTCGTATCGCTGCATGATCACAACGAAGCGCATCGCGTTCCCGACTTGATTCAGAGGATGCAGGGCGGCGCGTCAATAGCGCTCGTCTGCGACGCGGGGACGCCGGCCATCAGCGATCCGGGATTCGAGCTGGTGCGCGCCGCGGCGGCGGCGGGCCTCGAGGTGGTGGCCGTGCCCGGTCCGTGCGCGGCGGTGGCCGCGCTCTCGATCGGCGGACAGCCGACGGATCGGTTTTGCTTCGAAGGATTTCTGCCGGCGCGCGGGGCCGCCCGCCGTGCGAGGCTGCAGGCGCTCGCGTCGGAAGCGCGCACGCTCGTGTTCTACGAATCGCCGCACCGCGTGGTCGAAACGCTTGCCGATTGCGCGGCGGAATTCGGGAAAGAGCGCCCCGCCACAGTCGCGCGGGAGATCACCAAGTTGTACGAGACCACGTACCGCGGGTCATTGGGTGAATTGGCGGCGCAGGCCGCCGCCGATGGCGATTTCACGCGCGGAGAAATCGTCTTGATCGTCGGGGGCGCGCCGGCGGAGACCGAGGCCGGCGATGCAGGCGCCGACGGCCATGGCGGGGCCCTCGACCGGGTGCTCAGCGTGCTGCTCGAGGAGCTGCCGCTGAAGCAGGCGGCCCACCTCGCCGCAAAAATCGTTCCGGCGCGCGACAACGAGGCGTACAAGCGAGCGCTGCGGCTGAAAGAAAAGTAGCGTATGGTGCACGCCGGAGTCGGCCAGGCAGTCGCTGTGTGCGCAAGCACATGGAGGAAAGTCCGGGCTTCACAGGGCACGGTGCCAGGTAACGCCTGGGAGGCGCGAGCCTACGGAAAGTGCAACAGAAAGATACCGCCTAAGTGCCGCGCAAGCGGTGCCGGTAAGGGTGAAATGGTGCGGTAAGAGCGCACCGCGCTGGTGGCAACATCAGTGGCACGGCAAACCCCACCTGAAGCAAGACCAAATAGGGAAGCAAGCGGTGCCTTTGGCCGCAGTGTGTGGCCCACACACAGGCTTCCGGGTAGGTCGCTAGAGCTGCGCGGCGACGCGCATCCCAGAGGAATGACTGCCCACGACAGAACCCGGCTTAACGGCCGACTCCTTTCTAGCGCTGGCGCGCGGATTTACGGGGGTGGAAGACACCCCCGGCCGATAGGCGGCGCGCGGAGCGCGCCGTGAAGATTGAAGAAAAGCGCTGGCGCGCGGATTTACGGGGGCGGAGGACACCCCCGGCCGATAGCGGCGCGGGACGCGCCGGGAAGATTGAGGAAAAGCGCTGGCGCGCCTAGCGGGGGTGACGCGATCAGAGGAGAGGCGTAGGATTAAATCCTACTAGCTCAAGGCGACCCCGTGCGAACAACCCAGCAATTCAGCATCACCTTGCCCAATGAGATGGCCGAGGCTGTGAAATCCAAAGTCGCCGCCGGCGAGTACGCTACGGAGAGCGAAGTGATCCGCGACGGACTACGCGCCCTCCTGGCGCGCGATCGCGCAGTCGAGAATTGGCTGCATGAGCAAGTAGGGCCGGCCTATGACGCGCTGAAAGCAGATCCCTCGCGCGCTGTCTCCATTGATGACGTGAGGGCGCGACTCGCCGCGCTATCGAGAGGGCCCGCATGATCTATGCCTAAGAATAGGACGCTAAAGGTTGTTGCCGGCATCGCTGCTTCGTTCACTGGTCTCGCCGGCACGATTATCTTTCTGGCGGAAAAGAAAATAATCAGCTTCGAGATGGCAATCCTAATGCTTG
>JAXDQI010000307.1:0-10712 GCA_034667965.1 Gammaproteobacteria bacterium
GGGTGCTGATCGTGGGAGTGCACCACCGTTCGTTCCTCTTCAGTGGATGTGAACTGCCACACCGTGGCCTTCTGATGATCGAGCCAAACCACGGAATGAAAGTAGGACATTCGAGTCTCCCCAATGGGTGCGGGCGAGTGCACCAACGCCCGTGCGAGTCAATCACATAGTCTGCTCGGCGCCGCGCTGCCGCACAAGCCGCCGCCGTCCGTAGGTGTTTGTCCTACGTCATACACACGCGCAATGTGTCATCAACACTGTGGCAGACTCACCGAATGGCCAGAGTGCTCACCATCAACGGCGGCTCCTCGAGCATTCGCTTCGCGTTGTACGACGCCCGAGACGTCGCGACGAAATTGCTCGGCGGGAAAATCGATCGAATCGGGCTCCGCGGCTCTACGATGACGGTGGACGAGATGCGTCACGGTGCAATGTCGCGGATCCAAACTTCGGTCGACGCGGCCGATCATCGTTCGGCCGCAGTCTTTTTGATGGAGTACCTTGGCTCACGGCCCTCGTTCGAGACGGTCCGTGCGGTGGGTCACCGCATCGTGCACGGTATGCAGCATTCGAGTCCGGAACGCGTCACCCCCGGCCTGTTGGGCGAATTGACGAAGATCATTCCATACGATCCGGAACATCTGCCTCGCGAGATCGAGTTGATCGAGACGGTCCGCCGCATCCATCCGGGCTTGGAGCAAGTGGCCTGCTTCGACACGGCGTTCCATCGCACCATGCCCCGGGTGGCAACTCTGCTGCCCATTCCGCGCCGCTACGAGTCGAAGGGCGTGCAGCGCTACGGCTTTCACGGCTTGTCCTATACCTATCTGATGGCGGAGCTACGACGCGTGGGAGACGCCGCCGCGACATCGGGGCGCGTGATCCTAGCGCACCTGGGCAGCGGCGCGAGCCTGGCGGCGGTGCGCGACGGACGATGCATCGACACCAGCATGGGCTTCACGCCGACGTCGGGACTGGTGATGAGCACCCGGTCGGGCGATCTCGATCCCGGAGTGATGAGTTTTCTGGCACTGACGGAATCCATGGACGCCGCGGCGTTCCAGAAAATGGTGACGCATGCATCCGGACTCCTCGGGATGTCGGAGACCAGCTCCGATATTCGCGATCTACTCGCGCGCGAAGGCGAGGATGCCAGAGCGGCCGACGCGGTGGCGTTGTTCTGCTACCAGATCAAGAAATGGATCGGCGCGTTCGCCGCCGCGCTCGGCGGCGTGGATACGCTGGTGTTCGCCGGAGGCATCGGCGAAAACGCGGTCGCCGTGCGGGCGCGGGTCTGCGAAGGCCTGCAATATTTAGGCATCCAGTTGGATGATGCCCGCAATGCGCAATGCGCTGCGTTGGTGTCGGTCGATTCCGGATCCGTCGCGGTGCGTGTGATCCGCACCGATGAGGAGTCCGTGATCGCAGATGCGACCGTGCAGTTGCTCGAGTTGAACACCGAGGACCCTCGACCATGACGCAACCCTTACCTTCGCGCGCAGCGCCGGATCCCGAGGTATTACGGAATTTGGACGCCTATTGGCGCGCCGCGAACTATCTGTCGGTGGGCCAGATTTATCTGTGCGACAACCCTCTTCTGAAGCAGCCGCTGGCCGTGGCGCACATCAAACGCATGCTGCTCGGACATTGGGGGACCACCCCTGGTCAGAATTTCCTGTACACGCACCTGAACCGCGCGATCAAGAAATACGATTTGGACATGATCTATATGTCGGGGCCGGGCCACGGCGGTCCCGCGGTGGTCAGCGGCACCTATCTGGAGGGCACCTACAGCGAGGTGTATCCCAACGTGGGGCAGGATGAAGCCGGACTCAAACGCCTGTTCACGCAATTCTCCTTTCCCGGCGGCATTCCAAGCCACGCTTCAGCCGAGTGCCCGGGATCCATCCACGAAGGGGGCGAACTCGGCTACTCGTTGAGCCATGCGTTCGGCGCCGTTTTCGACAATCCAAATCTTATGGTCGCCTGTGTCATCGGGGACGGCGAGGCAGAGACCGGGCCGCTCGCGACGGCGTGGCACTCGAACAAATTTCTCAATGCCGCGACAGACGGGGCAGTGCTGCCCATCCTCCATCTTAACGGCTACAAGATCGCGAATCCCACGATCTTGGCGCGCATCTCGCGCGAAGAATTGGATCAGCTCCTGCGCGGGTACGGATGGACGCCGTACTACGTCGTGGGCCATGAACCCGCGATCATGCACCAGGCAATGGCGGATGTCCTCGATGCGGTCATCGAGGACATCCGGAGGATCCAAGCGGAGGCTCGGGAGCGGGGCGGCACAGAGCGGCCGCGCTGGCCCATGATCGTGTTTGGTTCGCCGAAAGGGTGGACCGGCCCGAAGCTGATCGACGGCGTGCCGAATGAGGGCACGTTTCGCTCGCATCAGGTGCCGCTCTCGGATCCGGCGACGAACCCTGAGCACCTCGCACAGTTGGAGGTCTGGTTGCGCAGCTATCGCCCTGAGGAGCTGTTCGACTCGCAGGGCCGATTGAAGCCCGAGCTGGCGGCGCTCGCACCCACGGGCGATCGCCGCATGGGCGCGAATCCCCACGCGAACGGCGGACGATTGCTGCGGGACCTGCGCTTACCGGACTTCGCCGATTACGCCGTCGATGTCGCCGTTCCGGGGACCCGGGGCAGCGGCGATACGCGGGCTCTCGGACCATTTCTGCGCGATGTGGCCACGATGAATTCGGCGCAGCGCAATTTCCGGATATTCGGCCCTGACGAAACCGTCTCGAACGGACTCGAGGCGGTGTTCCAAGCCACGAACCGCCAGTGGGAAGCGGCCACGGAAGAGAGCGATCAGTACTTGGCGCGTACCGGCCGGGTGATGGAAGTGCTGAGCGAGCATCAATGCGAAGGCTGGCTCGAGGGATACCTGCTGACCGGCAGGCACGGCCTCTTCAATTGCTACGAGGCCTTCATTCACATCGTCGATTCCATGTTCAACCAGCACGCGAAATGGTTGAAAGTGACGGCGGGGCTGCCGTGGCGCGTCAAGATCGCATCCCTCAATTACCTGTTGAGTTCGCATGTATGGCGCCAGGATCACAATGGCTTCACTCATCAGGACCCCGGGTTCATCGACCATGTGGTCAACAAGAAGGCGGAGGTCGTGCGCGTGTATCTGCCGCCGGACGCGAACTGCCTCCTCTCCGTGATGGATCACTGCCTGCGCAGCCGGCATTACGTCAATGTCGTCATCGCCGGCAAGCACCCCGCACCCCAGTGGCTGTCCATGGATGCCGCCGTGAAACATTGCAGCGAAGGCATCGGCATCTGGCAATGGGCGAGCAACGACCAACAGAGCGACCCGGACGTGGTGATGGCCTGTGCCGGAGACGTGCCCACTCTCGAAACATTGGCTGCCGTGTCCATCATGCGACAGCGTCTTCCCGCGTTGAAAATCCGCGTGGTCAACGTCGTCGACCTGATGAAGCTGCAGCCCGACACGGAACATCCGCACGGGTTGAGCGACGACGATTTCGATTCCCTGTTCACCCGCGACAAGCCCGTGATTTTCGCGTTTCACGCCTACCCGTGGCTGATTCACCGACTCACCTACCGTCGCCGCAATCACGCGAACCTGCATGTCCGCGGCTACAAGGAAGAGGGCACGATCACGACCGCCTTCGACATGACGGTCTTGAACGACCTCGACCGCTTCCACCTCGTGATCGACGCCATCAATCGCCTGCCGCAAACGGGCAGCGAGGGCGTCTATCTGAAGCAGCAGCTTCAAGACAAACTCGTCGAACACAAGCATTACATCGAGAAGCACGGCGAGGACATGCCGGAAATCCGTGACTGGATATGGCCGGGGCTAGACGCGGCCGGCCTACGCCTGCCGTAGCGCTTTTCCTACAGCTCATCTGCTCCCTGACCGACACGGGCTGCTGATGAACACCTACGGCCACGAACCCTGCAGCCTCAATAATGGCCAGTCTTCGATCCCGTCTCGAGAGGAACCTATGAACGACGCCGATGCCGCCAGGCGAAAGCTGTGCCTGATGACCACCATCGAGCGTTATTGAGTGGCGGATACGACTACGTCACTCGAGGGACACCGCGTCGAGGGCGCGACGGAGGCGGATTCGCATTCGCCACCGGAGAATTTCGCCCCCGGGTCGCATTTTCCCCGGGGCGCCACCTGGGATGGCCAAGGCGTCAACTTTTCGCTGTTCTCGGAAAGCTCGGAGGGCGTGGAATTATGCCTGTTCGATTCCGCGGGGCAGAACGAACAGCGAATTCGCATACGCGAAAGGACCAACGGGGCATGGCATATTTACCTGCCCGATATCGCACCGGGCCAGCTGTACGGGTACCGAGTTCACGGGCCATACGAACCCGAGATGGGGCTGCGTTTCAATCCCAATAAGCTGCTCCTCGATCCGTACGCGAAAGTGATCGGGCGTCCGCTCGAGTGGGCGGACGAACTCTTCGGCTACAAGGTCGGCGATCCTAACGGAGATGTCGTTTTCGACGATCGGGACAGCGCGCCATTCGCGCCGATGGCCGCCGTGGCGGATACCAGATTCGATTGGAGCGGGGAGAAGCGCCCCTCCTATCAGTCGCACGAGACAATCATCTACGAAGCGCATGTGCGCGGGATGACCAAGCTGCATCCCGGCGTCCCCGAGGAGCTCCGTGGACGGTACGCAGGCATGGGGTCCGAACCTGTCATCAATCATCTGCGGCAATTGGGCGTGACCGCGATCGAACTGATGCCCGTGCACTATTATCTGAACGACCGGCATCTCGTTGAACGGGGATTGCGCAATTACTGGGGCTACAACACGCTCGGTTTTTTCGCCCCGGAACCCACCTACGCCAGCAATCCCGGAACACCGGCCGACGTCGTGCGCGAATTCAAACAGATGGTCAAGGATCTGCACACGGCCGGCTTCGAGGTCATTCTCGACGTCGTCTATAATCATACCGCCGAAGGCAACCATGCCGGTCCGACGTTGTCCTTTCGCGGCATCGATAATCTCGCCTACTACCGGGTGGTTGACGGCGATCCGCGGCATTACATGGATTTTACGGGTTGCGGCAATACGCTCAACATGGTGCACCCGCATTCCATTCAGCTGATGATGGACAGTCTCCGGTATTGGGTCACCGAAATGCACATCGACGGGTTCCGCTTCGATCTCGCGTCGGCGCTGGCGCGGGAACTCAAGGACGTCGATCAGCTTGGCGCCTTCTTCGACACCATCTATCAGGATCCGACGCTGGCGCCCGTCAAGCTGATCGCCGAGCCGTGGGACCTCGGCGACGGAGGTTACCAGGTCGGAAATTTCCCGCCGGGTTGGATGGAATGGAACGGCAAATATCGAGACACGGTCCGCAAGTATTGGAAAGGAGACATGGGACTTCATTCGGAGATCGCGACGCGCCTGGCGGGCAGCGCGGATCTTTATGAAACGACGCGTCGGCCGCCCTCGGCCAGCATCAATTTCGTCACGGCGCACGATGGCTTCACGCTGCAGGATCTCGTGAGTTATGAGCAGAAGCACAATGAGGCGAATGGCGAGGAGAATCGCGACGGCGCCGACGACAACTCCTCGTGGAATTGCGGTGTGGAAGGTCCTACCGACGATGTGGCCATCATCGAACTGCGCGAACGGCAGAAACGAAACTTTTGGTGCGCCTTGATGCTGGCACAGGGCATCCCAATGATGTCCGGCGGCGACGAGCTTTCCCGGACGCAGCTCGGCAACAACAACGGCTATGCCCAAGATTCCGAGTTGTCCTGGTATGACTGGGCCTTGGATGATCGCCGGCAGAGTTTCCTAGAGTTCGCGGAACGGTTGAACCGGTACCGCAAGCAGCATCCGAACTTTCACCGCTATGCGTTCTATCACAACGACCCGGACGCGGTGCATCCGGACAAGAACATCGTTTGGTTTCGGGCGGACGGCAAGCGCATGGAGGCCAACGATTGGGAAGTCGGCGGGTGGATGCGCACCCTCGGCATGTTCCTCAACGGCATGGCGCCGGAGATTCGCGACAGCGGGGGCCGATTGGCGCAGGACAAGGACTTCCTGTTGCTGCTCAACGCCCATCATGAACCGGTAACTTTCCGGATTTCCTATCAGCTGTATCACTCCGGTTGGAAGGTGGCATTCGATACGGCGCGTCCGAACCTGCCCATAGAGCGCGAAGTGGTGAAGCGAAACCGCATCGTCGAAATGGCGGCGCGATCGTTCGTCCTGCTCAGCCATGAGCGCTAAATGGATCGCCACCTATCGTCTGCAGTTGCACGCGGGATTTCCACTGGATGCAGCGGGTAAGGTCCTACCGTACCTAGCCGACCTCGGCGTCAGCCACGTATATCTTTCGCCGTGCCTGCAGGCGGTGCCGGGAAGCCAGCATGGCTATGATGTCACTGATCCCAGCCGAATCAGCGACGATCTGGGGGGCGAGGCCGCATGGGCGCGGTTCGTCGACGATGCGCGCACCGGAGGACTCAAGATACTCCTCGACATCGTGCCGAATCACATGTCGGCCTCCCAGTACAATCCGTGGTGGGATGATCTTCTCGCCCATGGACCCTTCAGCAATTACGCCGCCTTTTTCGACATCAAGATCCCGGCCGCGCAGCCGTTTCGGGTCCATCTGTGCACGCTCGCGCGGGCCTATGGGGAGGCTTTGGAGGCCGGCGAGCTTTTGCTGGAAATCACGGACGGACGTCCTCGCTTGAGGCATTTCGACAATACCTGGCCGCTCGCTCCCGCATCGTGGGGGGAGGTGCTGGCGTCCTCGTCCGATGCGGCTCGTGACCCGTGCTTCTCCCAGCTGCAGCTGCTGCTGCAACGCGGAGCGCCCGCCGACGCGGAGCGTGCGCTGTACCGACTGCATGCCGGCAGGGCGGAAGCACTCCTGGCCGAGGCGGGCCGCAACGGCCGCCTGCAGGCGGCGGTGGCCGGCCTGCAAAACGACCCGGAACGGCTGGATGCCATTCTGCGCCTGCAATTCTTCGTGCTGCACGGTTGGAAACTCGCCGGCGAACTCACCAACTACCGGCGCTTTTTCGACGTGGGGTCGCTCGCCGGCCTGCGGATGGAATCGCCGCAGGTGTTGGCCGCGACGCATGCGCGCATCGAGACCATGGTCGCACGCGGCGAGGTGGACGGCCTTCGCGTGGATCACCCCGACGGTCTGCGCGACCCTTTGACCTATTTCAAGAGATTGCGCCGGTTCCTCCCCGACGGGCGTGTGTACGTCGAGAAGATTCTCGAAAACGACGAGCGCCTCATGAACGACTGGCCCATCGACGGCACGGTGGGGTACGACTTTCTCGCGAAGGTCAATCGTCTCTGGATGGACGATCAACGCATCGACGGGCTCACTGCGACGTACTCCGATTTCACGGGCCACCCCGTGAATTTTGCCGCACTGGTCCGCGAGAAGAAGCGGGAAATCGTCAACTCGACCTTTTCGGCCGACATGGAGCGTTTGGCGGTGGCCGCCATCAAGAGTGCGCGCGTCGGCTGGCGCACGCGGGACATCAGCCCGCGCCATTTGCGCGAAGCGTTGGCCAGAGTGACGGTGGCGCTGGGGGTTTATCGAACCTACCGCACCGCCGACACGCTGCACGAAGAGGATAGGCGCGTGGTGGCCGAAGCGGTGCAGAGCGCGCGCATCGGTTCGGCGGATGTTGATGCCGCGGCCTTCGATTTTCTCCTGTCGCTGTTCACGAAACCGCATCTCGAGGAATTCGACGAGGACTTCCTCGCGCAGTGGCAGCAGCTTGCGCCGGCCGTCATGGCCAAGGGCGTGGAAGACACGACCTTCTATTGCTTCGACCGGCTCGTCTCGTCCAACGAGGTCGGTGCCCAGCCATCATTGGTCGGAATATCGGCCGATAAATTCCACGAGTTCTGTCATTTCCTGAGCGAGCGCTGGCCGAACAACATGCTCGCGACGTCGACCCACGACAACAAGCGCAGCGAGGACGTGCGGACCCGAATTTCGGTGCTCTCGGAAGTCCCGGATCGCTGGTCCGAGGCCTTGCACACATGGTCGCTGTTGAACACGCCCGCCTGGAAGAATCGGACACCTGATCGGCACGCCGAGTATCTCCTGTATCAGACGCTGATCGGCGCCTGGCCCATCAACCAGGAGCGCTGTTGGCAGTACATGCTGAAAGCCTGCCGCGAGGCCAAGATCCGGACCTCCTGGCATGAACCGAACACCGGATATGAGGAGAACATCCGTGGCTTCGTCGATGGTGTCTTTCAGACGCCGGAATTCATCGCAAGCCTGGAATCCTTCATCAAACCGCTGGTCATGCCGGGCCGCATCAATAGCCTGTCGCAGACCCTCATCAAGATGATCGTGTCCGGCGTGCCTGATTTTTACCAGGGAACGGAGCTATGGGACCTGAGCCTGGTCGATCCCGACAACCGCCGGCCGGTGGATTTCGAGCTGCGGTCGGAGCTGCTGCGCCGCTGCCGCGAGCTCTCGGCGGCGGAAGCAGTGCGCGACTGGGACTCGGGCCTGCCGAAGTTATGGATGACCGCGCGCGTGTTGGCGCTGCGCCGTGAGCGGCCGCAGGAGTTCTCGGATCGGAGCAAGTATCAGCCGCTGGTGGCACAGGGGGCGCATCTTGGAAATGTGCTGGCATTCCGCCGCGGCGAGAATCTCATCGCGGTGGTGCCGCGGTTCACCATGACGGTGGCCGGCGAGTGGGGAGATACGCGTCTGCCGCTGCCGCGCGGAAATTGGAAGAACCATTTCACCGGTGCGAGCACGCAAGGTGCGGCGAGCCCGGACGAACTCTTCGATCAGTTTCCCGTTGCGCTGTTGATTCGCTCCGATTATTGACCCGCCGGTACAGCGTGCGCTGTCGGCAGAACGTAATTATTGGAGTCCGCCGAGTGCGGCGGCTGCGACCGCCACCACGCCGCCGTCAACAAATCGGCATGATGCCTCAGGAAGACGTCGAGCAGCGCGGGCGGAATCGCGAGAAAGGGCAGCCACTGTTCCGGAAACACGTCGTGCGGTCCGCAGTGAAACCACGGCTCGGCACTGGTTTCCTCCTCTTCGCAGGTGGGCGCCGGCAGATCCCGGAATACACAATCCGTCACCAGGCACAGTTCGTCGTAGTCATAGAAGATGACGCGCCGATGGCTGGTCACGCCGAAATTCTTGAGCAAAAGGTCGCCGGGAAAGACGTTGCTGGAGGCAAGATCGCGCAGCGCGTTTCCGTAATCGACGATGGCAGCCTCGGCGGCCGCGGGCTCGGCCTCGCGCAGAAAGAGATTCAGGGGTCTCAAGCGGCGCTCGATGTAGCAATGCTCGACGATCAGGTCGTCGCCCTCGATGCGGCAGCTCAAGGAGGCATCGCGCAGTAACTCATCCGCGAGAGCGGGCATGAACCGTGCGCGCGGCAGGCGCAGCCGCTTGAATTCCTGGGCGTCGACCAGGCGTCCGGCGCGATCGTGCCGGAACACGAATTGGTAGCGCTCCATGACATCGGCCCGGGTGCAGGTCTTCGGGGCGCCGAAAGTATCGCGAATCACCTTGAAGACCAGATCGTGCGAGGGCAGCGTGAACACGATCATCACCAGGCCGCGCTCACCCGGCGCATGCACGAAGCTGTCGATGGAAGTGCTCAAATGCCGTTGCAGCGCGAAATACCGCTCGGTCTTTCCCTGCTTGGCGCGGCCCAATACCGTGTACAACTCGTCGATGGGCTTGCGAGGCATGAACGAGCGCAACAACGTGATTGCGGCGCTGACCACCGGCAGATCGACGTGGAAATACGAGCGCGCGTAGCCGAACAGCGAGCCCACGTCGGCGCGCGACAGCATTACCGCGTCGACCTGAACCCCCTGCGCGGAATTTGTGAATGCAATGACGAGAGGCGTTATGGAGCTGTCGCCGATGAGACGGCCCACCGCAAGCGCGTGCCTCCCGCGATAGAACACCGGGTCGATCAATTCGATCGATTCGGGCGCGCCGCTGTGCCGCCCGGATTCGAAATAGCGCCCGATTTCGGCGCTGATCCGGTGAACGGAGGCGTCTTGATCCTCGATGGCCGCCCCGAACGGCAGATCGGCGATGATTTCGCGGACAGCCGCCGGCAACGACCCTCCGACGCGATAGACACGCAGCGGCACCGCCCCTGAGGCGCGTCCGACATTGGTCGCGCAGAATTCCACTTCGGGGTTGACGCCGACGGTGCCGAACAATTCGCGGCTGACAGAGTTGAAAAACGTGCGATAGAAATCGCTGTCGGGCCGCCGTGCCACGAGCATTTCGTAGGCGCGCTTGATGTCGGACCAGAGCGGCACATCGGTACGGCGCTCCCGCAAATCACGCGCGAGGGCACCGACGCATCGAGTAACCCGCAGGTCGTAGAGTTCGATGCGGGTCACGGCATCGGATTGCGCGGTCTGCCAGTCCTCAGCCAGGAAATTGAGCGCCGCGCGCCGCGTTATCCTGCCGAATTCCTCGTTGTACGAACGAAAGTGTTCGGCGATGGCCGCCGCGTGCTCCTTCGCGGTGGCAGTGTCGTTCGCGGCCACGGCGCTCATTGCCTACCGCCAGGAGCCTGTCTGAGTATTCCACGTGGCCGCGACCGCGGCAGATTTCCCCTCAGGCAAGGCGGAGCCGACGAAGTTGGGTCGAGACCCAATGAGGAGGCGACAACGCCGCATGAGGGGAAATCTGCC
>JAXDQI010000308.1:0-16818 GCA_034667965.1 Gammaproteobacteria bacterium
TTCATGAAATGGATCGAAAATGTGCTCGCGCCCTACCTAGAATAGCGAAATGAACCGCTTCGTGCTGCCCTCGAAATCAACATTCTGAATTTATGCCGTTGGGCGGAAGTCGGCCGACGGCGTTCTCGGAAAAGCGAGCGTTCCAAGTGCCATCCCGACCCGAGCAATTCACAGGGCACAACAGCGACGGCGGAGTCGCTTTGTCAGGATCCAAAACTTGACTTTAACGGGTGCGGGTAATACTTTGTGACTACCCCGTAGCACGCAGAGCTTTCGTAATGGCCGCCACAAGTCTCAAACTCCCCGAAGGCCTCAAGCGTCGAATCGAGCGACTCGCAGGTGCTGCCAATAAGACACCGCACGCCTTTATGGTCGAGGCATTGAGTCAAGAGGCGGATCGGGCTGAGATTCGCGAGCGATTCGCGAAGGATGCGGCGATTTCCGAGATGGAAACCATGGAGAGCGGCAAGGCTATTCCATTGGCGACCGCATTTGACTATCTTGAGGCTCGCGCTGCAGGAAAGGTGGTCCGTCGTCCTCGAGCGCGCACATGGCGCGCGTCCAAATAACCGTCCGAGCGCTCGCCGACCTTGAGCGATTATTCGACTTCCTCGCGGAACATAACCCAAAACTAGCGCGTGAGCGGATGCTCAGTGTCCGACGAGCCTTCGAGTTGCTCGCGGATCATCCGTTGCTGGGCCGACAAGCCGAAGACGCACGCCGTGAACTGATACTGTCGCGCGGCCGCTTCGGCTACGTGGCCAAATATCGTTGGGTGCCCGCTGAGGACGTGATATTGATTCTGGCGGTTCGACATCAACTGGAGGCTGGCTACAAAGAAGAATAGCGACGCAGGTGCGTCCGGTTCCCTATGTCCGCCGACATGAGAAGCTAAAATGCGGCATCTCGCGCGTCGATGTGTCCCTTCATTGCGTTACGTTGCCCCACATAGCGCGAAAATTCACACGCTAATCACACTTGGGATCAGCATCCGCAGGAAACCCTTTGTTTTATAGTTCCGGACGCGCCTCCCGTGTTGGTTCGATTCCCATCGCCCGCTCCACTCTCAGGCAACGCCAGACCACGCAGGGCTACAAGATGGGCTCAAGAAATTGATCCTGTGGGAGAGTGTTGGGAATGCGCGTCGATTAGGGGCCTGCCTCATATCTTGAGGTATCCCTACGTTGCCTTGTGCTACACGCGTCGCCGCGGCGCACCAATGCCGGCTCCTCCAACTATGGTGCGGATCGACCTTAAGTGCTGGCGCGGTAAGCCGATAGAGTGGTAGCCGGGGAGGGCGATCGCCCCTTTTCATATCAATCTCTGGAGCCCACGTGCCCGACTTAATGCATTGTATCTACGCCAGCTCGGCAGGGCGTCATTTCGAGACAGCTGAGCTGACGGCATTGCTACAGGCGGCGCGCAAGAACAACGATGCCGCAGGGCTTACCGGGATGCTGCTTTATACCGAGGGCAGCTTTTTTCAGGTGCTGGAAGGAGTTCCCGACGCGGTGGAGGCGCTCTTCGCCAGGATCGAACTGGACAAGCGCCACGACCAGGTGACCAAAATCGTAGCCGAAGCGATTCCGAGCAGATCCTTTGCAAACTGGACCATGGGATTCTCGCAGGTCCCCCGCAAGGAACTCGAGCTGATCTCCGGTACCAACGATTTTTTTAGTGGCTCGAGTTGCTTCCTTGGCCTGGATTCCGGCCGCGCCAAGAAATTGCTCTCCGCATTTCGCGAAGGACGATGGCGCAAGACTCTGTCTGGAGCGCAGACAGCGGCTGTATGAGCAATGCCGTGCCGGTGCCGGCGCGCGGCGCCGGCCAAACGCAACCAACTGCATCACCCAGCTTAGCCCCCGCTTTTTCGTACGCGTTCCAACCCATTGTCGATACTGTGGTGCGGGAAGTGTTTTCTTACGAAGCGCTGATCCGCGGTCCCGCCGATGAACCGGCATTCCGGGTATTGGAACAGGTGCCGGGTGATCTCAAACACCAATTCGATCAGGACAGCCGGATCCAGGCAATCACTCTTGCCGCACGGATTGGATTGAAGTGCAACCTCAACCTCAATTTCCTGCCTAGGAGCCTCGAACTCTGCGCGGACGCCATCGGCAATACCTGTAAGGCGGCCGCCAACAATTTCTTGCCGCTCGAGCGAATCATCCTGGAGGTGACCGAAGGCGAGGTCATCCACGACCATAAGCATTTTGCGGCGCTGCTCAACGAGTATCGGGGAATGGGCATCAAGCTTGCGATCGATGATTTCGGCGCGGGCTATTCGGGCTTAAATCTCCTTGCCGAGTTCCAGCCCGATCATGTGAAGATTGACATGAATCTCGTGCGGGGCATCGAAAAAAACGGACCGCGTCAAGCCATCGTTCGCGGCATAGCGCAGGTATGCGGGGATTTGGGCATCGACGTCATTGCCGAAGGTGTTGAGACGCTGCAAGAGTTTCGCTGGTTCGAGGACCATGGTATTCGACTCTTCCAGGGATATCTCTTCGCAAAACCTGCATTTGAAAAATTTCCACCCGCCTTCTACCCCGTGAGAGCAACGAAGAAAAAATAACGGAGCACCTGACCGTCGTCCTCATCGCTTGCCGCGGAACATCTCAGGGTGGCGTCAATGGGCGACGTCGGCAGTGTTCTGACGAACAGACCCATGATTGGCCCGCAGGTTGCTGTGGCGCGCGGGGCGTAACGTCGCAAGGTTTCAATTCACCGACGTTCCGGACGAATCCGTTTGTCGGTGGATAGAGGCCGGGGTGACCCGAAGTTTCGCATGCTCGACCTATCACTCGCCATCGTCCACCACTTAGCAATCTATGGCCTGTTCGGCGTATTGATCGTGGAGATCGCACTTGTTGAGCGCGGCATGAATAGGAACACCGTCATCACAGTGGTGAAGGTGGACCTCTGGTATGGAATTCTAGCCGCTGTGATCCTCATCGGGACTCAGAAACACGACAACCTCCGCCATCAAGGTGAACAAGCGGACAAGATCGCCGGCGTTGACTGCATCAATCCAAGTCGTGTGCACCTCACGAATAGCTCGTTCATCAGATCCCATCTGCAACCTCCACTGCCAAAACGGCTCGATAAGCCGACAATCAGGACGTCGGTCAGCATCGATCGCCATCTACGTCGGCGAAGAGCATCCCGAATGCTAGCTTGCCCATGGGCGTAGGCGGGTAGCAATACACCCTTGCCCCCGGTTAGTCGAGCTTAGTGCCCGGAGATCCCCTTCCAATTTCAGCGCCGACCGACCGCTTCTGGTCGTCTGCGCCCGATGCGGACGACACCAGCCACCCGAGACGGGTCTCGACCCCCGAGCCGCCCGTGATGAACGACAGTGGCACTCCAACTGGCGACAACCCTCCCTATGAAAGCCTGTGACCGGTAGTAACCGTGCTGGTACTGTCGATACGACCTAGTTTGTTGCCGATGTAAGTGGCTTTCCTTTCTCGACAGTGAAGACGGCAAGAATCTCTGCCCCACTGTCGCCGGTATGTTCCTCGTGCACGACACTACCTGGAACCTCCCAAGTTTCTCCCGTCCGAATCAAATGCGGCGATCCGTCGATTAGGATTGTGTAGTCGCCCCTCATCAAATATCCGAAGGCCATTCCAGGATGGGTATGCCTAGCCACGACTGAATGCGGAGCGATCTTCACTAAGGCGTAGACAACCTCGTAACGTGTTCCCGGAACATCCGCCCTTCTCAAGACAGCTCGCTTGATCCCAGGTTGATTACCCTCAACGACCACGGTCTGCTCGGCAGACAGGTCACCGGCTTTGCTTAAATTCGCGAATAAAAGCGGCGCTAAAAAAAAGGGCCCAAAGGAAACATTTCATGATGCGTTGCCTCCTTGAATAAGCATGTGCCTGCCGGTGGGAATATCATCGCCGAAAGATACGCTTGGACTTGACCGCCAGCGCCCGTATTGGACCCTTTGCTGCCGATGGCGAACGCCGGTGTTGGGTCTCCTCTTCAGTCATAGTACGCGGGGGCCTTTCGCAGTTTACTGTTGGCGATAAAGTCATGCTGAATCCACAGTGACGCACCAGTTGTCTTCAGGAGGTCGTCAATTTCCATTCGAGTTCGGCGGGTCTGTTCTCTGTCAAACTCGAATACGGGAAAGCGGTTGAGCGTTCTCTCCTGTGGAAAGTGATACAAGTCCCCCGACAGTAGCACTGGCCTCGTATTCTTTAGTCGGAGCAATAGCATCTGATGCCCGGGCGTATGTCCCGGCGCAGATTTGATAACGGCGCTGCCGTCTCCAAAGACGTCGTATTTATCGGTTTCGATCAGAATCGTCTTAGCACTTTTCAGTCGAGCATAAGTGTCCGGTCGGGTAGTCCCCGGCGCGGGCGTTGCAAACATGGCATCGCGCTCGACTCGTCTAACTAACCACGTCGAGTCGGCAAAAGAGTTGGCATTGGCCGTGTGGTCGTAGTGGTAATGGGACAAGGCGATGTACCTAATCTTTGACGACGGGTAGCCAATCTCGGCTAATTGTTCGCTGAGGGGGCGAATGAGGGGAATGTCGCGAGTTTGGCCGTCCGGTAGAGATAGATGGTGCACGACGGCATTACCCGTCGGCTGCCACTCCGAGTCCGGTACAGCGCCCACGTCCCACATGAGCGCCCCTTTCGGGTGAACAACCAAGAAACACGCCACCGAGAGCTCAGAAGTTTCGATTTCTTCGCGGCGCAATTCGTATCTTGCCGTATCGGCAACGTGAATTGCTCCACAGTCAAGCACGTAAAGCCGCAGTGGTCCGGGCAACGTCGCTGCGGGTGAGGGAGCGCCAGCTCCGGCTGCGAATGGGACGATTAAGACCAGGAACGCTGCTATAACGCGGGGTGTAAGTCTGTGCATTCTGTTAGCCCTCTCGGCCTCATTTTTTCACGTGATTGCGCAGGCCATGATTGCCGGGTAACGGGAGTTCAATTTCGATGGTCAATGACTGGATTTGAGCCAATTGTCGCCGGAGGCGGTCCATTTGCCGGAATCGACCCACAGCGCACACGCGCGAACGGCTGCTATCAAGCAGCCCTATCACATTTTCTGCTTCGCCAGCGGCTCGGCGCAAGAGTGGAATGACCACCCGATTGCGATCACCCTTCGCCGCCAAATCTGCCAGGACCGTCCCTCGGCGTCTGCCCTTCGCGCCGACCATGGCCCGTGCCGGGGAAGGTGGACTCGCCGCACTGCCGGAACCAGCGAACGGGCGATGGATCGAAGTTCCGTCGTGTATTCGACGGTGTAGTTGAATCCTCACCAGGGCTCCATGCCCTTCGACTTGATAACGCGCACGGTGGAGCGCTCGGTAAGGAATTTGAGCAGAGCTCTGGCGGCGTCCGGCGCCGAGGCGTTTGTGGCGATGCCACCTTCAAAGTAGACGTAGGATTGGATCTCTTGAGGGGCTGCGCGCGTCCCCACAATGGCACACCAGCATCTGAAAATGCGCTCCGTCCGATGAGGATACGACTTGCCCAACCACGTTCATTTCATCAGGCGCATCGGCGACGAATTTGGCGAAGGCCTGTAGCAGTTCAGGGATTCGCCCATTCGGATACACCAGCGTACCGGCCAGCACCTCGCTTAGCGGATACAATCGGTACTCAAGCGCGGTGACGATGCCAAAATTGCCGCCACCGCCGCGAATGGCCCAGAATAACTCGGGATTTGCGTCCTGACTGACCCTCACTTGATGCCCATCTACCGTCACCATTCGCGCGGACAAAAGGTTGTCGCATGCTGCACCGTACTTCGACATCAGCAGGCCTTCTCCGCCCCCCCAGCGTCAGGCCGGCGAGGCCAACGGTCGGGCACCCCGCTGAAGTAGTAGCCAGGCCGACACTCTGGGTAGCTGCATCCAGATTGATCGTCAATGCGCCGCCGTCAGCGCGAGCGATGCGTTTGCCCGCATCTACTGTGACTTGATTCATTCTGGAGAGATCGAGCACCACCCCGTTGTCGCAGCTGCTGAATCCGGCGCGGTTGTGTCCGCCGCCACGCACTGCAATCGGAACATTGCTGTTTCGCGCGAATTCAAGGCCGCGTGCCACATCCGATGCACTGGCACAGTAGATGATCAACGCCGGATGACGATCGAAAGCGCGATTGAACACAAGGCGCGCCGATTCATAATCCGGCTCGCCCTGTGTAACGAGGTGACCCTTGAGCTTCGATGCGAGGGAGCGGATCGCACCCGCATGGACTATCCGAGTGTCAAAGGTATTGTTCTCTGCGGGTCTTGTCGTGAGCGGGTAACTGCCAAGCGCCACGAGCGAGCCAGCAACATGCCGGATGAATTGTCGGCGGCTAGGAGGCGACATACGTCCAACAAAGTGTCATCGGGCACGGAGATTAGCCTAAAAAGGATTCGATGAACACCGCCAATTTTGACAGGACGAAGAGTCGGGCAGATTCGCCCACGGAAACCTGTACCTGAGAGTCCGTAGCCCGAGATCTCGTATAGGGGTGTGTATCCCTACGTAGCCCCACATACTGCGAAAATTCACACGCTAATCACACTTGGCATCCGCGGTTTCACCAAACCGCTTGTTAAATAGCTCAGGCGCGGCGAGTTCGAAAAATAATGTGTGTGATTCCCACACTCTTTGCGCCGCGGCGGTGGCGACTGCAGGTGGCCGGACTCGACCGCAGACGACATTCGCCGCCACAAATCTGCGGAATGGAAGGCGTCATCTGCTTTGAAGTGGCGCGTGATGTTTAGTTTACACCGCGGCGGTAACGGTTTTCCCTCTTTGCTCTCGGCCGGCGACGCCGGTTGTCATACCTTCGCGTGCCGGCTTCAGCACCTTGGCCCACCAAGACATCTCGTCGAGCAACCTGTTGGCCGCCTGCGCCAAGTGCGGGAAGTCTTCAAAGGGCTTGCCCTGCCTGATGATGCCGAGGGATTCCACCATGCCGATGTGAACGGCATGGGCCACCGGCGCCATCTGCAGCTCGATCGTAATCAGCCGCAGCTGCTCGACGGCACGTGCCGCCCCCACCCCGCCATAGCCCACGAAGCCGATCGGCTTGCGGTTGAATTCCGTGTAGGCGTAGTCGAGCGCGTTCTTCAACACCGCGCTCGGGCCGTGGTTGTACTCGGGCGTTACCAAGATCAAGCCGTCAAATGTCGCCAGCTTGCCGGCCCAGAGCCGGGCCGCCTCGTTATTGACCGGCCCGTAGGCGGGCGACCGCGGCTCGTTGAAGAACGGCAGCGGGTGATCGCGCAGGTCGATCAGGTCGAAGGCAAGGTCGGTGCGCTGCTTGGCGATCTCGTGGATCCAGTGCGCGGCCTTTTCGCTGAAGCGGCCTTCTCGGGTCGAGCCGAGCACGATGCCGATGCGGGGTTGTTGCTGTTGGGTCATGGGGCACACCTGCTACCTGGGGAAGTAAAGGGTCAAGGAGGCTGATTGCTCTCGCATTGATTGATACGAACAATCTGTTCGTTGAGATAGTAGGCTCTGTCGCCGATTTCACAAGGAGGCACTTTTATGGCCGATACGAACACTGCTGTTCGCGCCCCGGAAGCGTCCAACCTCCGCGAGGCTTTCAAGACGGAAGTCGAGACGCTCGCTCGCATCGGCGACAAGTGGACCGTGATGGTGGTCGGCGCCTTATCGAAAAAACTGATGCGCTACAACGAAGGCCGGCGCCGCGTTGAAGGGATTTCGCAGCGCATGCTCACGCTGACCCTGAAGGGCCTGGAGCAGGACGGGTTGGTCACCCGCACGATGTATCCAACGATTCCACCCCGCGTGGACTACGAGTTGACCGAGCTCGGGCGCAAGTTGATCGTGCCGTTAAAAGCGCTCTCTAAGTGGGCGCGGGAAAACCGGCCGGCGACGATGGCCGCGCGGGAGGCGTTTCAGCGAAGGGGACAGCACGGCTCGCCACGCACGCGCTTTACCGTCCCGAAATAGGTCTAGTGCTCGCGGCGAATGATGTGAGCCCGCGTCTTCGAGGGTCTGTTGCTGGGGCAACGGGCTATTTGCCCCGCTCGGCACCAGAAAGCAGTCGGTCGCGGATGGCCGCTCATGACCCGATCAGAGACCTACGACCGAAAGCCTCGAGCTCGGGACTTCGCACGTCGAGTATCCCCACGTAGCCCCACATACCGAGAAAATTCACACGCTAATCACACTTGGCATTTGCGATCGCAGCAAAGCGCTTATTTTCGAGCCGCAGAAGCGCCCGCCGTGTGGGTTCGATTCCCATCGCCCGCTCCATTTCCCGGCTAGCCTTAGGACGCGTAGGGACACAGGATTGGGGTCAACACGTTGATCCTGTGGGAAAGCGACGGGAACTGATGTCAATTTGGGCGACCGTCGGCTATCTGGAACTCGAAGATCGACACTTTCCATCACAGATCTCGGGATGCCAACTCGCCGGGATCGCCTTCCAGGACACGACGCTACTTTGTTTGAGCAAGACGCACGTTCTCCGGTCCACCATTCCTCAGGTCATCGCTTAGGGTGAGCAGGGTGCGGTAAGTGCGCAAGTCGCCTTCGTCCAGGACACCGGTGGCGCGTCGATCCGATGCGGAACGCGGGTTCGCGCCCAGATTCAGTGTCGTCCCCAAGCCGGCGTAAAGGTAATGATCGCCAAATGTCCTTTGAAGCGCAGCAAAAGTAGGTTCGCCGGTACAGTGACCAGGAGCGATGTAGTCCACCTTGTAAGTATCATGCAGGGCCGTGGCCACTTTTGCGATAGCCTCGTCCTGGGCTACCACCAGATGAAACCCACCCGCGATGAAGTGGATGTGCGGATTGATCTTGGCGGCTTCGGCAACAATGCCCTCAATGCCCGGATGCGAACAGGCAACCACCAACACGACGCCGTCCGCCGTATTGACGGCGAGCGACAGCTCCTTCAACTCCTTGGTTCCGGGCGCATCGGATACTTGGGCAATCACCGTAATGCCCGGTACCACCTCCGTGGTCTTGTCGATCAACTGAATATTGGCGCCGGGAAAGGCTGTGCCGAATTTCATGGTCTCCGGCGGCGTGCCACCGTAGTAGCGCATCTCGGTGGGCAGCGTCTCGTCCTTGCGATAAAACTTACTGGGTAGGTCGGAACCAAAAATGCCAAAGGCTTCCTTGGGGGCGTAAATCTTAACCTTAGGGTTCACGCCGAGCAGATAGGAAATTCCACCCATGTGATCGCTGTGGCGGTGCGATAACACCACGAAGTCGAGCTTGGTTAGATCAACGCGCCTGGCCTTCACGTTCTTCGAGAGAATCGCCGCGTCATCACCGGTATCGAACAGAATGCGTTTGCCGTTGATCTCCACAAGGGCGGCGTAGCCCCAATCCTTGGTCATCGCTGCTTCCTTGCCGAAGGCATCGTAGAGTATCGTGATTCGCGCTGTTTCGGCTGCCGCCGATTTCGGGGAGGAGGCGTAGCTCGATAAAATCCAGGTCGTGCCAATAGCAGCAATGACGCCAAAGAGCTGAGTTCTTCGCATGACCCTCTCCTTGATTGTTGTGATCGAATCGTACACCGCATTCGGTGTTGCCGATACGCCTAGCCGATTGCGGTGCAATATGTCTTGATCTGGAAAACCGGGACGGCCAATAACCGCAGTTGGCCGGCCGGAGCCCATGGTCACGCGGTGACCGCCAATTAGTCCTCACGACGGGTTGTTAGGTTCCGCCGGCAGCACGCGCTATTCGTATCTCGAATGCGCGCGATATTAGTTGCTGCTGGGTGGCGTCCGAGGCCTTATAAAGAAAAATGACTTCGCCGTCATCTGAGACTCTGCTAGGCCCATCTGATTTGTTTGTAAGAAACACTATCTCCAGGGTGTTGGGGTCGCCATCGCCCTTGTACTCCCGAGCCGGCAAAGAGAGTTGCGTTACGACGACTTTGGTTTGTCTCAATATGCGGTTTCGCAGTTCATCCGCAGATTCGGCGAAGGCGGTGACGGACATGCCCAAGGCAGTCAAAGTCATGACTAAGCCCAGGTAGCGACTCGTGCGCATGCGGTTCTTCCTTGTATTTCAGCTGGACTCGTCCGAATTCTGAGTTAGCTTACCGCAGCTCGCGAACGACTGCTTCCCGTCGGTCATTTCGGGGGCGTCACCGGCCGGAGTTGAGCGGGTCCGCGACCGTCGCCACGAGGCTCGCGCCGATGCGAACTCTTGACCCTCTGCGGTCGGTGGCGAAGGGCGGCTTTGTGGCGTTAGGATAGACGATGCCCTCGTTAGGTTCGCATTGCCCGCGCAGCTAGCTGACCAACGTATCCCACCGCGCTGTAGCCGATCGCGGCCAGCAGAACAACGAGCGTGGCAAGCAAGCCTTGGCGAAACCTATCGGTGCGAAATAGGTAGTACGGAACCGCAAAAAAAGCTACGCCCACAATAGCAATGGACAGCAAAGGTGTGCGTTTGAATTCTCGACTGTCTGAATCGAGTCGATACCACAGAAAAATCAGGAACAAGGCCGCGATGCTAATTACAAGGCTGCTCGGAGCGAATGGTTGCCCTGGAAATAGCCAATTGGCAGTCACGCCGTCGATGAATCCTAAAGCGAGGCTAGCGAGAACGAAATACCTGGCTTTAGGCGCCGTGAACGTCACGCGAATCACTCCCTATATTTCGGCGTATCCGTTAGAGGTGAAGTTAGATTAACCCATGCTGCGAATGGCCGCTTCAGAGAAACGATTATCGTGTGCGCTAGTTCCGCCTTTGGCCGAGAACAGCCAATCGTCATGCTCCGGCCCGCAACACACTTGCGATGCAGGCGCAACTGTTGAGCGTTGCATGCATCACCAATGAGGGGCGAAGCGATCGGTATCGTACCACTAAAAAGGAAGCTCCCAGCCCCAACAAAAGGCGCGCTCCCAATGCGACCCAATCGATCAATCCGTTCTTGAAAGTCATATTGTGAAGAAAGGCGAAAAGCAGACTGATCATCAGCGCGGCCGGCCACAGTGGCATTCGTTGCCTTAACCAATCGAGCAAGAGACCGCGAAATATCAGCTCCTCGGACATCGGTCCGAGAACGACGACCACTGCTATCGCCAAGGGCAGCTGGAGCAGGTTGGTAGGCACTACAGACTGCACGGGGATGTCTCCTATCTTCGCGCCCGCGAGCTCTAAGATTTCTACGACGGCCGGTGAAAAGCCGACCAAAACGACTCCTCCTAGAGCGCTCGCGAGTATGATTCTGCCGTTAACGGGTGAGAACCGATCTCGTAGGTTTTCCCAACCGCGGGCGCGCGATAATCTCTGATACCCAACGATCCACCAGACGCTGCCAACCATCACAGTGACCATGGCAGTCAAAAAGCGCGATGGGTTAAACACTTGGATCGTTACGACGACAGCGAATTCAGCGATGATCGCTCCGATCATCAGCAAGAATATGTCCCGCAGTTTGACTCTCGGCGGCACTGCTACGAGTCCTTGTGGCAAAGGGTCCTCACGCGGCGAAGGCGCAGTCTCGTCCGTAGGCTTGCAGGCGCATCAAGAACTTGTTTGGCGTGGCGCCTGAGAACTTCCTGTCATTAGCTGGGCTCCATGTGGGGAACGGTAGCTTACCGCAGGCTGCGAATGACTGCTCTGAGGCGAGGATATTAGTAGGTCCAGTGCCCGGAGTTGGCCGAAAGCGAGCGCTCAATCTGCCTGATCACCTCCATTTGTGCTGAGGATGGCAGCACCCGGACGGATTACAGTTGCATGATGGCCAGCACCAGGTCAGTTACTGTCGATACCGACGCGATCATGCGGAACATCCTCGACATTCGTGGCCAGAGGGTACTGCTTGATTCTGACCTCGCCGCTTTGTATCAGGTGGCGACAAAGGCGCTTACCCGTGCAGTGCGTCGCAATCCGGGTCGCTTTCCGGCCGATTTCATGTTCCAACTTGCGGTTGGGGAGTCTGCTTTTTTAAGGAGCTAATCTGGCGCCTTAAAGACCGGGCGGGGAAAGCACCGGAAGTATGCACCGTACGTCTTCACGGAACAGGGGATCGTCATGCTGTCCTCCGTCCTTAAAAGTGAACGCGCCGTTCAAGTAAACATCGAGATCATGAGGGCGTTTATTCGCCTGCGACAGGCAGTCTCAACGCACCAAGATTTGGCGCACAAACTCGTGGCGTTGGAGAACACGTACGATCGGCAGTTCAAGGTGGTGTTTGACGCGATCCGTAGCCTGATGAAGGAGCCCGAGCCCAAGCGCCGGGGAATCGGTTTCACCGCGAAGATCAACAAGTAGGGATCGCGGATGAAATTCCCACCTATTGGAGTGGTGCCCGAGCCGAGTACGACGCGATTCCTGGAGAGATTGCTGCATTGTCCGCCTATCGAAGATTTGAGGAGGCGAGATGGCGATGTATCCCTACGTAGCCTTACGTGGCCTCACATGCCGCGAAAATTCACACGCGAGACCCTGAACGGGCATTCCCGAACCACTCCTTGCAGGCGTCACAGAATTTGGGTCAATGCTCTTCCGCCGGCCAGCGCCGCCAGCAGCATCAACAGGCGCAAGACCCAGCGACGAAAGTCCACCGGGTCCGCGTTCATAAAGCCGCGATTGCCTAGCCAGATCCCGCCAGTCAACACCGGCAGAAAGAGCAGGGCGCGCCAGAGCGTCGTCACGCTGAGCAGTCCGCTCCAGCCCTGCCACGCGAGTGCGGTCACGTCGGTCATCAGGAAGAAGGCGATCATCGAGGCACGACCCGCCGCCGCGCCGGCGGGGGAACTGAAGAAGAATAGGATCACCGGCGGGCCGCCGATTCCAAAACTGCCGTTGAAAAGGCCTGATGCCGTGCCCGTGGCGAAGGTGACAGCGGGACCGGGCAGTGAGTTTAGGGCGTAACCTCGGGCTAAGAGGATCGCAGCGATAAGCACGAAGATAGCGAGCGCCAGGGTCATGGGAGCAGCTGGCACATGAACGAGCGCATAGACTCCAATGGGAGTGCCCACGAGGGAGCCAACGGCGAGCCAAAGAAGCGCCCGCCAGTGGATATCACGCCAAACGCTGGGCAGGAGATGCAGGCTTGCCGCGACCTCCATGATAAAGATTGACGGCACGATCTCCGTCGGCGGCAGAAGGAGGGTGAGTGATGTTACCGCGAGCAGCGAGAAGCCGAATCCGCTGTAACCTCGGACGACGGCGGCGCCGAAGATGCATACGACGGCGTAGAAGAGGATCAGGATCTGCATCGGTCGAAGTGCCGCAAGGGTTTTTGGCGAACCCGAATGTCTGGCATGGTCGCGGATGATCTGGGCATTAGCAACAAACGTAAGATGTTCGGTAACAATCGACCGCTTGGCGGGCCGCAAATTTGAACGGGCGAGTGACCGAAAGTGGCCTCCTGTCAGCGACTCAACTCAAACGCTTTCGCCGACAGTCGCTTCGCGGACCCCCGACCTGCCCGCCGTGAACGGCAGCTTCCTGGCAGCCCAGCGCTGCCCTTTGTGATCGCGTCAGTGCGCGGTCAGCCACTTGAATGTCTCGAATCTTGGCCCGTTGCATTTGTTCGCCGCTTGAATGGTTGGCCCACAACATTGAAGAAAACGGGCCAAAGCAGATAGATCAGCACAACCAGGTAGATCACTTCATTCCCTTCGTTAAACGCCCACATGCCGCTGGACTGATTCTGCGAGTCGATTATCGTTGCGACTGGCGTTCCGCTCATGAAGGATTCATAACGGATCATCAGGTCGCGCTTGAGCACCATGAGCTCGAACGCGAGAGACCAGGCCGTGACAAACGCGGCGATCTCGATCGGAACGCGCCAGTACAATTTCAACTTCTGGATAAACTGCTGGTAGAGGTCATAGGATGCAGGCGCCCGGTCCTCAAGCATGGCGATGACGATGAACCCGAACGGGCCAGCAGCGGCCAGCAATAGCCACCCCAGGGAACGCTGCCGGGACTTGAGCACCAGATAGCAGGTCAACGCCCACAAGGCCAGAGCCAACCCAACCATGGCCATCAGTGCACCTGTTCGGGCGAGTTCGAGCAGCCGGTAGTTGCGCACGTAGTCGGCGCTACCGCGCGCCATTTCCGGATCGATGAGACGGAACAGAACACCTGAGGCGATCATGACCGCAGGGATTGATAGGTAACAGACAAGGGCCAAGATATATTGCCGTTTTGGCTTGCGATACACGTGGGTTGGATACTGTGGATTCATCCGCGTTCCATCAAATGGCGCTTCGTCGGCTATGCGGTACCTCCCATGTCGCGATTGTCAGCGCGGGGATAAACGCTACTGCGAGGACGGCCGAAATGGCGACGCTCTTCACGATAGAAGCAGCGACGTTTCACATTGCGTCTATGCGACCGGAACGTGGCAATAAATCGTGACGAATATGTCCAATCAAAATCGTGCACTCCCTGTGTTTTCCACTGAACTCCTCAAGTGCCGCCGTAAGCTTACCTCAGGCGAGCAACCACGCGCTTATGAGAATTTTGCACACGCGACTATAGGTGAATGGCAGAAGCTGGCCGATTCGCGAGCGTAGCGGAGAGAAGTTCATCGCCTTCAGCGCCGGGATCTCGGGCGAAAATCGCCATATCTGTGCACTTGCGGTGGTGGCCGGACTCGACCCCGTTGCGGTCCTTCCGACCGTGTCTATAACTTGCCGCTCAACCTCGGCAATCGAACTATAAATACAGTTTCATTCTCGTCCGATTTGGCCGAAATATCTCCATGGTGTGCGACCGCAATTTCGCGCGCGATATACAAGCCAAGGCCAAAGCTACCTTCAGTGCCGGAGACGAATTGATTGTCCGATCCGCGCTTCAGCGGCTCGAATATCTGAGCCAGCATCGATTGCTCAACCTTCGGTCCATGGTTGTGAACCGCAAACCTCACCTCCGCCGGCAGCCCCTCCAGCACAATTCTAACGGGTGAGCTAAACGCTCCATATTTGACTGCATTCACTACCAGATTTCCTAACAACTGGTTGAGTCGGTTGATGTCCCAAACTCCGCGCACATCGCCATTTACTTCGAGGCCAATTGATCGACCGGGATGTGCCACTCGCAACTGTTCTATTTCGGCAGAAAATGCTTCCGCTAGATCCACGGAAGCGGGCGAAATCGTGATGCCTAAACCCAGTTTCGTTCGATTGAAGTCAAGCAAATCATCGAGCAGTACTTTCAAACTGGCGCTGCTCTTTAAAAGTCGCGCGGCCGCAGTGGGAACATCGGTAGCGGCATTCGCTTTGGACAAGGATCTCGCCGTTAGCTGGATGACCTGCAACGGGCCTCGCATATCGTGCCCAAGCATCCCCAGCAATAGATTGCGTTCCTTCTCGATCTGCGCGTTGAAGAAAGCCACCGATTCGGCGACCGCTTGATCAATCGCCTCATTAAAGCGGAGCATGTCCGGTACAAAGATGTCGGACGGCTCGCATGCTTTTGCCCATAAATGGAGGACGCTTGCCCGGAGGGCTCGGTACTCTGAGGTCATCTGGTTGACGTCAAACCCTCCCCGCGCACGCAGCAGCGCGTGCGTTTCGGCTGCGGTGTTTCGCGCATCGATTGGTCCTGCCGCCAAACCCTTGGATTTGTGCTCCCGCTGCTCATCGTTTTGGGATGTCTCCAGATCCTTGCAAACGGCGCGCAAGATCTGCTCCGAGTGATCTCGTAATGCCTGCGAGTCCATATCGGCGGCGGCGGGCAACAACGTAGCGGCGAATGCCTCCCATTCGATGAGAATCGCCTCCAGGTCGCGTAGGATGAAATCTGCCAGCCGCATAGCTCAATTCCCCGCAAGACGGCGAAACCATATTCTTTTCCCACTGGCTGGTGATGCGCTTACGCGGGCGTCGGTATTTGTCCGACATCAACTCAATTAAACTCCCACCCACCGTTCTCTGTATGCCCCCTAACAGGCATTCCAGCCCCATGAGTTACTGAGTACATTGCCCTTATCGAGAGGTGACTTATGGAGCATGCGGCTAACTCGGGTGGTAACCTGTTGTTGAAAGCTCTTTTAAGGGACTGTAGATCACTCCGTAAACATCTCGAGCGGGTAACGTACCCCCTCGGCTATGTTGTGGGACTACAAAACCGCCCGCTGACGCACGTCTACTTCCCAACGGATGGCAGCGTTCTATCGGTCCTTTTACAGCTCAAAGACGGCGGAACTGCGGAGGCGATGACGGTCAGTAAAGAAGGCATGATCGGCCTACCCATTTGGCTCGGAATCAAGAGGAACCTTTCGCAAATCGTGCAGCAGGGGCCCGGCGAGCTGCTGCGTATATCCGGGCGCGCATTTTGTCGCGAAATCGAAGGGAGTAAACGCGCGGCGACGTTGCTGAAGCACTTTACCGCTTACAGTCTGCGATTTGGCTATCAGACGGCGGTCTGTAATGCGCACCATAGCGTCGAACAACGCATGTGCCGATGGCTCTTGATAACCGCTGATCGGCTCGAGGCCAACAATATTCGGCTCAGCCAAGCATTACTTGCTTGCATGCTCGGGGCACGTCGACAATCGGTGGGCGCGGTCGCCGCAAAATTGCAGAGCCAGGCGCTGATTCGTTACCGTCGAGCAAATATCGAGATCACCGATAGGTTGGAACTCGAAAAGCGATCTTGCGAGTGCTATCACGCATTGAGACAGGCATACGGCGAGCTGGCCGGGGCACTCCTGTAGCGGGATGCCATCGCACACGTTGAACGCTTTGCCATCGGGATGTACATCCACAAGCTTGACGGTGAAATCAGTATTCACTGCATAACTAGCGGTGTCACGCAACTGAAACGAGTCGCCCGCTGCAAAAGACACCGCGTCAAAGGGGGGCTTTGCCTGGGACGTTAAGACCCA
>JAXDQI010000309.1:0-12485 GCA_034667965.1 Gammaproteobacteria bacterium
CTCCGCGGAGCGACCCAGCCCTTCCATATGTTGCATGAGATCCTGAAGGCCAATGACCGCGATGACCGGAATTCCGAACTGCTCGCGCACCTCCTGGACTGCGGAAAGTCCGCTGTCGCTGCCACGCTCCTGGCGATCCAAGGCCAGCAGCACCCCTGCGGGGCGTGCTCCCGCGGACTTGATGAGGTCGATGGACTCGCGGATGGCGGTTCCCGCGGTGACGACGTCATCCACGATCAGGATCCGGCCGGTCAAAGGGCCGCCGACGATTCGGCCGCCCTCGCCATGATCCTTGGCTTCCTTGCGATTGAAGGCGAAGCCCACGCTGCGGTTTTGCGTCTCCGCCAGCGCAGCCGCCGTGACCGTGACTAGGGGGATCCCCTTGTACGCCGGGCCGAAGAGCATGTCGAACGGCACGTCGGCTGTCGCAAGCGCGGCGGCATAGGCTCGCCCCACCGCGGCGATGGCCGCTCCCGTATTGAACAATCCGGCATTGAAGAAATAGGGGCTGTCACGGCCTGATTTGAGCCTGAAACTGCCGAACTTCAAAACTCCGAGTTTCATGCACAATTCGATGAAGTCGGTTTGGTAGGCCAGAGTGCGGGCGAATGTTGTCATGGCGGAAGTCTCGCAAGCGACGCGGCGGCCCGCAAGCCGCAGTGCCCGGGAGCGGCTCACGTGAAATATTCAGGCAGGCTCCTGCCTAGGGGCTGGTAAGATCGCGCGCCATGCCGAGCCCACGCCAGCCCATGTCGAGTTTCGAGGTTTGACCCCCGCCGCCAAGCCCACCCTGCTTCAGGCGTTGGGAGACAAGCGCATGGCCGCCATACTATTCCTGAGTTTCGCGTCGGGCCTGCCGTTCAATCTGACCAATTTTTCGTTGCAGGCGTGGCTGGCGTCCGAAGGCTTGAGCATCAAGACCATCGGCATATTTTCTTTGGCCGCACTGCCCTACAACATCAAATTCTTGTGGGCGCCGGTCTTGGATCGGTACCTCCCGCCGATTCTCGGTCGGCGCCGCGGTTGGATTTTGATTTATCAGGCTTGTCTGGCGGTCTGCATCGGTGTCATGGGACTCAGTTCTCCCACCAAGGCCCCCTACGTGTTGGGAGGCATCGCCGTGTTGGTGGCGTTCCTCTCCGCGTCGCAGGACATCGTCATCGACGCCTATCGCGTGGATGCGATTCCCCCGAGCGAACGCGCACTGGCCGCTGCCGCGGCGGCCTTCGGCTACCGCACCGCCGCCATGCTGGCGGGCGCGGTGCTGGTGTGGATTGCCGCCAGTCTGGGATGGCGTCTTGCATTTCTCTTCGTCGCCTGTCTCATGGCCGCCACGATGGCCGCGACGCTCTGGGCGCCTGAGCCGGAGGTGCCGGGCCGGCCGCCACGCACGTTGGCCGATGCCGTCTGGCTGCCCTTGCGCGCCCTGCTCAACCAGAAAGGCATGTGGGGCTTTCTGGTCTTGGTGCTGCTGTACAAGCTCGGCGACGCGCTTGCGCTTTCCCTGTACAGCACTTTCATGATCCAGGGTGTCGGATTTTCCCTGAAGGAATTGAGCATAGCCGGCAAACTCAACATGACCGTCTCCACCATGATCGGCGTCGCATTCGGCGGCTGGGTCTATCTCCGATGGGGTACGTTTCGGTCGCTCTTGGTTTTCGGCATCGGTCAGGCGCTCACCAATCTGCTCTACATGTGGTTGGCACTGGCGGGCAAGAAAGTGTGGCTGCTGGCGCTGGCGACATCCCTGGACACCATGATCGGCGGGATGGGTCAGGCTGCTTTCGTTGCCTTCTTGGTATCGCTGTGCTCGGTGGATTTCAGCGCCACACAGTACGCGCTGCTATCCGCACTCGCGGTTTTACCGCGGAACGTGACCGGTGCGATTGCGGGCGCCATCGTTCCGGTGATCGGATGGGCGAATTTTTTCATGGTCACCTGTCTCAGTGCGGTGCCCGGCCTGATATTGCTGGTGATGTTGCGCGAGCCGCTGAACGACCTCGCGGCGCGCGAAGCCGCCGGCGCCAAAGGTTGATTCCAAACGCCGACGCGACAGCCAATGGAAAATGCCGGCGCGAAGCGCCAAGGGCCGAGCGTCAAGGACAAGGGCGGGTTTCGACCAGCGCCAATGTTCAGCGGCGCAGCGAGCGGTCTTCCGGCGTGGACCAGGCGGTGCGCGGAGTGTCTTCGAAGTCGCGATCCAAATCCTCGCTTTCCACGTCGACCGCGCCCGACCAATCTTCCGGCGCATCAGCCACATCGAGCATGCGATCCAGCAGCTGCTCGTTCCAGGCGTCGAAATCCATTTCAGTGACGGTGCCGTCGAAATATTGGATTTCGATGGTCTCGTCCCCGTCGTCGATCGCCACCACCTCGAAGAGCTCGTTGGTCACGCCACGGTACCATTGACCTACGATCGGCTTCATCGCGTTCATGGACGCCTCCGTCTGTTATGCTCGCCTCCATTCAACTCCCAATGAATCCTTCGCGCAATGACTAATTTTTGCGCGAAGCAGCATGTGATGGCCGAACAACTCTTCAAATTCTTCGTGGTCTTCTTCGTCGTCGTCGAACCCATTTCCTTGATCCCGCTGTTCGCCGGACTGACGGAAGGTGCATCCCCGAACTACCAAAAAAACATGGCTTTCAAATCCAGCGCCATCGCGCTCGGGATCTGTTTCGTGTTCGCGATCGCGGGCGCGAAATTTCTCGACGTCATGGGAATTGCGTTGAGTTCGTTTCGAATCGCCGGGGGGACTTTGCTGTTCTTGATCTCGCTCGATATGGTGTTCGCGCATCCCTCGGGCACACGCTCCACCTCGTCGGAGCGCGAGGAATCCCTCAAGCGCCAGGATATTTCGGTCTTTCCGCTGGCGTTTCCCTTCATTGCCGGACCCGGCGCCCTGGCGACGATCCTGCTGACGGCCGGCGAGGTTTGGGGCAAGCCGGTGCTATTCGTGGGGTTCCTGGGTGTGGTGATTCTCGTGATCTCCATCTGCTGGGGCCTGATGCTGGCCGCACCGCGGTTGATGAACGTGCTGGGAGTGACGGGCGCCAATGTGATGAGCCGGTTGTCGGGCGTGGTGCTGGCGGCCCTCGCCGTCCAATTCATCATCGACGGAATTCGCGGCAGCTTCCTGAGTTGATGTTCACGTTCGTCGAAGTGAGCGGCAGTCAGCGTTTAGCGGGCTCGCTTGCGGTAGGCGAGGTCCCACACGCCGTGTCCCAGGCGCGCTCCGCGCCGTTCGAATCGCGTCGCCGGGCGAAAGTCCGGCCGCTCGACGTAGGCGCCGTCCGGACTCAGCGACTCGAGCGTGGCGGTGACGTTGCATACGGCCAGCATCTGTTCCGCGTAGTCCTGCCAATCGGTGGCCAGGCGCAGTATCCCGCCGCTTCGCAGTTTGTCTGCCAGCAAGACGGCGAATGCGGGGTCGATCAAGCGGCGCTTGTGATGCCGCTTCTTGTGCCATGGGTCGGGGAAGAAGACCAGGACCTCATCGAAGGCCTCGTTTTGAATCGATAGCCCGAGGACTTCCACGGCGTCGTGGCAGACGATGCGCAGATTCTTGAGGTTTACCTGCGCCGCCTGCAGCAGCAGCCTGCCGACGCCGGAGCGATGCACCTCGATCCCGAGGTAATCGATGTGCGGATTGGCCTCCGCCAGCGCGCCGAGCACTTCTCCGGTCCCGAACCCAATCTCGAGGCAGCGCGGCCGGGAGTCGTCCGTGGCCGAGTGCCCGAAGGCAACCCTCAAGTCGAGCGGACTACCCGTGAAGTCGAGGCCATAAGCGGGCCACAGTTCGGTGAGCGCTCGCTCCTGCGCCGCCGTGACGCGGCCGGCTCGCAAGACGAAGCTGCGAATGCGACGTTGTGGATGCATGGTTGCAAAGTGTGCCTGATATGATGCCGCAATGCGCAAATCCCGGATTCGTGCTTCCGTGATTCGCTGCGCCGGCATCGTGTGCAGCATCGTCGTGCTAGCCGCCTGTGTAGGCCTTCCGCGGCATGTCCAGAAATATCACAGCGAGGCGCTGCATCAGCCCGATACCACTGCGCTTGGCCGGGTCGTGGGACATACCAATGTCGGCCGCAATTTGTCCGGTATTCGGCTGCTGATCTCGGGCGACGAAGCGCTGGCGAGTTTGATCGCGCTCGCCGACCGCGCGGAACGGACGCTGGACATTCAGTACTACATCATCCACGAAGACGACTCGTCGCGTCTGCTGCTGCGCCACGTGCGTTTGGCGGCCGACCGCGGGGTGCGGGTACGTGTGTTGGTCGATGACCTGAATACCGTCGGAGAGGACCGGCGCTTCATGCATCTGGGGGAACACCCTCACGTCGAAGTGAGGGTCTTCAATCCATTCCCCGGCGGCCGCGTCGCCATGTGGACCCGTTTTATCGCGTCCGCATCGGACATCTCCCGGATCAATCACCGGATGCACAACAAGCTGTTCGTCGCCGACAATGCGATCGCGATCACCGGCGGGCGCAATATCGGCGATCAATATTTCACGCGCGACGTGCACAGCAACTTCATCGATCTCGACGTGGTCGCCGCCGGATCCATCGTGCCGGATCTGTCGGCATCGTTCGATGCGTTCTGGAACAGCAAGTACGCGTACCCCATCGCGTCGCTGGCCGCCGCCGTGCATGCGGAGGCGGTGCCGAAGGCGCTCGAGGACAGCGCGTCGGCCGCAGACGCGAACTGGCTGGCGCATGACATCGATGCGGGCAGCCTGCAATTGACGTGGGTACCCGCAACGGTGCTGGCTGATCGCCCCGGCAAGATTGCCAGCGAGACCGCTCCCAACGAGGAAGTCACGATCGCCAACAACATCGAGACCCTGATGCGCTCGGCGCAACAAGAAGTGATCGTCATCTCGCCGTATTTCGTGCCAGGCCCCGACGGGGTCGCGTTGATGCGGGATCTGGTGGCGCGCGGCGTGCACATTCGCATTCTCACGAACTCGCTGGCGTCCACCGACTCGCCGCTGGTGCACAACGGGTATTCCCACTATCGCGTGGCGTTGTTGAAGCTTGGCGTGGAACTCTCCGAAGTGCGGCCCAAGCTTGGCCAGAAGCGCAAGCGCTTCCATCCCTTTAAAGGCTCGAACGCCAGCCTGCACGCGAAGTCCCTGGTCATCGATCAGAAAACCGTGTTCATCGGTTCCATGAACATGGACGCCAGGTCGGCTCGGACCAACAGCGAGCTGGGGTTGGTCATACGAAGCCCCGAGATTGCGCGTCAAGTCACCAGTTTACTCGATGACATCAGCGCCGACGGAAGCTATAAATTGGATCTCGATACCAATGGCCGAATCGTATGGTCGAGCGGCGATCCGGAGGCGGTGCAGGAGTGGCATACCGAACCCGAGACCACCGGTACGCAGCGCTTTCTGCTGCGGCTGCTCGCGCCCTTTGCACCGGAGGAACTGCTGTAGCGCCTCACGCAGGCGAGATGCGCATCGAGCTCAGGTACTCTTTCACTTTGGCGCGAAAGCCCTCGCTGCTCGTCACCGTGGCGCCCCCGGCGAGCACGAGAATGAAGTCGCCGCGTAAGGTGCGGTTCACTTCGCTCAGATAATTGACGTTGACGAGACAGGATCGACTGATGCGCAGCATCGGTTGCGCGCGCAGAGCCTGCTCCGCCTGGCTCAAGGTGCTGCGAGCGTGATACGTGTCGCGTCCGACCCGGATGGCCACGTAATTCCGGTCGGCCTCGATCATTTCGACGCGGGCGGCATCGAGCACGTGCAGGCGTCCACCAAGCTCGGCCAGCAGGCGCGGCCGTTCGGCATGAGTATCGAGTGCCCCGCGTTCGAGCTGAGCGAGAAGTCCGGCGAGCAAGCTCTGGCGTTGGTCCACCCCCGTGGCGGCGTGGCGCGGCCGCACGCGGCTCAGTGTCTTTCTAAAGCGTTCCTGGTCGAACGGCTTCAACAGATAGTCGATGGCGCACACCTCGAATGCCGCGAGCGCGTAGGCGTCGTACGCCGTGACAAAAACCAGGGAAGGAAGGGCGGCAGGGTCCAGGGCGCGCGCGAGATCGATCCCGTTGAGCGGATCCATTTGGATATCCAGGAAGAGCAGTTGCGGTTGCAACGTCTGAATTGCGGCGAGGGCCGCAGTACCGTCGCCGAACTCACCGACGACGGTAAGGTCGCCCTCCGCGTCGCACAGTTCGCGCAGAGTACGCCGCCCGGCGAGTTCGTCGTCGACGATGATGACGTTCATCAGACGCCCACCAAGGGAGCGGCTCGTTGCACGCTTCGCCCCTCCGGAGCTCCCGGAATTTGCGGCATGGTGATCTCGCTGATCCACTGCGAATCCTGCGACCGGGCCGTCAGCGTCGCGCGGCCTTCGAATTGCACGGCGAGGCGCTCTCGCACATTATTGATGCCGATGCCTTCCTCGCCGGCGACCTTGTTCTCGGCCACGGTGTTGCTCACCCGCAGCACCAGCATTTCGCGCACGGTCTCCACCGCGACCCGCACCGTGACCGGTCCCTGGTGGCCGGCCAGGCCATGGATCACCGCGTTCTCGACCAACGGCTGTAGTATCAAGCTGGGTACCCACAGAGACGCAATCTCCGTGGCATCCGGCAGTTCGATGCTGAGGCGATCGGAGAATCGCCGTTGTTGCAGTTCGAGATATAACCTCGCGAACTGCAGTTCATCCGCCAGCCGCGCGAAATCGCGCTCTCCCGCGCTCAGTAATCTGCGCAGCAAATCCGCAAGCTGCACCACCATGGATTGCGCGCCCTTCGGATCCCACTCGATGTAGCCCCGAATCGTATGCAGTAGATTGAAAAGGGTATGCGGAGACAGCTGCATGCGCAAGGCGGCCAATCGCGCGGCGGTCCATTCGCGCTCGAGAGCAGCCACCCGAAGCTCCGAGTTGCGGAAGCGCGTGTAGAGAGCGAGGCCCGTCACCAACGCAAGTCCGAAGCCATAGGCGGGTATGAAGCTGATGAAACTGGCCAGCCACAGCGAAAAATCCGATGGGTCCAAAATGAACGGACTCGACCCGTGCATCATGGCGTGGTCGTGCTTGTCCGCGTGCCCCAGAATCACTTCCGACACCAACATGGCCGGATACGCGATCGCAGCGAATGCGGTGCCCAATATGAGCTGCAACGGAATCGCGATCAACAGCGGACTCCATTGCACGCGCAGCGACGCCCAGAAGGAGACCAAGACGACGGGGAGCAACAGCAGGTGCTGCAGCACGCGCGCGTCCCAGGGGGCAAACACCGGGATGTCGGTGGCCCGCGCTATCCCTACGCGCATGCTGTATGCGTACAGTACGTTCGACAGCGTCACGTACAGCCAGAACAAGCCGACTATCGCGTAGAACTGCCTCGGGCGTAGGCCGCGCGCATAGTTGGGTAACGATGGATGCTCGTTCTCGGTCATGGGAATGGAAGCCTAGCGCAATCCTGGGACGAATTGCGGTGATTGCGCGGGGGGTGAGGGACGAACCCGTGGGCTGCAGGGACGATCTCGATGCCGGCCCGCAGACGGGCGGCGCCCCGAGAGTGTCTCATAGCGCCGTCGTCACCCACACTCGAGGAGAGCCCCATGACTCACGAAACTTCCATAAAGCAGGTTGCCGTATCCCATCCCAAAATCACGCTACTGATGGTGCTCTGCGGCGTCGTCGGCGCGGCTGCGTCAGGCGCGGTCAGTGCGGCGTCCGTTGACAATGATGTACCGAGCTTGGTGGTGCGGTTCTCGCCCGACACCCTCGTCACCGACACCGGCGTCCGATCTCTGTATCGCCGCATCGTCAAGGCTGCCGAGGAAGTGTGCCCCGCTCCGTCCGGCACTCGCCTGATCCAAGCGGTGATTCAGGAATGCCGCGCTCAATCGGTTGCCCGCGCGGTGCATCAAATCAATAACCCGCGTTTGGCGGCGCTGTATGCAGCAAGCGTCAAGAGCGGTTGATGATGGTTAAGTCCGGCGGCCGGCCGCGGAGTCGTCAACCTGCGGTCGGTCACCTGTCTTGCGCGGACTGCTCCTGCGCGGAATACCGCTTCATGCCGTCCAGGAGTTCGGCGTGGGCAAGGTCGAGCCCCGCCCACCCGATGACCTTGACCCACTTGCCGGCTTCGAGATCCTTGTAGTGCTCGAAGAAATGCTGAATTTGCCGCAGGCGAATCTCAGGGACGTCGTCGATGGATTTCCAGTGGACGAACAGCGGGCAAATGTCGTCCGTCGGCACCGCCAGCAACTTGGCGTCGCCCCCTGACTCATCGTCCATGCGCAAAACGCCCAACGGGCGGCAACGCACCACCACTCCCGGCATCAGTGGAAACGGCGTATGGACCAGGACGTCCACGGGGTCGTCATCGTCGCCGATCGTTTGCGGCACGTAGCCGTAATTCGCGGGGTAGTGCATCGCCGTCATCATGAAGCGGTCGACGAACAGCGCGCCGGAGTCCTTGTCTATCTCATATTTCACCGGATCAGCGTTCATCGGAATTTCGACGATGACGTTGAATTCGTGCGGGACATTGTCACCGGCGGTGACTTTAGTGATGGTCATCTATTTTGGTATCCCTGTGGAGCAGGTGCGGGCCCACCTGATTCACATACTACACCGTCGGTCGCGCAGGCCTCGACGCGATCAGTCGATAACGATCGAGCGCGCTCCGCTGCCGGCGCGGAACGGCGATCCGGCGACCGCTGCCAGCGCTCCCGTGGCGGCATCCACCGTAAACACCGAGACGTTGCCCGAGTTCTGGTTGGCGGCATAGACGAATTTACCCGACGGATCGACTGTGACGGCGAGCGGGAAGCTCCCGGCAACGGTCGTCGACGACAACGTGAGCGCGCCGCCGCTGGGCGCGATGGCGTATGCCGCCACGTCGTTGGTGCTCGTGACATTCGCCGCGTAGACAAAATTTCCGGCGGGGTTCACGACGATCGACTTGGGGGCGGATGCCGTCGACAAGGGCGAGCCGGAAGCGATCAGGGCGCCCGTGCTCGGATCGATGGAATACGCGGAAATCGTGGCGGCGGTTTCATTCGCCACATACGCAAAAGTGCCCGCCGGATCGACGGCGATCGACACCGTGCCGGCGCCGGCGCTGAACGGCGAACCGGAAACACCGGACAATCCGCCGGTGGTCCCGTCGATGGCCAATACCGTCACGGTGCCGTCGGTAAAGTCGGTCACGTACAGGAAGTTACCGCCGGGATCGGTTTGCAGAGCCGCGGGTTGTCGCCCCACCGCAAACGGTGAACCGCTGACCGGTGTGGCGACGCCGTTCTGCACAGCGTACGCGGAGACCGTATTGGCGCCCGAGTTGGCGACATACAAATAACGGCCGGTAGGATCCACGCAAAGGGCCGCGGGACTGGTCCCCGCCAGGGCGGCGAAGTCGGTCACCGTCAGAGCCCCCGTCGTGTTGTTGATGGCGAAAATGCCCACCGTGTTGGAGGCGTTGTTGGCGACGTACAGGAACCCGCCGTTGGGATCGACGGCAAGCGCCACGGGTGCCGTGCCGGTCGAGGCGAACGGAGAACCCGGGATCGGCGTGAGGAACCCGTTGGCCGAGTCGATGGAAAATGCGGAAATCGTGCCGGCAACCTGATTGGCGACGTACGCAAACCGGCCCGCCTGGCTGCAGCTGACGACGACGCCGGTGATGTTTGCGTTGGCCATCGTCCCCGATCCGTTGCGCACGGTGCAGGTTTGAGCGGGATTCGACGGCTGCGTTTTCACGGTGACCTGATAGGTCTTGTCCTTCGCAACCCTGGACGAGAACGTGAATGCACCGTTGGCGTTGACGCGCAGGTCGTCGCGCGAGTTGTCTTGAAGCACGAGGCCGGTGCCCTGGAGACCCGTCACGGTTCCGCCCACGGAGTATTCCAGCTGAAACAGGCAGGACGCCATGCCGGCGGCTGCCGCCAAGAATACAATGGAGCGTAGGGGTTTCACCCGTTGATTGTATGCTTGGGCCAAGCACTTCAACAATACACGCGCGGACCGGAGACTGACATGAGATATCGATTGTTGGGCCAAACGGGCCTCTATGTCTCGGAGTTGTGCCTGGGCACCATGACGTATGGCGGCGGAAGCACAGGGATCTGGGCCAGCATCGGCAAGCTCCAACAGGACGCGGTGGACGAGCAGGTGAAGACGGCCATGGATGCCGGCATAAATTTCATCGATACGGCCAACGTCTATTCACTCGGCCAGTCCGAGACGCTGCTCGGGCAATCGCTGAAATCGCTGGCGCTGCCGCGCGATCGGCTCATCATCGCGACCAAGGCCACCGGCTCCATGGACGACACACCGAACGGGCGCGGTCAGTCGCGGCACCATCTTTTCAACGAAGTCGATGCCAGTCTCAAGCGGTTGCAGCTGGATTACATCGACCTGTATCAGCTGCACGGCTTCGATCCGTTGACGCCGTTCGAGGAATCGCTGTCGGCGCTCAACGACCTGGTCCGCTCCGGCAGGGTGCGCTACATTGGTCTTTGCAACATGGCGGCGTGGCAGGTCATGAAATCGCTGGCGGTTTCGGATCAGCATGGCTGGGCGAGATTCAGCAGCGTGCAGGCCTACTACACCATGGCGGGCCGCGATCTCGAACGGGAGATCGTCCCGATGGTGTCCGATCAGAAGTTGGGCCTCATGGTTTGGAGCCCGCTGGCCGGCGGGTTGCTGAGCGGCAAATTCAAGAGCGCGGACGACAAGGGGCCGGCCGATGCCCGCCGCGCCAGTTTCGACTTTCCGGTCGTGAACAAGGACCGCGCCTTCAAGTGCATCGACGTCATGCGTCCGATGGCGGCAGAGCGGCAGATCTCGGTGGCGCAGATCGCACTTGCCTGGCTGCTGAGCAAACCCTACGTTTCCACGGTCATCATCGGTGCGAAATCGATGGATCAACTCCGGGACAACATCGCGTCGACGCGCGTGCAGTTGACCGACTCGGAGCGCAGGACGCTCGACGAGGTGAGTCACCTGCCGCCGGAATATCCAGGTTGGATGCTGGCCTTGCAGGGGCAGTACCGCGCCATACCGCCGGTCAAGGGCTGAGCATGGACCCCGGTCGTTTTCGCCGGCGCGACCGCAACCGCTGTCGCGGGAATACGACATGCTGCTTTTCGTGAACCATTCTCCGGATAATCGCTCTATCACTTGAGCGAATAACGCCGGGAAGGAAGCTGACAGCATGACAATTCGACTCAGACTCGCTCTCAAGGACGGCTGTTGCGTGGGCGCAATAATGGTGGCGCTGCTGCCGAGTCTCGCGTACGCCGCGTTGGGAGAGCCGGAATCGAGCATTACCGGGGACGTCCAGCACCTCCAGGGGTCGATCAAATCCACGCTGCGCACGAATTACCGGGTGCATGAAATACAATTGCCGTCGGGCACCATTTTGCGGGAGTTTTCCGCGATTGGCGGCAACGTCTTTGCAGTCACCTGGAGTGGACCCGCCATCCCGGATCTACGGCAGGCGCTGGGGCGCTATTTCGATGTTTACGTGGCCGCCGCGCAAGCGAAACAGGGCGGTCGCCGCCATCTTCAGATAGAGCAAAGCGAGTTCGTCATGCAGTCGAGCGGGCACATGCGCGCATTCTCAGGCCGCGCCTATCTGCCACAGGCATTGCCGGCCGGAACTTCCGCGGACGAGATACGCTGATGCGGAACATCGCCGGCATGATGGCCGCGGGGCTGATCGGTCTCTCGAGTCTTTCCTTCGTTTCCTGTGGTGGCGGGGGAAACAGTGCAAGCGTAGCGCCGCCGCCCGCGGCGACCAACGTCGTTTCGGTAGTGGTCGACGCCGGCCCCGACCCGGTCAATAATCCGACCGCGAATACCCTATACACCACGGTGACGGTATGCGTGCCGGGAAGCACCACCGAGTGCCAAACCATCGATCATGTCCAAGTGGATACGGGGTCCTACGGACTGCGGATTCTGGCGCCGGTGCTGACCCTGTCGCTCGCGGTGACCCAGGCAACGGACGGAAATTCGCTGGTGGAATGCACGCAATTTGTCGACGGTTACAGCTGGGGTCCGATCGCGTTGGCCGACATCCAAGTGGGCGGGGAAGCAGCGTCTTCGGTGCCGATTCAAGTGATCGGCAGTGCAAATTTCGCGACGGTACCCGCGGCCTGTTCGGGCACCGGCAGGGCCGAGGACACGGTTGCGGCCTTTGGTGCAAACGGCATACTGGGGATCGGCGTGTTCGAGCAAGATTGCGGGTCGGGCTGCGCAGCCCCGAACTCCGCAAACGGCTTCTACTATTCTTGCACGGGTTCCGTCTGCGCTGAGACAGCCGCTCCGCTCAGCAGCCAGGTTCTGAATCCCGTGCCGCTGTTCCCGGTCGATAAAAACGGCAGCATCATCGTGCTGCCCAGCGTTCCGGACGCGGGCGCCACCACGGTCGCGGGATCGCTGATCTTCGGCATCGATACGCAAAGCAATAATGCGTCCGGTAGCGAGACCATTCTTGCCCTGGATGGATC
>JAXDQI010000310.1:0-7530 GCA_034667965.1 Gammaproteobacteria bacterium
TAATACCATTCGGTATTGGACGCAGGCAGTGCGGCCGTCGGCAGGCCGCGACCCCGCATTGGCTTGCTTTTCCGGCCGAGTCGTCGCAAGTTAGGGCGCCGCCGTGGCGCATTGCCGGGAGAACTAATGTGAAAATTCACCGCCGACTTGCTTGGAGCCTTGGCACCGTAACTTTGATCGGTCTCGCCGCGGCCTGCCACGCCGACGAGACCTGCAATTCGCCCTACATGGCCGGGTTGATCAAAGGCCAGGAAGACTACGTGCACGTATGGACTCTTGGCGTCCCGGGCTTAGGCGACGGATCGGACAAGTTGGTCACCGTGGACGCAAACCCCGCATCGAAGTCCTATGGCAAGGTGATTCACAAGATCTCGGTGGGCGGCCGCGGCGAAGCGCATCACATGGGCTTCACTGACGACCGCAAGTATCTGTGGGCCGGCGGCCTCGATGACAGCAAAATCTATGTCTTCGATGTGGGGACCCGCCCCTCCCACCCCAAACTCATCAAAACCATCGACGATTTGCCGGCAAAGTCCGGCTATGTCGGACCCCACACTTTTTATGCCCTCCCCGGCCGCATGCTCATCGGCAACCTGTCGAACGCGGCGGACAAGGGCGGCGCGACCGGGATGGCGGCCTACAACAACAAGGGCGAGTTAATTGCCAAGTACGACATGCCCACCGCGGCCATCAAGCAGGTCAAGGGTGACGGCTATGGTTACGACATTGCCGTGAACCCCGCGAAAAACGCGCTGTTGACCTCGAGCTTCGCAGGCTGGAACAACTATATGCGCGATCTCGGCGAAGTCGTGAAGGACCCCGAGGCCATGAAGCATTTCGGCGGCACGATGGTGATGTGGAATCTCAAGACCATGACGCCCGAGCAGATATTCGCGGTGCCGGGCGCGCCCCTGGAGATACGTTGGGCGCTGGCGGAGCACCAGGATTGGGCGATCACTGCAACCGCCCTTACCTCCCAACTTTGGCTGGTCAAGCGTGACGATCAAGGCCGCTGGCGGGCCCGAGATGTCGCCAGCATCGGAGATCCCAGCAAGATTCCCTTGCCGGTGGATATTTCCATCACCGCCGATGCCAAGGGTTTGTGGGTGAACACCTTCATGGACGGCACCACCCATTATTTCGATCTCACAGATCCGGACCATCCCAGGCAAACCTACAGCAAGCACACCGGCAGCCAGGTGAACATGGTCTCCCAAAGCTGGGACGGGAGCCGCGTTTACGTCACCTCGAGCCTGCTGTCGAAGTGGGATAAATCAGGCAAGGACAATGAACAATTCCTGCGCGCCTTCCGCTGGGACGGGCACAAACTCACGCCTGCTTTCGACATCGATTTCACCAAGGAAGCCCTCGGCCGCCCCCACCACATGAAATTCAGCGCCGATCCGCCGCGTGTGGCCTCGCTCCTCAGCGCATCCGCCCAGTGATGGGTCGGCGGCGGCCAGGGGCCGGCGTCGCGTCGCAGACTCCGATCCCAGGTCTGCGGGCACGTCCCGCACTCACGCTCACCCTGGCCTTCGCGCTTGCCGCAGCCGTCGCCGGCGCGACCGAGGATCCCGGCAAGGCGACCGCGCCGCGCATGGACTTCGCCCCGCCGCCGCCGGGCACGTACCAATTGCAGAGGATCCAGCGTGTGGCGGATGCCGTGCTGCTGGACGGAGCCGCCCGCACCCACAGCCTGTCGGCGCTCACGCACGGCAAAATCACCCTGCTGACGTTTTTCTATACTTACTGCATGGACCCGCTGGGTTGTCCCTTTGCCCATGTCACCCTCGCGCAATTGCGCGATCGCGTGCGCGGCGACCGCGCGCTCACAGGCCAGGTGCGCTTCATCAGCATCAGTCTGGATCCCACCCACGACACGCCCGCCGCCATAGCGGCGTATGGCAGGACATTTGACGTCGACCCCGCGTTCGATTGGCGCTTCCTGACGGCACGGCGCGTGTCGGAGCTACTCCCGGTGCTCGATGATTTCGGACAGGATGTCAGCGTCGATGTCGACGAACGCGGCCGCGCCACGCGCACCCTGCACCACATGCTGAAAATGTTTCTCATCGACGCCGGCGGCGAGGTGCGCGAAATCTACACCCTGGCCTTCATGCAGCCGCAGGTGGTGTTCAACGACATCAAGACCTTGGCCCTGCAAGCCGGCTGATCTCCGGGACGTCGATCCGCGGATCTACGGGAAAGGTTGGCGGTAAGATCCTCGAAGAGTTGCTGCGCCGAGGTTACACGTCGTGGACGCGATTCGCCAATCGGGCGTGAACCGATACATCGCAGTGGGCGGAGTGTCGCGCAGCCGAGAAAGTGGAAACACAGGTAGAGGTGAACAAAATTTTAGCGGGCTTAAAAATTCCGCTGCGCGACAATCAATGAACGAGCGGCATTCGCGATAGGGCTCATGCCAAAATGACATATGCAGATGACGGAATGGTAGTTACGGGTCGTCCGCCAGACCGCTAGTCTTCAGTGGCTAATTGAATCGTGCGCTCGGGGTTTTTGAAAGATGAGTGACACACACGGAAGAGGGAGCGCTCGCGAATACTGGTGGTTCGGAGTGCTGCTGATCGTCCTGCTGGCGGCTGCTGCGGCCAATTTACCCGGTCGGACCACAGCTTCAGCACGTCAGGAAGCGCCAGCTCCTTAATTTGCATTTTTTTCCGGTCGCGTGCCTGCGGCGAAAAGTCCGCATGGGAATGCCCAGCAGTCCACTGTAACCACGCCCTCGGTCTCATTCGCCGGGCAAATGTCTCGCCCGCTTATGCCAATACGAGATGATGGCGATCTTGCAAGGGGACTTCGAGGAGGAACTGGGGCGCGAGGCCACCTCGATCGGTCGCTATCACTCGGAAGTCCCGCGGCCGAGTATGGATCGACTACGAAGGCAGTTCGGTGCGCGCGTCGATCTTGTCCTGGGTCTTGGTGTCGAAATCGCTCGCCTCGTGTCGCTCGCGCAACTGACCGGCTAAGTCGCCGAAGATGCGGTTCACCATTCGCCCGCGTTTTACCGCCGGCCGCTCGCCGATCATTACGGTCCAGCGCTGCAAATTCTTGTACTCGTCCACCTGCAGGAATTCTCCCGCCGCGTATGCCTCGCCCGTCGCAAGGTTGCCGTACCAAGGAAAGATGGCCATGTCAGCGATGCTGTACACGGGGCCGGCGATGTATTCGCTTTCGGCGAGTCGTCGGTCCAGCACGTCCAATTGCCGCTTCACCTCCATCGCGAAACGGCCGATGGCATATTCGATCTTGAATGGCGCATAGGCATAGAAATGGCCGAAGCCGCCGCCCACGTAAGGGGCGGAACCCATCTGCCACATCAGCCACGACAAACACTCAGCGCGCGCCGCCCGCTCGGTGGGCAGGAAGGCGCTGAATCGCTCGGCCAGATAAATCAAAATTGCGCCCGACTCAAATACGCGGATGGGCGTGGGCCCGCTGCGATCCAACAGCGCGGGAATCTTCGAGTTGGGATTCACATCCACGAAACCGGAGCCGAACTGATCCCCGTCGCGGATATTGATGAGCCAAGCATCGTACTCCGCGCCCGCGTGGCCCAGTGCCAGCAATTCCTCCAGCATCACGGTCACTTTGACTCCATTGGGCGTCGCCAGCGAATAGAGCTGAAGCGGATGGCGGCCGACGGGCAGCGACTTCTCGTGCGTCGGCCCGGCAATCGGCCGGTTGATGTGTGCGAAGGCGCCCCCGTTCTCCTTGTCCCAGGTCCAGATCTTGGGGGGAATGTAGGCGGTCGAATCGGTCATGGTTTTGGATCCCGAGGGTTGACGATAAACTGACATAGGCCCGCCGATCATTGTGCGTCAGCGCCCGAGCGTATGATAGCTTCCGATGAACAACGGCGCCCGCCCGGTGCGCGACGTCAAGGCCTCGATTTGCTCCGCGCCACCAATTTTTCGAAGTCGTCCAGCATATCGGACGCGCTCATTGCGGTGGCGAATTCGCTGACCCACTGCCGAACGATGGCGACGTCGGCCTCGGGATGCGCAGCCAGCAGGCCTTCGATGTCCTGCAGGTCTTTGGGCCGCCGAGCAACGGCCTTCATGATGAGCAGATCCTCTACACGCGGCAAGCGTACACGCAAGCCGCCGATGTCGTGAGTCTTGCTGTTGTCGATCGCCGCCTGCTCGAAAGACAACCCGCCAAATGTAACGTCGATGTCGATCCCGGATTCCACATGTCTCATCAAAAGGACGCGGCTTCGGCGTGCAAAGTCGAGCGGGTTCTCGATGCGGGGAAGGATTCCGTGACGGGCTGCAGTGGATACCGCATTGGCCCACTCTCCTTCCGGAAGGATCGCGAGGGCATCGACATCGTGGGTCAGCCGCGGTCGGCCTAACACCGAAGCCGCAACTCCACCGATGACCATGGACGGCATATTCGCGGCATCCAGCCACTTCATCAAGTCGGCGAGCGCGGCCAGCAGTGTTGCCGGGACCCGGTCAACCACGCAATGCCTGCCGAAGACAGGCCCACCGATCACGAACGAGCTGAACACCGTTCTCGCGTTCCGGATCCACCCCAAAGAGGCCGCGCGATGCCATTAGAGCTGACAACTGACGCAGTTTGACGTCCATCGAAGTGCGGCGCAGCTCGACGAGTTCGATCTCTTTAACCAATTCCCAACGCTTGAAGTAAGCCTGGGCTTCAGTGGGGGTTATTGCGGCCATGAGCATAATGATACGCCTCGGCGAGGAACTGAGGGCGGTCAGCCGAATCGAAAGACTGAACTTCGCCCTGCGCCTATCCTATGGACTTCGTTAAACGCAAACCGTGCTCGACGATCGCGCCAGTTGGTCCACACGGTACGCAAGTGATCGGCGAGCGGCCCCCACGTACTGTGATCGCACGCGGGGGAGGAGCCTCCTATTTGCTGTACGCGATGCGCGCGCCGGAGCCGGGTGGCACGCAGCTGTACGTGACCTCCTGCCCCGCCACGGCGGCTAGCGCTCGCAGCGCGCTGTCCGCAAGCGGGGCCGACGCGTCGCCCGGCACGAACACGGCGGACGCCGGGTGATAGAGATAACCCTTCACCGTGCCGCCCTGCACGACACTGGCCACGAGATCGCACTCCGTCACCGTGCCGCCGAGGATCTTTGAAGTAAAGGGTGTTCCGGCACGCTGCTCGAGCAGCGCGATGCGCGAGCCGACGGCGCCGTCATTCTGGCTGGTCAGAGTCACCTGAAAAAAGTCGTGGGGATTTCGCTCCATGGGACAGTCCCGCCTCGTCATAAACCTTTGCGTTCGATCAGCGCAATGTTCGAACTCTCCTGCTCACGGTCGAAGATGATTTCTGTCCCGTCCGGCGAAACGTCGAAATCGCCGATCACGAAGTTCGATGGCAGATCGTTGAGCTGGCGCTCGGCACCGGTCCTCGGATCCCATAGCCAGAAGTTCTTGTGGGTGTACTCGCCGCGAAGGATGACAAGCGACCCGGAGTTGCGCGAAAACGCCGGGTGCGCGCCCCGCGTCAGGATCAGACTCCGAATGCCGTACGGTCTACCATCAGGAGCCGAGGCTCGCAGCGGAAATGTTGTGCCGACGTCTGCGCCCGAATAGACGAAGTAGTTGCCGTCCGGCGACCAGACGGGATCGACGGAATACTCCGATGCCATCGGCTGCGGCGGGCTGCCATCGAGGAAGATCCTGGCGAGACGCGGCTCGCCGTCGCGCACGATCCCGCCCAAGATCGACGCTGAGTCGGGAGCCCAGGCGAGATCGCCGCGCAGAGTGAGCGTGGAGGCAATGACTTTGGCGTGCCCGCCATCGCTGTCAATGACATACAGCTGCGTCGCGCCGTGCCTGTCCACTGTGAATGCCAGTCGGCGACCGTCCGGCGCGAGGGCGGGCGCGCTCACCCGATCAGCGGTCGCATCGCCCCACAGCTCAATTGCGGCCCCATTCGCGCGCTTCCAGATCCCTCGCCGTCCACCACGGCTCGACACATAGGCGATGAACCCGGGGCCAAAGCGCGGTGCGAACGCGCTCTGGGACCCGGGTGCGACGGGTACGGCCGCATTCTGTGGCGGTCCCTCGCCGCCGACCTTCACGCGCCAGAGGTCGGACCGAGAATCGGCGACAGTGGCTACGAGGCGCGTACGGTTCGCGCTCGCCGCGAGCGAGGTATACCGTTCCAAGCCGACGTTGACACGGCGCGTGCGCCTCAGCGGCACATCCATGACGTACAACCACGGCCCTGAACCATCGACATCGATGGCCAGATAAAGCAGCGTGCGCGCATCGAGCAAGACGGGATAGGTAATTCGTGAATTGAGAAACGTGAGCCGCTCGAGTCCGGCTCCGGAGGGTCGAAGTCGCCAGATATCCCAGACCGCCGCCGGAGGTACGCCGCGTAGGAAATAGATGAACTCGCCGTCAGGTGACCAGGTGAGAAAATGACAGTGAATGCCCGGGGGGGCGACGTAGATTTCGTGCGCCGTCGCCTCCCCCGCCGCGCGTACGAATAGCGGATCGCCCGGTGCCGTCGTGTGAAAAACCAGACGCGTCCCGTCCGGGGACCAGTCGAACTCGGCGGTTTCCCGCAAGTACGGTTGCAATGGGCCGCCCGCCGTCGGCGCGCCCATCACGTTGATGTCCTCGGCCCGGGAGCCGTCGCCGCTGCGCGTCCACATCGCGACGAGCGAACCGTCGGGTGAGAAGCCGACCGTTCGAAGTGCTGAATTGGTCAGATCGTGAAACTGCCCGTTGGTCAGGTTGCGGTAGCGGTTGGTGCCGATCTCCGTCAACCACGCGTCAAGGTGTCCTTCGCGGTCCGCAAGAAACGCCACGAATCGACCATCGCGCGAGATAGCGGCCGCCTGCTCCGTCCCCGCGAAATCCGTGAGGCGGGTGACTTTGGCCTCCGCCAGCGGATCGAGCCACAGCTGGCCGGGAGTCTGGCGCAGCAGCGCCAAGAACGTGACCGCGGATAGGATGGCGACTTTTCGCACAGCACGTGCAGGCCGGCATGCGCGGCGCGCACGGTGAATTCCTTATGCATATCGTTCGGAAGCGCGATGTACACGGCGTCGATCTCGCCGCTCGTGAAGAGGGTATCGGCATCTTGATAGTCACAAACATACTTCACGCCGTAACGGCGGCCCAGCGCGTGAAGCTTCTTCGGCTGCCCCGACACCAGAGCTGCCAACGTGCTGTTGCGCTTGACATGGGCGAAGGCCGGGAGCACGGCGGCCTGAGCAATGTGCCCTAGGCCGACGACCGCATACCGTATGGCGCGTTTGTTCGGGCGAGCTTTACGTTTCGGTTTTCGCGAAGTATTCATATAGCTCCGCAGGTGCTACAAGAGCTTTTCTGACCTAATCGGCAGATCTCGCACTCTTTTCGCGGTCGCATGGAACACTGCGTTGGCGACGGCAGCGTTCATGCCGACAATGCCTATTTCGCCGATCCCCTTGATGCCGAGCGCATTCACCCTGTCGTCCTTCTCGGGCACCATGATGATTTCAATGGATTGCACGTCGGCGTTCACTGGAA
>JAXDQI010000311.1:0-2974 GCA_034667965.1 Gammaproteobacteria bacterium
CAACACGTGGGATCGCACGCGTGGGCACGGCGCCACGCAAACTTGTGTATGCCGGAAGTTTGGTGTTCGGCGCCTTTGCCCACCCTACGACTCGCGATCCGTCGCGCACCTGAGACACGCCCTCACACCACCAGCACGTTCGATCCAATCGTAGCGCGCGATTCAAGTTCGGCGTGGGCACGCGCGGCATCTTCCAGCGCGTAGCTCCTGTTGATGACGATGCGCAACTTGCCGCTGGTCACCATGGCGAACAGATCATTGGCACAATCAAGCAGCTGGGCGCGCGTCGCCGTATAATCGCCTAGCCGCGGATAGGTGAGATAGACAGAGCCGTATTCGCCCAACATGCGTGGCGACATCGGCTCGGGTTCGCCCGACGCCTCGCCGAATGAGGCCAGTACACCACGCCGGCTCAGACACCGCAGCGATCCTTCGAACGTTTCCCAGCCGATGGAATCATAGACAACCGGAACACCTTCCCCGCCCGTAATGTCGAGTACGCGCTCCGCGAAATCTTCCTGGCCATAGATGATCGTATGGGTACAGCCGTATTCGCGCGCGACCAGGGCCTTTTCCCGGCTGCCGACGGTGCCGATCACGGTGGCGCCGAGATGCTTCGCCCATTGGCACATGATCAGGCCGAGGCCTCCCGCCGCGGCGTGGATCAAAATCGGATCGCCCGAGCGCACACGATAAGTTTCTTTGAGGAGATTGCGCGCCATCATGCCGCGCAACATCATCCCGGCGGCGGTCGCATCGTCGATGGCAGGCGGAACCACGATGGCGCGCGCCGCCGGAATGATTCGCAGTTCCCCGTAGGCACCGTCGGCCCCTTCGATGCAGGCGACGCGGTCGCCCATGGAAATGCCGTGAACTTCAGGCCCGAGCGCCTCGACCACGCCGACACTGTCGATGCCGATGCCTGAGGGAAAGCCCGTCGCTTCGTAGCTGCCTCGCCGCAGCATCACGTCACGAAAATTGACCGCAACAGCGGCGTTGCGGATGCGCACCTGGCCGCGCCCCGGCGGCCCATTCTCCACGTCCTCATACACGAGTTCCTGGGGGCCACCGTAACGATAGAATCGAAACATCCCGGTCATGGTGGCGAGTTCCTACCGGCGGCCATCACGCGTCTCGCTCGGCAACGAACCTGGCGGCGGCCACCAGCACATCCGCAGCCTTGCCGAAGGGCGAAAGCGCTGTCTCGGCCTGCGATACGAGTTCCCGCAACCTTGCGCGCGCACCGGCCGTTCCCAGAATGCCCACGACTGTCGCTTTGCCGGCGCCAGCATCCTTGCCGGTCTGTTTGCCGACCAGCGCCGGGTCGCCTTCGACGTCCAGGAGATCATCGGCGATCTGGAACGCCTGCCCCACGGCAGAACCATATCGATCGAGCGCATCCCGCTGGGCCGCATTGGCCTGACCCAGGATGCCGCCGGCCTGGCAGGCGAACTTCAGGAGCGCGCCCGTCTTCATAGCCTGCAGGGTCGCGACCTCACGTTCCGCCAGCTGTTGCGGCAGCCCATCGTCGAATCGGCCTTCCGCCGCGAGATCGAGCATCTGCCCTCCCACCATACCGCCAAGACCCGACGCTCGCGCGAGCGCCGAAACCAGCGCCACACGCACCGGCGCCTCGGGATGGGTTTCCGGGCGCGACGCGATGTCAAACGCCAAAGTCAAAAGACCGTCGCCGGCGAGAATAGCGGTCGCGTCGTCATAGGCCTTGTGGAGCGTCGGCTGCCCGCGCCGCAAATCGTCATTGTCCATGGCCGGCAGGTCGTCGTGGACCAGCGAATAGCAATGGATGCATTCAAGCGCCGCCCCGGCCATCAGGGCCTGCGACCGCGCGACGCCGAACAGCGTGGCGGTCTCGACCACCAGAAAGGGGCGGAAGCGCTTTCCGGCCCCGAGGCCGGCATAGCGCATGGCTTCCAGGAGGCGCGCCGGCCGTCCCAGTTCGTCGGTCAACGGCTCGGTCGCCAGGAGCCCGTCAAGGACAACCTCCGTGTCCTTGGCGACCTGGTTGAGACGTTCCTGGAACTCACGGGCCGCGTTCACTTTATCCCCTTGTCCGACAAGCGCATTTGCGCACATTTGAGGCTGTGTCTAATCGGAACGCAAGTCTTGCACCAGTCCTAAACTTTGGGCGGGTTACGATGGGGTGGCATTCCGGGCCGTGTTGCGCTCTATATCGCCTGGCTGGCGCTCCGCCGGCCAAGAGGTTCACTGTGAGTTTCACTGCGCCTATGACCAACGATCCTGCCGCATTGCGATCCGGAAAGGGCCACCGTGACGAAAATTTCCCGGTCGCTTCCAAGCTGATCCACCCGCGCCACCGCGGCATCATTCTGGCGTTCTACGAGTTCGTGCGGGTCGCCGACGACATGGCCGACCATGCCTCGCTCAAGGACAACGAAAAGCTCGAGCTCCTGGACCGGTTAGAGGCAGGCCTCTTGGGCCAAAATACCTCGGGTCAGAATGACGACATCCCAGAAGCCGTTCGGCTGCGCCAGGCGCTGGCCGAGCGCAACCTGCCGCCGCGCCATGCCCAGGACCTCTTGACCGCCTTCCGGATGGATGTGACCAAGCTGCGGTATCGCGACTGGGACGACCTGATGAACTATTGCAGCTTTTCCGCCATACCGGTCGGGCGTTTCGTTCTTGACGTGCATGGCGAGGACCGGTCCACGTGGCCTGCCAACGACGCGCTTTGTGCCGCGCTTCAGATCATCAATCACCTGCAGGACAGCGGAAAGGATTTTCGCGACCTCAATCGCGTCTATGTGCCGCTCGATGCCTTGTCGGATGCCGGCGCCACAGTGGAGGACATCGGCAAGGATCGCGCCTCACCGCAACTGCTGCAATGCCTCCAGAAACTGGCGATCCGCACCGGCGGACTGCTCGACCAGAGCGCGCCATTTTCTCACATCATTGCCGATTACCGCCTGGCCCTGGAAGTTTCCGTGATCCAGGC
>JAXDQI010000312.1:0-22681 GCA_034667965.1 Gammaproteobacteria bacterium
GAGCGGTTCGCCCCGCTCGGTCTCGATGATTCGAACCAGGCTTGCGTCGCACGTAAGACGGCGCACGGTCTCGGCAGGCAACGTGGGGCCGTGCTCGAGGTGGCAGCGTCCGGCGGTCTGATGCTTCAGTGTCTCGGCATCGACATGCACCACCACTTGATAGCGGTCGGCGGTGCTCGCCGGTGATGAGTCGCCCTCGAGGTAGTTCTCCGCGACCAGCGCGAGCGCATCGGCGCGACGCGCCTGATAGGAGATCCGGTGCTCCTCGGCCAATTCCACGTTCACCGCCGCTGTCGGGACCTTCGTCATGGCCGCCTCCAGCGCTTTGACGAGCAAGGCTCCCGCGAGAGCGGGCAATCGCGCCTTGAGCACCAGACTGCCGTCGTAGTCATACCAGTAATCGACCGTCCGGCCGCACTGCTGCTGAGCTTCGCGGGACAACTCCTCGGCCTGCTGCGCACGACGGAAATAGCGCACCACCGTCTCCACGTGATAGGCCGTACCGTGCAGCGCGATCATCAACAGGTTGTCCTCCGTGGCCTCGGTCGCGACGCGAGTCAGTGCACGCACTTTGGAGTAGCTCAATTCGCCACGCGCCATCGCGGCCGCGATCTTCGGAACTCCAGCGAGCGCGTGAGCCACCCGCACCTTTTCTCGCGCCGCTCCCAAATTCAAGCCAACTTTGAAATTGAGCCAATGCGCGCAGGAATGCAGGCTCCCATCGGCCCATGCTTGCCGGCGATCAAACTCCGCGATCAGGGTGAGCCAACGATAATTCGCGGCGTTGAGCTGTCCGGCAAGTTCGGTGATCTGCGCCTCGAGTTCGTCCCGTGACAGGTCCGAATAGCGCGGTACGGAAGTCGATGATGAGTCGTCCATACTCCTCTCCCTAGTACTGGGTGGATATACAGATAGTACCCAAATCGCGTGGGAAAATCACGTGATTTTGTCATTTACTTATTGTGTATTTTCAATTGTTTATAAGTTATTTCTCGCCCTAAATCGCACACGCTGCGGTCCTGCCCGGCGAGAATGTCGGCGACGGCCGAGACGCTGGCATCGGATGCTTTCGAGGGGCGTGCGCCGGGTACATCCGGTGAAGCGAAGACGGTGGCTTACCTGATCCATCGCTTTCGGGCTCTCGGGCTACAGCCAGCTGGGGAAAACGGCGGCTGGACCCAACTGGTGCTCTTGGTTCACAACACGGTCGGCAACCCTTCGCGACTCGAGCTCAGCGTGGGCGGGGCAATCCTGCCGACGCTCAGGGCCGCACCGTCACGCCGGACGCCAAGCCGGAGCGCGGCCTCTTTTATCGTGCCGACCATTTCTCGCTTGCAAAGCGCGGCGTCCCGACGAAAACGTTGATGGCAACGGTTAACGTGAGCGATGCTGGCGAAGCTGATGCCGAATAATTCAGAGAACGCACGACTGGCGATACGAAGTAAATCCAATGTTTGCAGGTCCTTGGAGTGCGTAATTTGAGGTGCCCGCCAACAGATCGCGAAAGCGTCAAATTTCGATGAACCATATACTAAGTTCAAGGTCAGATTCAGCGTTTTTTCGTTTAGAAGAACCACTAAATTATCCCGACCGTTAGGAGTTGGGCTGGGAAGTGATCCCGATCATGAAGCGACGAGACTTCTGCAGGACGACGGCCTTGGGCGGAGCGTGGGCAGTTCTACCAAGCTTTGGCATACGAAGTCTCGCAGCTGACTTCCCACGGCGGTCCCACAACATCCAAGGTACCGCTTTGTCGGGTGATACCACTGTAATCCCAGCCAAGGCTATTAAGGACTTCGCAACAGGTCTGCGAGGCCGGTTAGTCACCATAGATGATGCAGACTACGACCAAGCACGGCGACTCTGGAACAAAATGTTCGACGCACGCCCGGCCCTAATTGCGCGATGCTCAGGAGCTGCCGATGTCGCCAAGTCAATTCAGTTTGCGCGTGAACGAGACTTGCTCGTTGCCGTGCGTGGTGGCGGACACAGTTACCAGGGTTACTCGACTTGTAATGGCGGTCTCGTTATCGATCTGTCCTCGATGCGCAGCGTACGGGTAGATCCTATTGCAAAAAGAGCTCGTGCAGATGCGGGCGCTTGGATTGGCAATGTTGACCGGGAGACGCAGCATTACGGACTAGCCACTCCGATGGGGACAGCGTCAAATACCGGTATTGCAGGGCTTACGTTAGGCGGGGGATACGGCAGGCTGTCACGACGGTTTGGCTTGGCCTGCGACAACCTAATCTCGGCAGATTTGATCACTGCAGACGGAAAAAGCCTGCGCGCGAGCGCTACCGATAATCCAGATCTATTTTGGGCGCTTCGGGGAGGTGGCGGTAACTTTGGCGTCGTTACGTCCTTCGAATTCCAGTTGCATCCAGTTGCCAATAAGGTGCTTGCCGGCGAATTAACCTATAGCCCTGACAGACTCAAGTCGGTTCTTGAATTTTTCGCAGATTATGCGGCGCGGGCACCTCGAGAACTGTCTCTTGGCCTTGGTGTCATGGGCGACGAACCGCGGGATAAATACCCGGTACTTTTTTTCTGCTTCGCCGGCGAAGAACGGATGGCGGAGAAAACTCTGCAATCCCTGCGGACAGAAACGAAGCCCCGAGAAGAAAATGTGCGGGGCTGGGAGTATATGAAGTTACAGAGTGCTTTTGACGGACCTCCTCGTGCTCCATTCGCCGAGTATCTGAAAAGCCCATTCGTAGGAAGGCTGACCCCAACCCTAATCGAGGCGATTATGGCGGCAAAGCGGAGCATTGGGCTCGGATTCTGTGGAGGAGCGATCGCCGACGTTGCGCCCGCTGAGACGGCAGTTGCAAATCGCACGGAGCTTTTTCAACTGGGAATTCGCGCGTTTTGGGAAGATCCCGCAGATGCGGATAAAAGCCGGGCTGAAGTGGAAAACATCTGGGAGAGTCTGCACCCCTTTGCAACGGGATTCTATGCGAACCTAACATGTGCTGATCAAAACGCTATGAAGGACAACTTCGGTCCAAACCTACCAAGGCTGGTACAGATCAAGAAGCAGTATGACCCGCACAACTTCTTTCGTCTAAACCCGAACATTCGACCCGCATAGGCGCAATGGGTATTGGAGTTGGGGGTCGACGGCCACTCGACATTCACAAGCTCCCCAATCGCCGCAGAAGCGAACCACGGAAAATCAGAGAACGGGACAAATAGTTCTTCCTGGCCGAGCAATAGCCAAAACCCGTGCCGGGAGACGTTGGTAACCTCAGCCAATCTGTCGATCACTCAAACGGTAATTCTTTGCCAATTAAATTATGCCTATTTTTCATCAAGTTATGAGCGATTTCTCGAGCCAATTCGTACACCCAACGGCGCCGCTCTCAAGGCCTCAAGGCTCCCACTCCCGCCAGGCGCGCATCAGCGGAAAATACAGGCCCACGCGCACGCGTTCGGGTCCGAGTTTGCGGGCCAACTGGGCGTAGCGGTGCAGCTGCGGGCGGTAGCGGTCGACCTCCCGGTCCAGGAATTCGTCGAGGCTGCCCCCGACATGCTGGCTGGTCTTGTAGTCGATCACCCATCGCACCCCGTCGTCGTCGACGAAACTGCGATCGAACACCACGCGCACCACCTCGCCCTGCCATCGTCCCGACAGCGCGTGCTCACGGAAATCGTCGCGCGTCCGCCGCTTCAAGATCCAGCGCGCGCGCTGGTCGCGGTGGACGGCGATGAGCGCGGATACCACGCGCGCGCTTGCGCCCTGCAATCGATCCGACGGCACGCCATGCAACCCCAACCAACGCTGAAAGTGCGGGCCGCGGCCCTCGATGGCGCTCTCGTCGCTGCGCTCCACATCCATCACTTGAAGTTCGGCGTGCACCAGGCTGCCGACCCGCCTCGCAGTTTCGCCGGCCCAATCGAAGACAGGCGTTTCTTCGCGACGCGCGGTGGACGCCGCCAGATTCTCGCCGGTCGGCAGCGCGTCGTCCGCCGGCGGCAACCAATCGCACGGCAGGCGGTGCAGCGGGCCGCCGCGGGGCGCACCATCACCCCTCTCTTCAAAATGCGGGCTCTTGTGATCGAGTGCAAATTCCGCGGCCGCAACGGGCCACAGAACCGCAAGCAGGCTTCCGGCTCGCGGCTTCCAAGGGGCGCGTGGTTTTGCGTCGCCGATGGTCTCTTCGATTTCTTCCCGCCGGCCGATCATCGCCGACAGATGGAGGCGCCATTTTGCGCGCGTGCACGCCACATACAGCAATCGCTCGGCCTCGAGCGCTGCCGCGTCGCGGGTTTGACGGCGCAGGAATTCGAATAAATCATCCGGCTCCGCACCGATTCCCGGCCGCGCGGCCATCACCAAGCCGTCGCGTGCGGCCCGCGAGAACTGATGCGACAGCAACAGCTGATCGCGATGGAGCGGAATGTGCCTATCCAGAGCGGGCACGATGACCATGTCGAACTCGAGCCCCTTCGCCTTGTGGATGGTCATGATTTCGACCGCCGACGGCGCTGAGGTCGAGGCAAACAAATCGCTGAAACCCGATTCGAAGTCCGCCGGGTCCGGGAGGCCGCGCTCCTCGAGAAGCGCGAGCCTCGCGAATACCGTCCCTACATGATCGAGGTCCTCCGGACCCGAGGCGCAGGCCGGACCGCCGAGCGCCAACCAGGTCTGTTCCACCCAGCGCGAGATCGGACCGTGGGTTCGGATCCGAAAGGCGGCTTCGAGCGTCCTTCGCAGCCGTTCGCACCGTAGGCGGCCGTCGCTGGTCAACCCGGACAGCACCGAATCGTCTGTCAATGCCTCCCACGGTATCGATGCAGCGCGCGCGACGTGCAGCAAATCGGCCAAAGTGAGGCCGGTCCACGGTGCTCGCAGCAGCGCCAGCCACGCGGTTCGGTCGCCCAAGTGCAACAAGGCACGAGTGAGCGCGACGAGATCGCGCACCGCGGGACGGTCTTGCAGCGGTTCAATGTCCACCGCTCGAAACGGAATCGAGCGGGAGCGCAAACTTGCTGCAATGTCGCGCGCATGATTTTTGGCGCGCACCAGAATGACGATGCGCCAGTCGGGATGCGCGGCCGATTGCTCGCCGATCAATCCGGCAATCGCATCCGCTTCTTCGCGGCGGCCCGCGAAGCCCTTCAAGGTGACGGTGCCGCTTCCCGCCGCCGGACCCATCGTCGACTCGCTGGGCCGAAACGCGATTGCGCCCCGGTCCCGATCGTCGACGCGCGGCAAGATGGCCGAAAAACAGTGGTTGATCCAATCGACCAGCGGCTTTGCGGACCGAAAATTGCTTCGCAGACGCTCCACATCGAAGCGCACCTCTCCGATCCCTTCTTCGGCAAGTTCCAAGAACACCCTTACCTCCGCTTGGCGAAATCCGTAAATCGACTGCATGGGATCGCCGACGCAAAATACGCTGCGCCCATCGCCGCGCTCCCAACCCGCGGTTAGTAGCTTCACCAATTCGAGCTGCGCGCTGGATGTATCCTGGAATTCATCCACCAAGATATGCAGCAGCCGGTAGTCCAGCCGCAAACTCAGGTCGGTTGGTGCGGTGGGCGTTCCGAGGGCGCGGACCGCCGCCATGGAAACGGCGGGAAAATCCACGGTCCCGCGGTCGCGAAACACTTGTTCCAATTGGGCCGCGGCGAGTACCAACACCAGCGCGACCTCGCGGACCCGGTCCCATTGTTCATCCTCATACGCGGGTGCGGGAAGTCCACGGATCCTGACCAGGGTTCGCAACACGGTCGGGATACGGTCCAGCTCCATGATGAGATCCATCATTGCGGGTTTGTCGGTGCAAAGCGGCGGAAAACCCTCCCGTTTGGTGAGCTGTTTGCGATACGCGGCTTCGTTGGTCGTGAGCAGCGCCGCGACGGCGCGCCAACGCGCCAGATCGGCGGCGTCCGGGCGCAGGACGGAGCCGTCGTGGCGCCACGCCGACGCTGCCGCGAGCGGGCCCTCCAGACGCTGTGCCGCCGCATGCATCAACTGCGACAAAGCCTGGAGCCTTTCCCGTCCGATTGTCTGGTGCGCAGCCGCGAGGGAGCGCGACACCAGGAGCCGCAAATCCTCGTCCAGGTGGCGCCGAATATTGCGCAGTTGAACCTCATCGAGCGTTCGGGTCGCGTGAAGATGCCCGGCGAGCAGCGGCAGCCAACGATCCCGGCTCGCCAGCATGCCGGAGATCAGTTTCACCAGGCTCTCCCAGCGTTGATCATCCTGCGCGAGTACCCGTTCGACCGCGTGGCCGAACTGGTCGGGTTCGTCATGCGCCATCGCGCGGCGGGCCGCTTCTTCGTACAACGGCCTGGGATCATCGGTCAGATTCAAACGCGACCCCGCTCCTGCGGTGACAGGCAGTTGTCCCGCGAGCCATGTGTTGAATGCGTCGATGGTCTCGATACGCAGGCGCGATGGATGTCGTACGAGATCGAACCCCAACTCGTTCATCCGGCGTCGTGCCGAAAGCCCGAGCTCCCAGGTTTGGGCGTTCATGTGCACGGGACGCTCAGGGAAGCCCGCCGCATGCAGGGCCTCCAGCACGCGCTCACGCATTTCCAGCGCAGCGCGGCGCGTGAACGTCAGCGCCAGGATGCGCTCGGGAGCGTCGACCGTTGCCAGCAGGCGAAGATACCGCTGCGCCAACAGCGTGGTCTTTCCGGAGCCCGCGGGCGCCTGTACCAAGACGGACCCGGGTGCCTCGATCGCGTGCCGACGAGCAGCCTCATCGACGGGCTGGTCAATCATTGCGAGCCTCGCCGTCGTCGAACGCCGCCGGGACGCGGCATAGTGTTTGCAGATCGCAGGACGCGCATGCCCGCAGCGTCGGCGCAACTTCGGCATGGCCGGCTGCGAACTCGCCCGCGATTTTCTCGATGCGCCGCGACCACAGGGCCACCAATGCGGCGAAGTCCGGCATGTCTTCCAGGGTCGTCGGTCCGGACTGGGGTTTGAATATTCCGCGGCGCGCCGTTTCCGCCACGAAACCGCATTCGCCCGCATTGACCTTGGCATAGGCCACGGCCAGCAGACCGTGCGGCTGCAACACCGCATACACGGGCAGCTGAGGGTTATCCGGCCGATCGCCGCGCCAGTCCAGGACCGCCATGCCGCTCTTGTAGTCGATCAGCACCCGGCCGCCGCCGTCCAACCGATCGATGCGATCGATTCGCACGTCGAACTCGAGTCCGGCGTAGCGCGCCGTGTGCGTGGCCTGTTCCAGGCTTTCGACGTCGAAGGGCTCCCGCATGCGCTCAGTTTCCAGCCACTTGCCGAGGAGTGCCGACATGCGCGGGACTTCACGCCGTTGCCAATGGAGGCCGGGATCGCGGCGGCGGCATTGCCGGGCGACGGCGCGCTCGACGCCCACCTTCACCAATTCGCCCAGCGCATCGGGCGCCATCGCCTCGAGTCGCGCCGACGAGCGCAAATTCGACCAGATGTGCTCGAGCGCGTGATGCAGCATTTCGCCGCGCTCGCGCATGTTGAATCCGGGCACGGGTTTCTCGGGCGTCTCCGCCTGCAATCTCGTTTCGGCAAAGCCGCGGAATGCGCAGCGTGATTGCGCACGGAGGGTCGCTATGCCGCGCATTCGTTCGGGCGCCGCAAAGGGCGGAGCCCGTTCGTCGTTGCAAAGCTCGAGGCGCGGGGCGCGTGCCGCCGCTACCCGCCAATGAGGGTGCGTCGCGGGCGCGGCGTCCTCCGGGATCGATGCCGTGGACACCAGCGGGGCTGCGGACACCAGCGGGCTGAAGGCCGCGGGCCGGCCCTCCGTGCCATCGGCGCAGCTGAATACGTTCGTCGCTGCTCTGAGACGCCAGCGGCGCTGCAGGTCCTCCGCAAGTTGCATTTGCATGTCGGCGCTCGCGGCCACCACTCCGTAATCCCGTTGCAATCGGATGGGCAGGAGCGGAATGGGATCAAGGGGCGGCGGCCAACGGTCCTCGCTGCACCCGGCGATCCACAGACCGTCGTAGGCGAGCCAGGGGTCCATGATTTGCCCCGTTACCCATATCGGAGGAACACCGGTCTGCGGCTGAAACGCGGTATCGCGCGCGGCGCGCGCGAGTGTCCGACCGGCGGCGACCATGGTGAGAGCGCCGAACGACGCGTCGGCGGTGGCCAGCATTGCCAGCAGCTCGCGGAATCGCTCCGCCGCTTGAAACTCGGCGCTGGACCAACGAGATCTGTGTGCCCATGGTCCGGCTTCGAAAGCGCCCACCCACAGCGAAACCCAGCGGCTGAAGGGATGATGTCCTTCCACCGCCTCGATGGCGCGCAAAAAACCGTTCAGACGCGCAACTGCGGCGACGGGGCGCGAGAGCTTGGCGCGCGACTCTGTTTCCGCAATCCGGATCCACTCCGTCAAATCCGCTTCATGTGGTCCGCGACGCCGCAGGATCAGGTCCAAGGCTGCGGCATCGGCCGCGTCGGCCCCCGATGACTGCAGTTCCGGGGAGCGTAGCAGCGCGCTGAACGCTTCGAAGGACACGCGCCCGACGGTCGCAGCCAGCGAATCAAGCGCCGCTTGCACCGGTGCATAACGGCTGAGCGGAATGCCGCCGGCCATGGCATACGAGGATGCCGTCTCACCCACGGTCAGCGAAAACCTTTGGGGCATCAAGGCGGCATCGAACGCATCCAGCACGTTCGAGCGCCGCAAATTCGAATCCGGAATGCAGATCCACGCGCGGAAATCGGGCGTCGCTCGCAGACCTTCGCGCGCCCACTCGGCGATGGCGGCGAGTTCCGCGTCAGGCGATGCCGCCTGCAGACGGCGGGGGTAGGCCGCCTCAGGCGTCGCCGTGGGATGCAGTACTGCGGCCGCGTTTCGCTGCAGCCACGCCCTCGCCACGGGGCGCCAGATTGGGCTTTCCACCCAGACCAAATTGCGCGAATCAGGCCGCGCGGCGCCCAGCAGTTGATCTGATGCGATATAGCCGAGGTCTCGTGTGCGGTCCTCGAAGCCTCGATTCCAGTTGATGAGTGCAAGCGTTTCTTCCGTCGGGAATTGAGCCAGGGCGCCCATTGGAATGCCGTATTCGAACATGGCGCGCCGTGCGCGCCGTGCGCTCCGCGCGGCGCCGGCGGGTTCGAGAAACTCACGGCCGGCAGCGCCGCCGAGAACGATGGAGCGCCACAATTCGCGTTCCTCGATGTCGCTCAGGACCCGCGGCAAGGAGGCGTCCGACCGCTGCCGCTCGCCGTAGCATTCCCGCAGCCAGCTTCCGAATTCACGGATACGCGGTGTCGGCCAGAGGTCATGCCCGGCTTCAACGTGCATCCGTTCCACGGCATCGAACAGCGCCGCGGCGAGTTCGGAGTTGGGAACCAGGATGGTATGACCCGCGCCGGCGGCGTCGAACAAGCCGCGCGCCCCGTTTTGCAATCAGCCCTTGCCGGCGACGACTTGAAGCGCCGGCATCGGCGCCGCCGCCGCGGCGTGCGCGTCGAGAAGTTCTTCGATACGGGAAAATACCGTGGCAAGAACCTGCGGCTCGGGAAGATTCGTGATGCGGAAGCAATTCTTGTACGGCACGTTGAAGCTCACGCCGGGAGCCACCAACACATGCTTGTTTTCCAGCAACTCCAACGCGAACACCTGATCGTCGAAGTCGGGCACCACATCCGTGCGAACCTCCACGAACGAATACAGCGCGCCCATCGGCCGCGCCAGGCGCAAATATCTGCTCCGTGCGACGCTGTCCAGAATGGTCTGTCGCGACTCGAAGAGCCGGCCGCCCGGACGGGTCAATTCCCGGATGCTTTGATGACCCCCGAGAGCGGTCTGCACAGCCCATTGACCGGCCACGTTGCTGCACAGCCGGAGCGAACTTAAGAGCTCGAGCCCGCTCAAGTACTCCGCCGCGTTTTCCACATCGCCGGAGAACACCGCCCAGCCGACTCGATAGCCGCATGCGCGATACACCTTGGACAGTCCGCTCATCGTGCAGCACAGCGTGCCCTGCACCAAGGTGGCCATCGGCACGAATTCCGCACCGTCGTATAAAATCTGATCGTAGATCTCGTCCGAGAGAACCACCAAGCGATGTTTCTCGGCAATGCGCGCGATGGCCTCGAGCGTCTCGCGCGGATACACGGCGCCGGTCGGGTTGTTCGGATTGACGATGACGATGGCGCGGGTGCGGCGGGTGATCAGTGCCTCGATCTCCTCGGGACTGGGCACAAAGCCGCGTTCCGGCCGGCACGGATAATGAACCGCACGCCCCGTATTGAGGTTGACGGAGGCGGTCCACAGCGGATAGTCGGGACTCGGCACCAAAACCTCGTCACCCGGATTGAGCAGCGCGCGCAGCGTGAGATCGATGAGTTCACTCACGCCGTTGCCGATGAACACCTCCTCCACGGTCACTCCCTTGACGCCGCGCTCCTGCTGCTGCATGACCACCGCTTCACGTGCCGGAAAAATGCCCTTCTGGTGGACGTAGCCCTCGCTGTGACGGAGATTCTCGATCATGGCCAAACGCATGGTCTCGGGCGTGCGAAACCCGAAGGCATACGGGTTGCCGATGTTGAGCGAGACGATGTCGTATCCGAGCCGCTCGAGGTCGAGCGCACGCCGCGCCAGTTTGCCGCGGATTTCATAACGGACGTTCGCCAAGCCGTCGCTGGCACGCACGGTGGTGCGGCCGCTCACCCGCTCGTTACCGTGACCCGGAGTTCCTGGCTTCATGCCGCCAAGAATACACGACCTCGCGCCACCGGTGGCAGGTCGCTGCATGCCGGAGACCGACCTCATCCAGCGGCGGCACGATCTGCCGGCATTGGTCCTGCGCGTAAGCGCAGTGACCTGCGAAGGCGCAGCCGCCAGTGCCGGCGGCGGCGGCCGGTGTTTCGTCGACGGCGGCAATCGGGGTGGCTGCCGGCACTCGCGTCGGGTCCGGGACCGCGGCGAGGAGGGCCTGGGTATACGGATGCGCCGGCGCCGCGAACAACTCGTCGCAGTCGGCCGTTTCCACCAGCTTGCCGCGATAAATCACCAACACGCGGTGGCTCAGATGGCGGATCACCGCGAGATTGTGGCTGATGAAGAGCATCGCAGTGCCAAGTTCCTTCTGCAAATCGGCCAGGAGATTCACGATCTGGCCTTGGATGGACACATCGAGTGAACTGACCGGCTCATCGCAAACCAAGAGTTTCGGCCGCAGAATCATGGCGCGTGCGATGCCGATTCGCTGGCATTGACCACCGCTGAATTCGTGCGGAAAGCGGCCGGCCATACCGGGGGAAAGCCCCACCCGCTCCAGCATTTCCGCGACGCGGGCCGCGCGTAAGGGCGCCGACAATGACGGCTCGTGGATCTTGAGCGGTTCGGCGAGCGCGGTGCCGACCGACATCCGCGGATTCAAACTCGCGAGCGGATCCTGAAACACCATCTGCAAATCGCGACGCCGGCGCCGAAGCTCCGCCGATCGACACGACAAGAGATCATCGCCTCCCACAAAAATAGATCCGGAGGTTGCCGGTATCAGACGCAGAATGGCGCGTGCCAGCGTGGACTTGCCGGAACCTGATTCTCCCACCAATCCGACAGTCTCACCCTGCCGCAAATCGAATGTCACGTCTTGCACGGCGGGGAACGCGCCAAAATGCACGACCAAGTTCTTCACGCTGAGCAACGGGTTCACAATGGGTAGTGGCAGGCCGCTTGATGCGCCGCCCCGCCGATGTGCCGCAGCAGCGGCCGCTCCGAGAGGCATCGTTCGCCCGCGAGCGGGCACCGCGGTGCAAACGCGCAGCCCACCTCGGCGCTCGACGCGCTGGGCGCCTGGCCCGCCAAACTCGGCATTCGCTCGAGCCGAGGCCTGCGAAGGTCAGGCACGCATTTCAACAATTCGGCGGTATAGGGGTGTACGGCGCGCTCCAGTATGTCCGCGGCGCCGGCGCTCTCCACGACTCTGCCGCCGTACATTACGACGATACGATCGGCGAGTCCGGCTACCAGGCCCAAGTCGTGGCTGATGAGGACGATCGCCATCCGCGACTCCTGGCGCATGACCCGCAATATATCCATGATCTCGGCTTGCACTGTCACGTCGAGCGCCGTCGTCGGCTCGTCCGCGATCAGCAGCTTGGGCTCGCACAGCAAACTCATGGCGATCATCACGCGTTGGCGCATGCCGCCGGACAACTCGTGCGGATATTGCCGCAGCCGCCGCCGCGCCTCCGGTACGCGCACGCGCTCCAACGCGCGCAGCGCCGCCGTTTCGGCTTCACGCCACGACATCCGCGAGTGACTCACCAGGACTTCGGCAAGCTGAATCCCGATTTTCAGGTGCGGCGTCAGCGACGTCATGGGGTCCTGAAAAATCATCGTGAGTTTCGAGCCGCGCACGCGATTGAGCTCGGAAGCCCTGAGCCCAAGGATTTCCCGGCCCTCGAATCGTACGCTGCCGGCGGCGCGCGCCCCGGCGGACAGCAGTCCCATCACGGCCATGAACGTCTGAGTCTTTCCCGAACCCGATTCGCCGACGATTCCGACGCACTCGGCCGGCCGGACGGTCAGCGATGCCTCGCGAACCGCGGCGATCGCGCCATGCTGATGCGCGAAGTGCACGCTCAGATTTTCGATATCCAGCGCGGGAGTCACGTTGCGGCGCTCTCCCGGCCGACGATCGCGTCGCGCAAGCCGTCGCCCACGATGTTCAGGCACACGAGAAGCGTTGCCAGCACGCCTCCCGGAACCAACAGCATCCACGGTGCCGCCTCCATTTCACCGGCGCCTTCCGCGATCAAAGTGCCAAGGCTCGCATGGGGCTCTTGGATACCGAGCCCCAAGAAGCTCAAGAAGCTCTCGAACAGAATGATCTGCGGAATGGTCAGCGTCGCATAGACGATCACCGGACCCAGCAAGTTCGGAACGACGTGCTTCAGGATGATGCGGCCGGTACTTGCTCCGGAGGCCACCGCCGCTTCGATGAACTCGCGCTGCCGAATGCTCAAGGTCTGGCCGCGTACGATACGCGCCATGGTGAGCCAGCCGATGGCACCGATGGCCAGAAAGAGCAAATACTGGCTGCGGCCGAAAATGACGGTCAAGAAGATCACGAAGAAGATCAACGGCAGACCGCTCAAGACTTCGATGAAGCGCATCATCAAATGGTCCCACCGTCCGCCCGCGTAGCCGGCGACGGCGCCATAGGCGATGCCCACACTCAGGCTGATGGCGCTGGCCACGCACGCCACCGCCAACGACACCCGCATTCCCTCGAGGGTGCGCGCGTATAGATCGCGGCCGAGCCGGTCGGTACCGAACCAGTGAGCGCCCGTCAAACTTGGGTAAGCGGCAACGTGCGCCCAATCGAGCGATTCGATGTTGTTCGGGTTGAACCAAGGGCCGGCCAGAGCGACCGCAATCAACAGTACGATGATGCTGAGTGCAAACACGGCGCCGGTATTCGTCCGCAACCGGTAAACTGTGCTCACCGGCCGAACCTGATGCGCGGATCGAGCCATGCGTACAGCATATCGACGACCAATCCCATCGCTATCAGCAACGCTGAGTAGATGATCACCATTCCCATGACCAGCGTGTAGTCGCGATTGAGCGCGCCTTGCACGAGGTATCGGCCGATGCCGGGCAGTCCGGCAATGGACTCCACGACCAGCGAACCCGTCATGATGGACGCAACGGCGGGCGCCAGATAACCCGCCACCGGCAGCAGCGCTGGGCGCAGCGCGTGCCGCAAAATCACGATGCGCAGCGGCAACCCCTTGGCAAATGCGGTGCGGATGTATTGGCTGCGCAGCACTTCGAGCATACTGCCGCGCGTCATCCGCGCGATAATGCTCAGCGGCGGCAGGCACAGGGCGATCACGGGCAGCACCAGGTGCCGGATGGATCCCGGCTCCCAGCCCGCAACGGGCAGCCAGTGCAGGTAGATTCCGAACACCAGGCCCAGGAACGGCAATACCACGAACGACGGCACGGCGATGCCGACCACGGCCAGGGACATCGCGGCATGATCGGCCGCCGCATGGTGGTGCAGCGCTGCATACGTGCCCAAGGGAAGCCCGAGCCCCAGCGCGAGAATCAGCGCGATGGCACCGATCCGCAGCGTGACGGGGAAACCCTGCCCGATGAGTTCGGTCACCGTGAAGTCCCTGTACTTGAATGAAGGTCCGAAATCGCCGTGCGCGAGCGCGCGCAGGTATCTGCCGTATTGCGCCCAAATCGGCAAATCGAGGCCATATGCCGCCTGAAGATTGGCAACGATCTCCGCCGGCAGAGTCTGCTCCTGATCGAACGGCCCGCCGGGAGCCGCGCGTATCAGAAAGAACGCGGCTGTGACAATGATCAACAAGGTGGGTACCGCGCCTGCTAGACGCTTGATGAAATAGCGGACCATCTACGTTAAGTCTAGGGGATTGACCGCCTTATGGACAAGCGAAGCGGCGATCCATAAACTACCGCGCCAAATGATTAGCGTATACCACCGTATCGCTCAATCTCACCAATAGCCTGAGGTTTCATGGAATCCACCCGCCCAATCCGCGCGCTGACGCGGGGCCTTGATGCACTGACCGTCCTGAATTCACGCGACGGCGCCACGGTGTCGGAAGTCGCCCAGGAAATTCGTTTGCCGCGCACCACCGTCTACCGGATCTTGGAAACGCTGTGCAATGCCGGATTCGTATTTCGCGACGCCGCCGATGACCGCTATCGCTTGACCGTCGAGGTACGCAAACTGAGCCTCGGCTTCGACGATGACGCCTGGGTCTCGCAGATCGCCAAACCGCACATCGACGCGCTATGCCGCGACATCGTGTGGCCCGTGTCCATCGCCACCTTGTCCGGCACGGCAATGATCGTGCGTGAATCGACCGACCACGAAACGCCGCTCGCCATCGAGCGTTACTCCGCTGGATTTCGCGCGCCTCTGCTCGCGTCGGCGTCGGGCCGCGTGTTCCTGGCTCATTGCCCCGAGGCACAGCGCGAAGAGCTCATCGACACTCTGGCGCGGTCGAACAAGGAAGACGACAAGCCGGCGCGAGCGCCGCGCGCCGAGTTGCAACGCATGCTGGACGACATCAAGCGCCAAGGATATGCGACCTCGACGAGAACCCGGCGCTTGGTGGACGAAGTGAGTCTCGGCGTGCCGGTGAACTCACGCGACCGCATCCTGGCTTCGCTCACGGTCCGCTTCATCAACTCGGCCGTGCCGTTGAAGACGGCGCTGGAGCATTTCCTGCCCGAGATGCACAAGTGCGCCGCGGTCATCAGTACTTTGTATTCGGAACAACAATCCGATGCGCACTCGACCGGCGCACCGGAAACGGCTGCTTAAGGAGTGTCAATGCGGAAGATCATGGTTTGTATCAAGCGCGTCGTGGACTACAACGTGCGCATTCGCGTCAAACCCGACGGCAGCGGCGTGATGCTGGACGGAGTGAAGATGAGCGTGAATCCGTTCGACGAAATCGCGCTCGAGGAGGCGCTGCGCATCAAGGAGCGTGGCGGCGACATCGAAGTCGTCGCGGTCAGCATCGGCGTGGCCGATACCCAACAGCAGCTGCGAACGGCGCTGGCGATGGGCGCGGACCGGGCGATCCTGGTTCAGACCGACGCGCCGGTGGAATCCTTGACGGCCGCGCAAGTTTTTCTTGCCCTGGCGAGGAAGGAGAACCCCGAGCTCATCTTCTTGGGCAAGCAAGCCATCGACGATGACGCGAATCAGACCGGACAGATGTTGGCCGCCCTCTGGGAGCGGCCGCAGGCAACGTATGCATCCAAAGTGGAGATCAACGGCGACAAGGCGGCGATAACGCGGGAAATCGATGCCGGCCTCGAAACCATCGAAGTGGATCTGCCGGCGGTGATCACCGTCGACCTGCGCTTGAACGAACCACGCTATGTCAAACTGCCGGACATCATGAAGGCCAAGAAAAAACCCCTGGATGTGACCTCCCTGGATGCGCTCGGCGTGAGCGCCGGACAATATTTAAAGACGGTGAAAACCGAACCGCCGGCGCAGCGCCAGAAAGGCGTGATGGTCAAGGATGTGGCGGAACTCGTGGATGTTCTCAAGAAGAAGGGTTTGATCTGATGCATAAAGTACTCATCATCGGCGAGCATGACGGCAAGGCCTTGAATCCGGCCACTGCCAAGTGCGTCACCTGCGCAAAGACCATTCCCGACGCGGAAATCACCATCGCAGTCTTCGGCGCCGATACGGCGGCTGTTGCCTCTCAGGCCGCCGCGGTATCCGGGGTCAAAACGGTGCTGCGTGTGGACCGGCCCGAGAACGAACATCCGCTTGCCGCGATTTTCGCACCGCAAGTGGCGGCGCTGGCCGCGGACTACACCCATGTCTTTGGTCCCTCGACGAGCTTCGGCAAGGACCTCATGCCGCGCGTCGCGGCGCTGCTGGGCGTCGCTCAAGTGAGTGACCTCATGGCCGTCGAGAGCGCGTACCGGTTTCGGCGCCCGATCTACGCGGGCAACGCCATCATCACGGTCGAAGCGGATGCATCGCGCAAGCTGGTCGCCACGGTGCGGGTCGCTTCGTTCGAAGCCGCGCCAAGCGGCGGTGGTGCCGCCGTCGAATCGAAGTCTCTGAGCGTCGCCCTGCCGACTCACACTCGTTACGTGGGCGCCAAATCCGGCAGCACCGATCGGCCGGACTTGCAGACGGCATTGCGCGTCATCTCGGGCGGCCGCGCGCTCGGCAGCGCCGAGAATTTCAAGCTGCTGTACAGCCTCGCGGATAAATTGGGCGCGGCAGTCGGAGCCTCACGCGCCGCCGTCGATGCGGGCTATGCGCCCAACGAGATGCAGGTGGGCCAAACGGGCAAGATCATTTCGCCGGAAATCTACATCGCGATCGGCATTTCGGGCGCAATCCAACATTTGACGGGCATCAAGGACGCTCGCACCATCGTCGCCATCAACAAGGATGGCGAAGCGCCGATCTTCGAGGTGGCGGATGTGGGGCTCGTCGGAGATTTGTTTCAAATCGTCCCCGAATTCGAGCGAATGGTGAGCGGCTAGCCGCTCGCACGCGCGTCGATGGCGGTCGCGGCTGCGTCGATGGCCCGCACGAGCAGGTCGGCATGTTCCGGAAGGAACGGCATGGGCGGCCGTAGTTTGAGGATGTTGGATAATGGCCCCTCGGTCCCGATCAGCACGCGGGCCCGGGACGCCAGCCCGTTGACGATTTTCTTCGTGCGCTTCTTCGCGGCGTGCACGTCCGGTCCTTGAATCTCGAGACCCAGCAGCAGCCCCGCCCCGCGTACCCGCCCGAGACACGGATGCCGTTCGGCCGCGGCGTTGAGTTGCCGGCGTAAATAATCCCCGGTAGCCGCCGCGTTTGCCATGAGTTGCTCGCGGTCGAGCACTTTGAGCACCGCGAGTGCGGCGGCTGCGGCCACGGGATTGCCGCCGAAGGTCGAGAAAAACCCGAACTTCGCCTGGAATGCCTCGATCAGCTTCCGATTGGCAATCACCACGCCCATTGGATACCCGTTTGCGACCGGCTTTCCGAGGGTCACGATATCGGGCGACAATCCCGGGCGCGACAACCCGCGGCGCTCGAATCCCCAAAAGTGCGATCCGGATCGGCCGAGCCCGTATTGAACCTCGTCGGCTACGATCAAGCCCCCCGCGGCGCGCACCCGTGCCGCCACCGTGGCAAGCCAGACCGCGGGCGGATCGTGAATGCCGCTGCTGGTCAGCGCAGTGTCGATGAAGAACGCCGCCGGCGCGAGCCCGCGTGCGGCGAGGGTGTATATCGCAAGATCAACGTCCTCGGTGACCGTCGCGAGATCGCCCTGGCTCATGGAGTCGTCCGCGGACAGCGTGGCCGCCGGCGGCGTCACCGTCGCCACTCGCGGATCGACGGTGCCCGAAGCCGGGGTGAGGGCCGCAACCGCGTCCGTGATGCCATGGTACGCGTGGGCCATGACCAGGGCCCCTTTGTGGCCCGTAACGAACTGCGCCATGCGCCACGCGACATCGTTGGCCTCGCTCCCCGAATTGACGAATATGCAGGCGTCCAAATGGGCGGGACATCGCGACGTCAGTGCCTCCGCGTACTCCAGGATGTTCTCGTGGAGATATCGGGTATTCGTCGCCAAGACGGCGGTCTGCTTCTGAATGGCGCCCACTACGGTCGGATGGCAATGGCCGACGTGCGGTACATTATTGTAAACATCGAGGTAGGCGCGCCCGTTGGCGTCGTACAGCCACACCCCATCACCGCGCACGAGATGCAGGGGCTTGTCGTAGAACAGCTCGGCCCCGGCGCCCAGCAATCGGTGACGGCGGCTCACGTCGACCTCGGATGCCCGCACCCCAATCCCCGCGGCAGCGTGCCAACCGGCAGTCAATGACGCCCGGCCGATCGTCTGCAATCGCTCGAGCGATGCGGCGGCGTTCACGGCCGCCCGATCGAGCAGGCCCGCCCCCTTGGCATCATGATGGCGGCGCCACGCATGGAGCATGATGGTGACGGCGTGGCGTCCCGCAACCAGGTCGTACAGGACGTCGATATCGGCCGCCGCGAATGTGTGCAGGTCCGCATAGCCCTCGAGGACGGCGGCCAGATCCTCGGGCTCCACGAGTCCGTCCGTGAGCAGCTCGGACATGGCCACGGCGGGCTCTTGAACCAAGGGCGCATGAATCATGTCCCCGAAGTCCAAGACGCCGCAGACCGTACCGCCGGAGGCGTCGACCAGCACGTTTGCCGGATGACAGTCTCCGTGTATCGCTTGGGCTGGCAGGCCCCGTATGGCCGGCAGCCGCTCTTTGAGCGCCAGGACCACCTCCTCCACCGCGCGCCTTACGCGCGCAGATTCGATGTACGGAGCGAATTCCATGAGTTCAGGCAGCCGGCGCACATCCCACGCGATGCGCTGGGCCAGCGCGGGATGGAAGAACCCGTGCAATGCGCGATCGACCCGGGCCAGCGTGTCGCCGAGATTCCGCAGGAGCGCGGGTTCAGGCTTGATATCGGCTAGCAACCGGCCCGGTATGTATCCCATGAGGCAGGTCGCGTAGGTCCGGCCGTCCTGCTCGGCCTGCCCCAGATCAGCACCTTGCTGGGTGGCAAAGATCCGCGGGACCGGCAGGGAGGGGTCTTGCTCCGCCAGGTGACGCAGCACCCGCACCTGGCAGTCGGTGGTCTGGGGGTCGGCGGCGCCGTCCACGATCTTCAGAACAAAATTGCGGGCATCGGCGGTGCGAATATGAAAATTGCAGTCCCGCTCGCCCGACAAAGGCGACAACGAAACGGCCAGGCCGTAAACGTCGCGGGCTATCCGCTCGGCTTCGGCGATTCCGAACACCGGCGGAGCGCTGCGCAAGGCCAGCAATGCGGTACCTACAATTGCTTCAAGACGTAATCGGCCGCGGAGACCTTGAATTCACCGGGCCCTTCGATGTTGACGTGCGTCGCCACCCCGTTCTTCGCGATGATGGCGAAGCGCTGTCCGCGATGTCCCATGCCGAAACCCGTCGCATCCAACTCGAGGCCGAGCGACTTTACATATTCTCCATTGCCGTCGGCCAGCATCAGAATCTTGTCGCCGACTCCGCCCAGCTTGCCCCATGCATTCATGACGAACACATCGTTTACGGCGGTGCACGCGATGGTGTCGACGCCCTTCTTCTTGATTTCGTCGGCAAGTTCCACGTAACCCGGCAAGTGCTTCGCATCGCAGGTGGGCGTAAAAGCGCCGGGCACCGAAAACAGCACCACGGTCTTCCCGTTGAACAGTTCTTCGGAGCTCACCTTCTTCGGACCATCCTTGGCCATGGACGTGAATTTACCGGCGGGCATCTTGTCGCCTGCTTTGATGGTCATGTGTCTTCTCCGGAAAAAGTTACGAGCCGAGCTTGTCGGAATACAGCTCCCAGAGCTTCAGGACTCGCGGGCTGATGTTGGGCACCGACTTCAAGCCGCTGAAGGCCTTCTTCGCTTCCGCCGTGTTTTTCAATGCGACCTGCGCCCGCCCGAGGTAGACGTAGGCCTCGTCCAGGTGCTTGATGCCCTTCTTCTCGATACCCCGGGTGATGGCGGTGACCGCATTCTGATAATCACCGGAACCGTAATAGACTTCGCCCGACTTGACATCGAGCTCGCCCGCCGGATTCTTGGCCGCCTCCGCGTCGAACGCGGCCTCGCCCTTCTTGTCGGCTTCGGCGCGGGGCTTCAGCGAGTTCGCCAGTCGCGTGGCACGGTCCTTGTCCTTCTGTTCGGTGAACAGACCCGACGACACGGCCTTCTCGAGAACCGCCGACGCTTCTCCGGGCAGTGCGGCATCGCCGAGGAGCTGAGCCATTTCCATGTAATCCGAACCGGCAGTCATGGCGCTGGTGTCGTACATGACCCGATAGATCATCAGCAGATTATGATCGTCCCGCTCGTCCTGACGCTCGATGCGCAGCAGCGTATTCCAATAATTGGTCTTGTTGTTGAGCTTGATGAGGTCCACCAACACCGTCGCCATGGCCGCATTGTCGCCGCCGTCGGATGCGCATTGAAGCTTGAACTGGTAGAGGTTTTCCTTGGGGGTTTCACCCGCCTTTCGAGCGGCTGAGATCGCCTTGTCGGCCCAAACGACCGAGTTCTTGCAATCCTTCTGCAGATAGTAGATCTGACTCATCACCGCGAGATCGTCCGGATTCGCGCTACCGGCATCGGACACCTGCTTGCCGTAATCCAGGGCCTTGGCGAGCTGCTGATTTTGGGCGGCCAATCGAAACAGCATTCTCGTGGTCTTGGCGGCGTCTTCGGCAGAATATTGGCCGGTGGCGAGCGCCTGCTCGTAGTCCTGCTGTGCCTCCTTGATCTTATTCAGACGGACGTTGGCGAATCCCTTGAAGTCGTAGATGGTCTTCTTGTCGAATGGAGTCAGCGGCGACTTCTGCTCGGCGGCCTCGAGATTCTTCAGCGCTTCCTGCCACTGACTCGCCTGCAACGCCTTCTGCGCGGCCGTCATTTCCTTGGCGATCACGCGGCTGATCTGCTGTTCCTTGGGTTTCTCGGCGGCCAGGGCGGACTGGGTGGTCACGGCAAGGCTCGCGACCGCCAGCAGCACGCCAAGAAAAAGACCGGGCCGGAGATACTGGGTGGATTGATTCATAGCTAACCTCGCAACCTTAAGATTCTGAATTTATTTTATGCGGCTTCTCAAACGAACGGCGCGTCAAGGATCTGACGCGCCGTGCCTTTCCGCCCGATCGTACTATTAGAACAAGTCGTTGTTGACGAATCCGATTTTCTTCAGTCCTCGACTCTGCAAATCGGCCAGCGTCTGCGCCACCTTTTCGTACTTGGCGAACTTGTCGACGCTGATATGCACTTCAGGTTGCGGATCTTTCGAAGCCTCCTGGGTGATATAGCCCTGCATGGTGGTGCGATCCACCGCACTGCCGTTCCACGCCAGCGTGCCGTCAAAATCTATCGTCAGATTGACGATCTCCGGCGGCGGCGGCGGAACGAAGTTCGGCGGCGGCGGCAGGGGGTTGTCGATCTTGACCGCGTGCGTGACGGGGGGCAGCGAGATGATGAAAATGATCAACAACACCAACATGACATCGATCAAGGGCGTCATGTTGATGTCGGTGAACGATTGACCCTCGCTTTTACCTACAGCCATTGCCATCTGAATCTCCTAGGGCGCTTCGCCGGGGTGCAGCGGTGAGGTCAGGAATGCCACTTTACGGATGCCGATCTTCTGAGCGGCAACCAGAACCTGGCCCACGTACATGTACCGCGAATCGCTGTCGCCGCGAATGTGGACTTCGGGTTGCGGCTGCACTTGCGCGGCCGCCCGAAGCTCGGTCAGCAACGCATCCTGGCTGGGCAGCAGCCTGGTGTTCCAGTAGATGGCTCCTGATTTGTCGACCGCGATCGTGACATCCTCCGGCTTGGTCTGCGTGGGCAGATTGCTTGCCTTCGGCAGATTGACCTTGATCTCCTTCAACGCCACGGGGACCGTGATGATGAAGATGATCAAGAGCACCAACATGACGTCCACGAGCGGCGTCACATTGATGTCCGACAGCACCTCGCTGTCGTCGCCGCTTCCGCTAGTGCTCATTGCCATGGGAAATCAGTCTCCTAGCGAGCGGCAGCGGGGCTGGGCTTGACGGCCGGCGACGGCGCCTTCTCCATCCCCAATCCCATCTTGGCGCCCGAGATCAGATACGCATGCAGCTCATGCGTGAAGTGGCTGACGGCTTCCTGCAGATTCTTGTTGCGACGCAATAGAACGTTGTAGCCCAACACGGCGGGCACTGCGACGAACAAACCGATTGCCGTCATGATCAAGGCTTCGCCGACGGGTCCCGCGACCTTCTCGATGGACGCCGATCCGGATGCGCTGATGGCGATGAGGGCGTGATAGATGCCCCACACCGTTCCGAACAGTCCGACGAACGGGGCGGTGGAGCCCACCGACGCGAGCACCGGCAGTCCGGCCTGCATGCGGCCGATGATGGAATCGGCGGTTCGCTGCAGCGACTCGGTGATCCATTCGCTGGTTCCAATGGCCCCGGACAGGCGGGCCTTGTTGATCTCGTGATACTCGTAGGCCTGCTTTCCGGTTTCGGCCAGGGCGCGGAACGGATTGGACGTGCCTTTCAACTTGACGAGCGCATCGGTCAAACTTCCCGAAGTCCAAAATTCCTTCTCTGCTTCGATCGCCTGGAGGCGCTGACGC
>JAXDQI010000313.1:0-35502 GCA_034667965.1 Gammaproteobacteria bacterium
GACACCCTATTTGCTTTTGCCATGATCGACACAAAAGCCAACGAAGACGCGCCGTATTTCACCAATTGCCGTCGCGACAGTTTTTGGAGTGTTACCAATGGGCTGCCTCAGCTTCACATCAATTTGACGGGTCCGCTTGCGTTACCAAGCCTTGGCGAATGATACCGAATATATGGCCCAAGCGCGCCGGATAATTGGGTTAAGCCAAAGTCTCGTGACAATCGACAATTTTCACATAGTATTCAATCCAGCCCGATAGGCGACCGGTATATCATTTGCGTTGCATATTGTTTCCGATGAGTGATCAATCATGAATACCACTCCCGCGCTGCAAACCCGAACTACAGGTATCTGGGGAGGCAGATGGATGCAACTCCTCCTTGGGCTGGTCTGCATGATGGCTATTTCAAGCCCTCAGTATGTGTGGACGCTATTTACAAAGCCGTTGATGACGCAGCTTGGTGTCTCGCTCACGCAGGTGCAGATCACCTTCTCCATCTTCATCGTTCTACAGACGTTCCTCTCTCCGCTTCAGGGTTACCTGATCGAGAAATTCGGTCCCAAACTCCTATTGGCCGTCGGTGCGATAATGACCGGTCTGAGCTGGGTTCTTGCCTCATCGGCCGATACGTTGATATCCGTCTATGTAACCTACGGCCTGCTTGGGGGGGTCGGTACCGGGATCATCTATGTCGGTATTGTTGGTTTGATGGTCGCTTGGTTTCCCGATAGGCGAGGCATGGCGGCCGGCGTCGTTGCGGCGGGGTATGGCATGGGTGCCGTGCTGTCTACTTTTCCGGTTACTATCAGTATCGCCAAGCTTGGGTATCAACCGACGCTTCTACATTTTGGGCTGATTTTTGGCGCAATTGCCTTTCTTGCCGCACTGGGCATGAAACGGCCGCCCGACGATTGGATGGCAGACTACATCGCCCGCACCAAGAAGACGGAAGGCCTCAGTTCGGGGCAGATGCTGAAGACCCCGGTCTTTTGGCTGATGTTTGCGATGATGACTATGATGTCGACGTCAGGCCTCATGGTTATCTCGCAGATGGCATCCTTTTCGAGGGACTTCGGCATCGCCGGTGCAACGATTTTTGGCATGGGCGCATTGCCGCTCGCTTTGACGATCGACCGCTTTACCAACGGTTTGACGCGCCCGTTTTTCGGCTGGGTGTCGGACCGGATCGGTCGCGAACGCACCATGTTTATCGCTTTCGGGTTCGAAGCCATTGCGATGACGCTGTGGCTGCTCACGCGAGACAATGCCATGTTATTCGTCGTATTGTCCGGCTTGGTGTTTTTCGGTTGGGGTGAAATTTTCTCGCTTTTCCCTTCAACGCTGACCGACACCTTTGGAGAAAAGCACGCCACCACAAATTACGGATTTCTCTACATGGCGCAAGGGATCGGGTCCATCTTCGGCGGTCCTCTTTCAGCCCATCTGCATGAGATCTCGGATAGCTGGCTCCCTGTTTTTGCCGTCGTGATTTCTCTCGATGCACTGACGGCACTTCTTGCAATTGCCGTACTCAAACCGATGCGGGAGAGATATCTTCGTGCCAATGCCTCGATCAAAGGAGGCCCAAGAGCTGGCGAGAGTATCCCCCGACGGTTTTAAACGGAGATCTCTTTGATTCAAACGATTCGTTCCACGAACGGCATGGCGGTTGCGCCCCATGCCTTGGCTTCGCAAAGCGCCCTCTCGGTTTTGCGCGACGGCGGCAACGCGATAGAAGCCACGGTGGCCGGCGCTGCAACCATTTCTGTCGCTTACCCTCACATGAATGGCATAGGGGGCGATGCGTTCTGGCTCATTGTTCCGCAACATGGTGCTCCCATTGCGATCGATGCGGCCGGTCCGGCTGCAGCAAGGGCCACCATCGCAGCGTATCTGGAGGCTGGTCATGCTGTGATTCCTACCCGCGGCCCGCTCGCCATGAACACGGTGGCCGGAGCGATCGGGAGTTGGGAGGCAGCCCTGCGCATCTCAAAACAGCATAGCGGTCAACTTTCTCTCGCCCGTCTATTACGCGATGCTTATCAATATGCAACCGATGGGATCGCGGTGACCGCGAGCCAGGTTTCATCGACCGTCAACAAATTCAATGAGGTTGCGCATCAACCAGGGTTTGCCGAGCGTTTTCTGCCGAACGGCAAGATCCCCTCGGTTGGATCTCTTTTTCGCCAACCCAAGCTCGCGTGTGTCATGGAGCAACTCATAAGCGACGGTCTGGATGGTTTTTATCGCGGTGCATTGGCTGAAGCAATCGCCGAAGATTTGAAGTCTGTCGGCGCGCTGCTCTCGATCGACGATCTGAACGAATTTCAACCACGCGTGTGCCCGTCGTTGCAGATTGAACTTGCGGAGGGGACCGCTTACAACATGGTGCCGCCTACTCAGGGCGTCATTTCTCTCGCAATTCTCGGCATTCTCGAACGCAGCGGCATTCGTGTGGTTGGGCCCGATAGCGCCGATCATATTCACCTGTGTGTTGAAGCCACCAAACAGGCATTTAAATTGCGCGATGCGTATGTAACTGACCCTGCCTACATGAAGGTCGAAGTGGAGTCCTTACTCAGTGCGTCCCGGCTCGACGCTTTGGCAAATGAGATCAGTCTAGCTGCCGCGTTGCCATGGGGCGGCGTATCAAGAACCGGCGACACCGTCTGGATGGGAGTGATCGATGCCGACGGATTGGCTGTATCATTTATACAGAGCATCTATCATGAATTTGGCAGCGGCGTAGTCCTGCCGACGACGGGGCTCAATTGGCAAAACCGCGGCGCATCGTTTAGCTTGAATCCAAATCACCTGCAGGCGCTGCAACCGCGCAAAAAGCCATTCCACACGCTTAACCCCGCCGCAGCGAGATTCAAAGACGGGCGATCGATGGTTTACGGAGCAATGGGCGGGGATGGACAGCCACAAACTCAGGCCGCAGTTTTTTCACGTGCGATCTGGTTCGGGCAACCGTTGCAGCAGGCCGTCTGCGCCCCTCGTTGGTTGCTTGGCCGAACCTGGGGACAAACCAGCGATACACTGAAACTCGAAAGCAGAATTCCAGGTGCCACGGTCAGCGACCTGGAACTACGCGGTCATGACATTGAATTGCTCGGCGCATACGATGAAACAGTCGGTCATGCCGGAGCGATCATCAGATATGGCAATGGCGTGCTGGAAGGGGCGGCAGATCCTCGCTCTGACGGATGTGTTGCCGGGTATTGAGCATCGAACCCGAGCGAGGCAGGCGGGTCTGTCATCATACGCCTCGTGGCCGTTCGCCTCGGTTACATCCGTGACGTCAGGGTGGCGGCGAGAAACCGGTCAGTAACCGGGCCTGCTTAGATTGACGACCTGATATGCGGAAACACGCTGCGTCTATGGTTGTCGAGAAGCGCGGAGCTCATCATGTATTTACTACTTTCCGTCGTCATCGTAAGCGGCTTTGCCGCCGTTGTCGTCCTTGGTGCACTGAGCGTCGTTACGGATCTACTGGCATTGACCAAATATCGGCCACCCTCGATCTTCGACGAACTCCGTGAAGATGATCGGGAATCAGAGGATCGGAATCGACGAAGCACATCGCCTTACGCCACCGCCATGAACCGTGCTCTGCCGCCGGCAAGCACATACAGAGCCTTTTGAACGTTGCGCAGCTGGACGCGGGCATCTGCTTGCGCCAATCTTCCATGAGTCGGGCGGCTTGATCGGCGCGCACCCACACATTCGCGTTAGGAACACCACCAAGCTAGAGTAGCATATTGAAAAATAAACCAAATTAGTAGTTACGCCAGTCCCGGGCAGGGTGGTCGTATGCCAAGCGGACGGGTGCGTCTAAGTGCATCAGGTGCAAAACAAGAAACTCCGTGATTGAGACCGGGGAGAGCAGCCCTGATGTTTGTTGTGCATAGTTATCCGTTGGCAGTCATATTCTGCGTGGTCACGATGCTTGGTTGGGGTTCGTGGGCAAATGCCAAGAAGCTGGCACGCCCTGACTGGCGGTTCGAGCTGTTCTACTGGGACTACACACTGGGAGTCCTGCTCTTGACGCTGATCCTTGGTCTGACGTTGGGAAGCAGCGGCACCGAAGGCCGCCCGTTCCTCGCCGACCTGGCGCAAGCCTCGAGCGCCTCCATCATATCGGCATTGGTTGGCGGTGCGATCTTCAATCTCGCGAACATTCTGCTGGTCGCCGCGATCGAGATTGCCGGCATGGCGGTAGCCTATCCGGTCGGGATCGGACTCGCCCTGATCATAGGCGTGATCGTCAATTACCGCGCCGCCCCGGTTGGCAACGTTGTCCTACTCGCGGCGGGCGTTGCGCTGGTGATCCTGGCGATTGTCTTGGACGCCGTGGCATATCGCCGATTGCCGGCTGCGGCGCCTGGCTTGGGAAGCAAGGGTAGCGCCAGGGGCTTGCTGATTTCAGTGGCCTGCGGTGTGTTCATGGGAATGTTCTATCGCTTCGTTGCGGCGGCGATGTACGCGGATCCGGCCGACGCGATGAGCGGCAAGATGGGACCCTACGCGGCGGTATTCGTGCTCGCCGCCGGCATCCTGCTGAGCAACTTCGTCTGGAATACATTAGCGATGAAGAAGCCGTTCGTGGGTGCCCCCGTGGGCTTCCGCGACTACTTCGCGGGTGACTTCGGCACGCACCTGACCGGTGTGCTGGGTGGGGTGATCTGGGGAGTGGGCATGTCCTTCAACCTGATTGCCGCGGGGCGCGCCGGCTTCGCGATTTCCTACGGGCTCGGCCAGGGCGCCACGATGATCGCGGCATTTTGGGGCGTGTTGATTTGGAAGGAATTCCGCACGGCGCCGACCGGCACCTCAGCCTTGCTGGTGGCGATGTTCGCGAGTTTCCTGACCGGACTCGCGCTCATCGTCCTCGCACGTACGCTGTAGCCGGCTAGATGCGCGGGCGCTGTCCATCTCGACGATGCTGTATGACCACGGACTGAACGACCACCTGAGTGACGGAATCATTCGGTTGCATTCGTAACCGAGGTGGCCGTCTCTGTAACCGCCGAGAAATGGACGGTAGTCAAGCTCGGTCGCGGATGTATAGCGGGAACTGTAGGGGGCCGAAGCGGGTGACTTCGCGACGAATGTGAATATCAAGGTCCTACACTATTTGATCGCGCTCGCTGAGTGCCTGAATTTTTCACGGGCGGCCGATCGCTGCAGCGTTACCCAACCAACCCTCAGTATTCAAGTGCGCAAGCTCGAGGAGTATCTCGGCATGACGTTATTCGAGCGAAATCGCACGCGTGTCGCGCTTACCGACGACGGGGAGAAAGTTCTGCGTCTCGCGCGTATTGCTGTCGGTGCGGCGGATGAGATTGTCCGCATCCGGCGCACGCGGATGCGCCACGAGTTCGCCCATTACGCGAAACCAAAACAGTCGGAGACCGGTGTCACAGCCGCTCTCATTAAAGAAATCAATTAGCGTGTGAACGCGGACTTCGGACCGTCGGGAGGAAGAATGACTTCAGGTCGATGGAGTGTGCTGATCGCGATAGCGCTCGGTATCGTGTTCTTCCGGAGTACGCCGGCGATCGGTCAATCCCAACCTCCTCAGAACGGCATCGCCAACTCGCTACCCTCGACGAACTTATCCGCTGACGGGGCGGTCGATCGCAGCGGGCTCCCGAGGCCGGCGCCGGGATTCGCCAATGCCCACGTGGCATCGAATCCTCAGGTGCCCGACGCGAAAGTGGTTGGGGAGAAGACCTGCATCGCCTGCCACAAACTGGAGGCAGATCATTTTACGCACACCCTGCATTCCTTGGGACTGCACGTCGCCAATCGATCGGATCCGGCCATTCCCGTGTGTGAAGCCTGTCATGGCCCCGGATCGGAACATGCCGCCAAGCCGCAAATCAAAGGGCTCGTCATTGGATATACCAAAAATTCCGGTACTCCGATCGACGTTCAGACGAAAACCTGCCTGACCTGTCACGCGGGCGGCCCGCGCGACCACTGGCAGGGATCGGTCCACCAGCGCAACGACTTGTCCTGCAGCGACTGTCACAACCCCATGGCGAAATTCTCGGTGCAAGGGTTGATGACGAAGGCGTCGATCAACGACACCTGTGCCCAGTGTCACCGGGACATCCGCCAGCAATTCAATCGCCGCTCGCATATGCCGCTGCCCGAAGGGCAGATGAGCTGCGACGACTGCCACAATCCGCATGGCACCTTGACCAATCCGCTGCTCAAGACCAATACGGTCAACGAGACGTGCTACCAGTGCCATGCGGAGAAGCGCGGTCCGTTCTTGTTCGAGCATGCGCCTGTTCGCGAGAACTGCCTCAACTGCCACACGCCGCACGGCTCGAATCAGAGCACGTTATTGGTCGCACCGATTCCGTTTCTGTGTCAGCAGTGTCATACCAATTTCCTGCACCCGAACGACCTGCAGACGCGGCAGGCCTTGGGGACCGGCTCAAATCCGGATGAACGCATCATGGGGCGAGGGTGCCTGACCTGTCATGCCAACATCCATGGATCGAATGCTCCTTCGGGCGTGCGACTCCATGAGTAGCGCACCCAAGGGACTGACGAGGGTGCTTACCATGCGAAAACTGAGATTCACCACCGCCTTGGCTCTTTTGGCGGTGTCCGCATCCGTGTGGGCTGACAGCGGCGTTGGCGTCGACACCTGGCTCGGGAACAAGCTTGACCCCACGGGTGGCCAAGCGACCAAACCTCTCGATCTGGACGGAACGAGCTGGCTCGAGCCCGGCCAGCATCGCTCGCCGACGGGAAACTTGTATGGGACTCCCGCGGAAGAGCCGCATCCGGAGATTTTGAGCGTCTGGCAGATTTACGGAACCTTCGATGTAGGCTACTTGCATACCACAGGCACGAAAACCGCGCTCTACGATCGCTATACGCGATGGCCGACCAACGGTCCGGCGTTCGACTTCGACGTCAACGCCGAGAGGCCGTCCGACGGCAGCTACGCCGAGGCACGCGGAAGCCGGATCAGCGCCGAGGATCAATATTACGAAGCCGTGTACGGCAAGGCCGGTGCCTACAAAGCAGAGGTCTTCGTACGCGACATGCCGAATCTCTTGTCGACCGACGCGAAGTCGATCTTCAACGGGGTGGGAACTAATACTCTCACGCTGGCGGGCGGTCTCGTTCCCGGCGGCAGCACGCAGGCTCAAGTCGCAGCCGCCTCGGCCGCTGCACCGGAGTCCTGGCTCGGAACGCAGCGCAACAAGCAGGGCATCGCGCTCTCCGCCTATCTCACGCCGCATTGGACCGTGTACGTCAATGCCAGCGACGAACAGCGCAAGGGTACCCGGCCCTACGGCGGACCTTTCTTCTTCGATTTCGACAACATCGGCGGCTCTGTTTTGGAAACGGTCAAGCCGATCGACGACAGCACCGTCAATATCAACGCGGGCGGGCGCTATGCCGGCTCCGAATGGCGCTTCGATATCGGCTATTCGGGATCGATCTATCGCGACCGCTATCTTTCCTATACGTTCCAGGATCCTTTCGTACTAGGGCCGCCGCTCGTGCCGGGAGCCGTGTCCTCGCCCCTCACCCAGGGCCAGATGTCGATGGAGCCGGATAACGATTATCACAATCTGCACGCGACAATCACCCGCCTGCTGCCGATGAACGGCGAGGCCTCGCTGACCGCGGGTGTCGGGGAAATGAACCAAAACGACAATCTCATTTCTCCCACCAATTGCCAGGGTACGTTCGGGTTCTCCTCCACCGGCACATTCGCCATAGGGCCGCAAAATCCACAACTGTTCCCCTGCAGTCAATGGAATACGACGGCGGCGCTCTCGCGGACAACGGCTGACATGGCCATCGTCACGACCTTGACCCAAGGCACGCTGGTGCTGCAGCCGACCAGCGACGTGAGCGTCCGCGGCGGTGCGAAATACTATCGGGAGGACTATCGCAATCAGTACCTGATGTACAACCCGCAGAACGGCTCTTATGGCTATGTGGCCGAAAATGGCGCGCAGGGCAGCATCGTCCCCGGTCCGGGCATCTGGAATCCGGCGACGTATCCGGTGACCAGCGATGTGCAGGTGAGGAGCATCCCCTATAGCTGGCAGACGATCGAAGCGTACGGCGGCGCCGACTGGAAATTCTCGCGGCACGACACAGTGGGCCTGACGTACACCTTCGACCACTACAGCCCGGCGCATCGAGAAGTGAGCTATGTCGATGACAACACCATCAAGCTCAATTGGACGGATAAAAGTCTCAGCTGGCTCACCTTCCGGCTCAATTACACGCATTTGAAGCAATCGGGGAGCGTCTACAACTCCGATCCGTATGCCTTCGCGTTCTTCCAGAACCTGCCGGGATTCGTACCGTCGGATAACACGCCCACGGCCTGGACGGTCGATGCGCAGCGCAAGTACGACATTTCGGATCGCACGGAAAACAAGGTCGATTTGATGGCGACCCTCATGCCGCGTCCCGACATGACCGTCACCGCCTCTGTGCGCGGCGATTGGAATCAGTATCCGACGCAGATCGGCCGCCAGGGCTACAATACCTCCGCGGCCATGTTGCAATGGGAGTGGCAGTTCCAGACACTCTCCAGCATGAGTGCATGGGTAGGTCTCGATCGTTCAAGCATGCACATGGCGAACGTCAATGATGCGGGCGCGCCTTTGGCAACGGATACTCCGAATGCCGCGCTTGGCGGGCCCACGTATCCGCTCGCGGACCAATGGTGGGCGGCCGATAAACAGCGAAACTGGTCGGGCGGCGCCTCACTGACTCACTATTTCGGCGCCACGCGCTATGTCGGGCCGACGCGTTTGGATTTCAGTTGGAACTACCAGGCGTCGCGCGGCATTACCAGCTACAACTTTGCCTCGCCCGGTGCTCTGACGTATGCCTCCGTCGCCCCCACGGCGGGCAATCAATTCCCAGCGATGACGTACATCGTCAACTCCCTGACGATGAGTTTCACCGTGCCGTTGAGTGATCGCGCGTCTCTGCGCCTCTATGACTACTATGAGCGCGGTCAGATCAGCGATTGGCACTATGCCGGGTTTAACAACACATTGGTGTACGGCAACAGCCTGTATACCGACGGCGGCCCTCAAGCGTACAACACGAACATGGTCGGTCTGTTCGTCAACGTCAAGCTGGGAGGCGGGAAATGAGGAAATCCAGCCGCATGTTCAGCTCACCGGTCGGCGTTGCCGGGGGTGCGTTACTCCTGATGGCGGCGAGCGCACTGGCGGCCGCGCCGCGCTATGTGGACCTGCGGCACCTCGAGCCGGTCCACGGGGATTCGGCGGCGGGAGCTAAAAAGGCGGCCGTGTGCTTTGCCTGCCATGGGGCGAACGGGGTATCCGTGGCCCCCACGTTTCCGCGCCTGGCGGGCCAGCGGGCCGAGTATTTGTATCACCGGCTCGTTTCGTTCAAGCGGGCCGATCCGAAGGATCCGTACTATTCCGTGTCGCCGATGACGCCGAACGTTGCCAGCTTGAGCGACACTGACATGCGCGATCTGGCCACGTATTTTTCGTCACAGACTCCGCCGGCGACCGCCGCCGCCGCGGCGGCGCCCGGTAGGGGCGAGGCGCTGTTTCTCGCGGGCGATCCCGCGCGCGGCATCGCCCCCTGTCAGGGATGCCACGGCGCCGAGGCCGGGGGACCCTCGATCAGCACCGGTCCATATGCCGCCTATCCGTCGCTGCGCGGTCAATACGCGCCGTATCTCATTGCGCGGCTCACGAGCTTTCACAAGAACCTGCCGCATGACACCACCAACGACTTCATCATGGGCGGCGTGGCGCAGACCCTCGACGATGAGTCGATTCAGGCCATCGCGGCCTGGCTCAGTTCGCTGACGCCGGCCAGGAGCCTGTGATGTTCTGACGATGAGTCGAATATTTCAGTCGGATCGCCGTCCTTGTCGCGGAAGGGGTCGCAGGTTCCTCCCGGCGACCTCCAACATCCAGGTCACGGCGAGCACGACTGACACGCCAACGAGCGCTTGACCGGTGATCGCTTGGTCATCCCATAGGTACGCATTGCAAAGCCGTTCCGTGGATTCCTGATAGAGCATACCTGCCGTTACTGTCATCCAAACCATATTGCCCACGTAAAACGCATGCGCGACGCCGGAACCCAGCCGCCAAGAGATCCCCGCGCTGATGCCGGCGGTCACCACCGACACGATCTTTCCCGTCTCCCAGAGCGAATCAGCTGCGGCACCGTCGAGTGCGATCGGCGTCATCCAAAACGCCAGGACAATCGCCGAAAACAACAATCCCGGTGCGCCTTGCGCATTCCATCGCATCCAACGGGTCTGTGTAGGCAATCGAATCTGCGCCGACAAAGAGGCGGCGGCCAGGAAGATCACTGGAATCTGAACCAACATCTGCGTGAGCATGAATCGCACGAGCAGCGTGCTCAGGGGCGGTAGGGATGAAGCCACGGCGAGCGACGCCACACCGGCGAGCACCACGCGATCGCGCGTCGCGTTCATGATGCGCCATATAGTCGACGAGCGGCGGCAAGGGCGACATCCGGGTGCGAAATGTCGATTATCCGGGAAAGTCTGCCGCGCCGATCGATGACGTGGAAGGCTGCATTGTGCACGAATTGGCCCTGGGGCGCAGGTGTCGCCACCACACCGAATACCTTCAGCGAGCGCCGCAACGCCTCGGGATCGAGCGGCTGCAATATGGTCCAGATGTCGGGTTTGGCACCCAAACTCCGTCCGTATTCGTGGATGACCTCCGGCGTGTCGCGCGCGGGATCAAAACTTACCGTCACGAGACGCACTGCATTCTCGAGATGCTGCGCTTCGATGGCTGATTGCAACCGCTGATAGCTGCTTCCCAGCGCCGAGCACAGACTCGTGCAGCGAGTGTAGATGAAGTCCACGATCACAACGCGTCTTTCGGCGCTCTCGAACAGCCGGCGTCGCGTGCCCTGCTGATCGACGCCGATCAATTCAGGGATTGGGATCGGCGCAGCAGCCACGGCTTGACGGCGGGCGCTCTCTGCCGTGAGCACCGTGAAGCCTCTGGTCAAGCCGGCAAAAGCGAGAACACCGGCTATCAGCACTGCCAGCGTGGCGATCAGGGTGCGTGTCATGAACCGCCGGACTGTTTGATCTCATCACCGTTGGCAAACGGCGTGCTGCGTGACTGGGTCGCCTTGCGTCCGGCCGCCACCGTTGCGGGCGATACGGCGGCCGCGGTATTGCCCCAGGTACTTCGTGCGTAGCTCAATACCGCCGCGATCTCGGCATCGCTCAGCGTATCGAACACCGGCATCGCACCGTTGTAAGTCGCACCCTTTACTTGGACGGAGCCGCTGATGCCGTGCAGCGGAATTTGCACGAGTATTTTATCGCTGCCCAGCACCCATTCAGATCCGGCGAGCGGCGGAAATACACCGGGAAGACCCAACCCGGAAGCCTGGTGACAAGCCACGCACTTGGCGGCGAAGATCTGAGCGCCATCGACCGCGCTGTGTGGCGCCGCGCCTGCACCAGCAGCGGGGGCCAGCGCACTGGATGTGCGCCCGTCGCCGTACTCGGAATCCAACATGCCTTGCATGTTGTAGATATAGAACAAGCCCCACATCGACATGGCGCCTATCAGCATGACGACGAACCACGGTAATGGACGATACCTCTCTGCAGGGTCACGTTGCTCACGCACCTGCGCCGCCGTTTTGAAGCCGCGCACCTGGTTCAAGGTTGTGCCGCCTTCAATATCGGATACGTATGATCGAGTGATAGTAGATAGGCAACCAAATCTTTCGCCTCCTGGGTGGCCACCACCGTTACTCCCGGTTTGGCATAGGGTGGCGGTAGGTTGATGGATCTTTCACCGGCGCGAGCCGGACCGGTGATCTCGGTGAACAAAAAGGAGAACGCGGGCATGATCGACCCTGGCGTGTACGCCCGCGGCTGATAGAGGTGACCCAATTGCCACTCCTCGCTCGGCTGCCGCGCAGCGATGTTGAACAAATCAGGCCCGGTGCGCATCGTGCCGAGTAGGTGGGGTTTGTCGTACGCATAATCGGCCGCCACCGACGGCCGACCCCAACCGCGTGTATTGTCGGGTGCCTGCCCGGGATCGCGGGGCTGCTGCGAATGGCAATACACGCAGCCGTCCTTGACGTACACGGCTCGCCCGCGCAATTGCTGCTCGGTATAGGGCTTCAACCCCACCGGTGGTTTTATCCCATGCAGCAGATAGTAGGGCATCAGCACCAACGCCGACGCGGCCAGCGCAAGCGCCGCCAGCGCGCCGGTCACGAGTTTGAATTCGCTGATTTGCCCGCTCACAGCGGCACTTGAGACACGTCGCTGCGAGACATGCTGAGGAATCCGAAGCGTGTCGCGCCGGCCTCACGGCGTTTTCGACTGAACACCATCAGAAAAAAGTGCGCCCCAAAAACGAAATGCCCCAGCGTCATCAAGGCGCCGCCGAGTGATCGAGCTTGCAGGTAAGGCAGCGTCACCGCAACCGAAGCCATGAACGGCTGTTTGGCATCGAGCATTGCCAAGCCTTGCAGCCAGCCGCCGATGGACAGCCCGATAAAATAGATCGCAAAACCGCCGACCACCAGCCAGAAGTGCAACGAAATCAAAGCCGCGTGGGGCCATTCACGGCCCAACACGCGCGGCATGACGAAGTAAATACTGCCGAACATGACCATGGCGAAGAAACCATAGAGGCCAAGATGCGCATGTGCAACGGTGAAATGAGTAAAGTGAGTAATCGTATTCACCGAGCGAAGCGCTTCGATCGAGCCTTGCAGCGACGCAAGCGTGTACATCATTGCGCCCAATACGATGAACCGCAGCGTTGGCGAGTACCGCAGTGCGCGAAAATGCCCGAGCACGGTCATGTGCTGGTTCACTGCAACTGCGAATACGGGCACGATCATCATCATGCTCTGAACGATCGACAGCGTGATCAACCAGGTCGGGACCGGGCCGCCGATCAGATGGTGCCCACCCACCTGGCTATAAAAGAAGGCCAGGGTCCAAAAGCCCAGTAGGGAGAGATTGTAGGAATAGATCGGGATCCCCAATACCTTCGGAATAAAGTAGTAGGCGGCAGCCAGGCCAAGGGGCGTAAACCACAGACCTAGAACGTTGTGGCCGTACCACCAGTTCATCGTTGCCTGCTCCACGCCAAAGTGCACGCCGGGCGCATTGGCCACCGCGTATAGCAGCGGAAACCACAGCAATGCCGCGCCGAGATACCAAACAGACACATACAGGTGCTTTACACGCCGATGCTTCATGGTAAGGATCAGCGGGACCCCCATCAGTGCACCACCAACGGTAAGCAGGCAGGCCGCGGGAAGCGGAAACTCCAGCCACTCCAGTCCGGTGCTATGCCCGGATAGGATCGCAGCGATGCCGCCTGCCACACCGACGTTCCAAAGCACGGCTCCCGCGATGGCGTAGCGTCCGCCGACGAGTTCCGTTTTGAGAAGGCGCGGAATCAGCCACAGTGCAACACCGACACCGGCGAGCGAGCTCCAACCATAGATGACTGCATTCAAGTGAGCCGGACGAACACGCCCAAACGTGAGCCAAGCCTGACCATCCAGCCAGTCAGGCAGATGCAGTTTGAGCGAGGAGGTGATACCCGCCAGAGAACCGAGCACCAACCAGAGCACGGCAAAACTCAGACACAAGAGCACGGGTCCTGAGCTCGACTGGTCAGCCTGAATACGCGTGGCCAAATCGGCTGCGCTCATTTCAACGGACGAACCGCCGGCAGCGCTGCTGCGCATTGCGGCCTGAAGGCGCGCCTGGTCCGCCGGGCTCGCGGCGGGCTCTTCGCTGGTGTCCTCCTCATCGGGAGCGAAAATGACTCGCGAACCTTCCTCCGCCGTTCCGAAGAGGTCACGCGTCATGGAGGCAATGAATACGAACAGGCCGCCCAGGGCGAGGACGAAGGAGCAGAGCAACAAGACGACACTCATGTGCATGGTAGGTCAGACCGCATTGGTATGCCTTGCAGCCGCGCTTCTTGCCGGAGATTCCACGGCAAAGGACGATGTAGCTGGTCGATTCAGATCCAGGGATTCCCGAGCTTCCTCAGGAAATTCGTCTGGGAAAGAAGGTTGCCGATGTGTGCTCATCGCCAGGAGATCCGTAATCAGGCGCAGTGCGCCCAAGATCACAAGGAACGTAAAGCCCGCGATGACGATGATGGAAACTAGTACAGGCATGATGGACTCCGCAGGTCGCCCTAAGAGATTGGATAGTCGGCAGGGTCCTCTTGTAAGGCCTCTTCCCAGTAGCGGAGCGGCGGAAAATTGACCTTAGGGGGAACTACCGAGAATCGCTTGCGGCCGGTACTGATCTCGTCGTCGACCGTCGAGATGAATATGCACTCAGGCGGCTGACCGTCGATCGGATCTGGGATGGGTTCGCGTGCCACTGTGTGTCTCCAATGGTGAAGTAACCATACTGTCGGACACCCTAGGTACAACTGGTTACAGTATGGTTTCTTGCCGCTACCCCAATGTTACGGATGACATCGCGGGATCGTCTCGCGTGCGAGCTCCGACTCCACTCAGGCGCACGCCATTGCAAATGAAACTCCCGGCAAGGCACGGCGAAACCGAGGAGTAACTCTCCAGCGGGACCCTGATCCCGAGCCAACAGCGACTCAAACTGGCGGCTATATCAGGAGAAGGAATATGACTCATCGGATCAGGGAAATGGCACTGCCGGCGTTATTGATTTCCGGCTCCCTCGTATTGGCTTCCGTGCAGGTCGGGCGTGCATCCCAAGTATCTCAAGCCGACACACAGCCGGCGGCCGAGGTGGCGCCGCCGTCTTCCTCAGAGGCAGCTCAGGTCGCATGGTCGCCCGACGAACTGAACCAGCTGGTCGCACCGATCGCGTTGTACCCGGACGCGCTGGTCGCGCAGATCGTTGCAGCCGCAAGCTATCCCACCGAAGTGGTGGAGGCCAATCATTGGATCCAACAACACTCCGGTCTGGCGGGAGCGGAACTGGCCAACGCGGCAGATCCGCAATCCTGGGACCCCAGCGTGAAGGCTCTCACACAGTTTCCTTCGGTGCTCGCGACGATGGACGAGAATCTTTCCTGGACCTCGGCGCTCGGCGACGCGTATGTAAACCAGCCGCAGAATGTCCTCGACGCAGTTCAGGTGATGCGGGCCCGAGCGCAGCATGCTGGGAACTTGCAAAGCACACCACAGGAGTCGGTGACGACCGCAGGACAGACGATCGCGATTCAACCGGCAGACCCTGAAGTGGTCTACGTGCCGGAATACGATCCCTGGGACGTCTACGGAGAACCTCTGGACTACTACCCAGGTTGGGTCGGGGGTCCGGAAGCCTACGTCGGGCCCGGGATCGTGTTCGGCTTAGGCATAGGCGTCGGGTTTTTCGGCGGCTATGGCTGGGGATGGCACCACTGGGGCGCCGACTGGCATGGCCGCGAGGTGGAATTCAACCACAACCCCTACATCTCCCGCAGCCCGACTTTCGCCAATCACGGCGATCACAATGGCTTCGGCGGATTTGCGGGCGGCGCAGGGGCCGGTGCCGGCCGCGCACCCCTCGGCGTTCATTCCAACGCCTTCAGCGGCTTCAATCATGGCGGCGTCGCGAGTGGATATTCGTCCCGCGGCCAGGCCAGCATTGGCGGCGGTGCCCACGTTGGCGGCGGTGCCCACGTTGGCGGCGGTGGTTTTCACGGTGGCGCTTCCGGAGGCGCTTCCCATGGCGGAGGTCACCGATGAACACGAAGCCGGCACCCACCAATTCGCGCTACCTCACTTCGATCTTGACGAGCTTGGAAGGCGGGCGGTAGGCGGGAAGCCAGACAGTGAGGCGCGGAGCGGAGGGGTCGACTTTTAGATGGCGTACCTCATAATTGGACGGCATCATGTATTCCGTCATCTTCTCGGCCTTGATGTCGAAGCGGTAAATCCGACTGCTGTTGAAGTCGGTCGTCCAGACGACCTGGTTCCTGTCGTCGACACTCGTCGTATAGGGCATGGGATAGGGCGCGGTATAGGCCTCTTGACCGGCGATCAGTGGATATTCCTTTATCATCCTCTTGTCTGGATCGAACATCGCGATCCTTCCCGTATAGAATTCGGCCGCCCAGAGGCGATCCTGCGCGTCGATCTGCCCGCGCCGCGGCCCAGCCATCGGCGTGGGCAGATTGTATTCAGCGTACTCCATGGATTTGGGATCGAAGGTACCGATCTTCCCGTTGTTCCAGAGGTAGAGGTCAGTTCGGCCCTTGGAATCGGTGTCGATGTCGTAGATGCCGTCATTTGCCGGAATTCGATAAGTGGTCTGATTCAGCGTCTCGCTGCTCGTGTCGACTTTGACCAGCTTGCCATTTTCCTCGTACCAGACACTGTCATCGGGATCCAAACCGAACATGGAACTGCCGGACGCCCAACCGGTGAATCGACCTGTCGTCGGATTGTATTTGACGGTCCCGTTATACATACCGATGACTATGTTCCCGTGATGATCGAACATCAGCTCGTGCGCTCCGTGGCCGTCGGGACTGCCCGGGCGGTCGTCTGCGCCCATAGGGTTGCGTCCTACTCCGGACGGTAGCGGGAAGGGCATTTCCTTGGCTTCCCCGGTCTTCGTGTCGAGCCGCCCGAGGATGAAGGAGAAATGGTCGGTGTAATAGGCGTAGCTTGAATTGATGATGACGTCATGCGGCCAGACGTAGCGTGAATCGCCACGGAACATATAGAGCTCACGCTGGCCGCCCCGTGGAAGGGCGTACTCGGTCACGACGAGGTTGGTGGAGGCCGGAGCCGTGGGCCGGGGGCTTGGCTTGAACGGAATCTCATCCGAGGAGCCGGGTCCGCGAATCGTGGCCAAGTAGGCGGCCAACGGTTCAATGAACCGCGTCTGGCCGAACGCATAGGTGTCCGGCATGATGCTCTGGGCAGCGCTCCTTCCTGCCATTCTGGTGATTACCCGGGCCCACTCGTCCTTCGTATGGGAGACTCTCAGTGCCCACTGCAGCGTGTGACAGCTACTGCATTGCGAGAACAAAATCTTCTGCTGTTGAGAACCGGGCAGCCCGGCAATGATTTCGGAGGTAGTCGCATCTTCGTAAGCCACCGGCTTCGATTTTAACGTGAGATCTACTCGCTTTGTTTTGCCGCCGGATAGGTTGATCCCGTCTTTATTCACATGATCGAAATCTGGAAGCTCAATTGTCACTGAGTAGGTCCCCGCCTTCACTGCGGACCAGTCCGGGAAAGAATATTCGCCCCGCGTATTGGTGTAGACGACAACCGTGATGTTACTGTTCGCGCGATGTGCCGCAACCGGAATCCCGGCGAGCGCCTTTCCCACGGAAGAGATGACCGTCCCCTTAAGCAGCGGCTGCTCACTGGCGGAGCAGGATTGCGTCGGCGCCGATGCGCAGGCGAGCTGAGGCGCCGGCAAAGGAGGGCCGGCGATCTGGAAGGCGCTGGCGAGGCTGAGCAGTTGCGCCTCGCTGTATGGCAATCCCATGAATGAATAGCCGACCGGCATATGTGCCGATATCTGGCCCATCGGGACCGTCACTTCGGGGAAGCCGGCAACGGAGGCAATATAGCCGGCTTTATAAGGGTCGTCGCTATTGCAGATATAGCTTGGATCCGCGCGATCGAAGCGCGGAGTTGCGGGGCAACTCATGGTCGAGAATACAAAGGCCTGCAGGTTGTTTGCCGCCATGAGCGTCTGTAATTGCCGGCGCACGGATGGAATGACATCGGTCAAAAGGTGGATGTATGTCGGTGAATCGGTCAGCTGTGTCGCTTGTGCCTCTCGCAGCCCTTCGAGGCGCACGGGTTCGACCGGGGTTGCGGAGTTCAGCACGGCGCGCGAGGTGCTTATCTTGATGATCTCAGCCAGCGTATGGGGCTGCGTCGCCGGCAACGTCTGCAGATAGCGCTCGAACTGCGGCTTGAATTCGCCCCCGCGTACCGGACGCATCACAGTCTCCCAAAGATTCTCGAACTCCTTCGGCAGCAGTACCGGAATGAGCACTGCGCCTTGAGCCTCGAGTTCTTTCAGAGCAGTTTGCTCCACCCCATCGACTTCAGCGTTGGCGCCACGGAAGTTGGTGATCACGCCCAGCCGTGCGCCTTTGAGCGGCTTCGCACCCAGCGCGCCGACGTAGCTGCTGCGGCCCTCCGGCTGCTGTAGGGTCGCCGCGTCTTCTGAATCCGGTCCGGCGATCGCGTCGAGGACGATCGCCAGATCCCTTACGCTGCGGGCCAGGACGCCCGTCGTATCGACCGACAGCGACCCCGGAATGACGCCGCCGCGGCTGGTGAGACCCAAGGTCGGACGCAGTCCGACCAAGCCAGCGACGTTCGCTGGGCCGCGGACCGAACCCGCGGTGTCTGTGCCGAGGGCAAATACTGCAAAATCAGCCGCGACGGCAGCGGCTGAACCACTGCTCGAGCCTGAGACATCGCGCGCCGTGTTGTAGGGGTTGACGGTCAACCCGTTCGCTGAGCTGTAACCTAGGCGGTCATAGGAGGTGGCGAGTTCGGACATGTTTGATTTGCCGATCAGAATGGCGCCCTGTTCGAGCAACTTCTGCACGACGAAGGCATTCGCCGACGGTATGGAATGCTTCAATGCGGCCGAACCGCCCGAGGTGGGGATTCCCGCGGTGTTGTAATTGTCCTTGGCCACGAAAGGTATGCCGTAGAGGATGTCTTTGTGAGGTTTGTTTTTTCCTTCGGCGTCCAACTTCCTCGCCTGCTCCAGAGCCTTTGTGTTGAGGCTGATCAATGCATTGATATGAGGTCCTTTTTTATCGAAGCGCTCAATGCGATCCATATAGTAACGAACCAGCTGCTCAGAGGTTATCTGGCCGGAATCCAGCGCAGAGCGCAGTTGCTCGATGGTTGCATAGGCTGGATTGAAGGTGTCATCAGCCATGGCGTGCATGCAAACGAACACAATGGAGATCAAAAGGAACATGCGGCATGGCATTTTCATTGATCACCAAAAGTAAATGGAAATTGTGGGGTCACTCGAGGTAAGCCGGGGGTTTTGGCAGCGAATCAAACACCTGCGGATCGTGCTGCACGATGACGCGCGCATGCGTGTTCTTCGCGATCTTCTCGATGCGATCCATCAAGCGAGTGTGTCCGAGCGGTCGGTGTTCACGACCGGTACGCGCTTGAACTCTCGATTGGCGCTCAAATGATAGAGATCACCCGAGAGAATCACGGTGCCGGACTTGCTCAGGCGCACCTCGAGTACCTGGTGCCCCGGAGTGTGTCCGGGCGCCTTGAGGATGCGAACGGTGCCGTCACCGAACACGTCGTAGTCGCTGTCTATCATCTGAGTTTTCGCCGACTTGTACCCACTAACCGTGTCGGGTTGTTCGCCGGAAGGCGGTGAAGCGGACAGGGCCGCGCTCAATTCGTTCTTATTGAGGATCCACACGGACTTGATGAACTCATTGGCATTTCCCGTGTGATCGAAGTGAAAATGCGAAAACGCCACATAGGTCACGGCGGCCGGGGCCAGCCCCAACGACTTCAGTTGATCGACGAGAGTCTCCCGTACCGTCACATGGATACCGGGCATGACGTCCACCCCCTCGGAATGCGCCGCAAACTGGTCGCCCAATCCCGTGTCCCACAGTAGAACGCCCTTCGGATGCTGAATGAGGAAGCAAGGGTCGGCAATCTCCCCGGGCTTCCCGTCGTATTCGCCGGTATCGGAAAACATACCCATGTCCGCGAACGTCGCATGTCCGCAATCGAGCGCATACAGCCGTACTTGGGGCACGGTTCCCGGCGCACCGGAGGCGGCACCCCCGAAGGGAGCGCTCACGACCAGGATCATCATGGCCAGTTTGGCCACCCACTTCGTATTCGGATTCTTCATACCTGTTCCTTACTTCTGCCATGCCTCGTCTCCAGGATTATAGATTGCCCGACGCGGAAGTCCCCAATACTTATGTAATCTCCCTACCTTGAACACGGTATTTATTTCGGCACGTAGTTGATACAAAGTCATCCGCGTGGTTTGGAATGTGGGACCAACAGAAATGGAGTACGTATGCGCCTAAATTACATGCGTTCGGTGGTGCTGCTCGGAGCCTTGGCGGGCGCCGGAGTGTTTTCAGGGTCGGCATTCGCCGCGGATATCGTGTTGCAAAGGCATTGTGAGGCTTTGGCCACCCGATTCAAGGCGACTGACATGAGTCATATGAGTGCGGACAAACTCGAGACCGCGAGGCGGCAAGCCGCTCACGGCGAGCGTCTGTGTAAATCCGCACCAGAAGTCGGGGTCAAGGCGCTCGATCTCGCCTTTAAGGACGCGGGCTTCGCATCGACTTAGTGTGACTCGTCGGTACCGCGAACAGACGGTGCTGGGGACTTGGCGGCCGGCAGACTGAAATAGAAGGCCGCGCCTTCGCCCTGCGTCGATTCGGCCCATGCGTGTCCATCATGGCGCTCAACGATGCGCTTCACGATGGAGAGTCCGATGCCGGTACCTTCGAATTCTGATGCAGAATGCAAACGCTGAAAAACACCGAACAGTTTGTGTGCATATGTGGTATCGAACCCCACACCGTTATCGCGAACCACGTAGATGTTGTTGGAGCCTTCGGTGGTCGCGCTCACCTGCACCCGCGGCTGCGGACGTCCCCGGGTGAATTTGCAGGCATTCGACAGCAGATTGGTGAGCACCTGTTCGAGGAGCGAGCTGTCGCCGATGCAGTCGGGCAGTTCGCCGATCTCGACGGTCACGTCTTGAGCATCGGCGAGGTCGGCCCCTTTCGCCCGCGCGCGGACGGCGGCCGCGACACGGGTGGCGAGGCTGCGCATGTCGACGACACCCGTTCTAAGCGGCGCGCTGCCGAACCGCGCGAAGGCCAGGAGATCGTCAATGAGCTGCGACATTCGCTGCGAGCCCGCGCGCGCCTGGTCCAGCATTCGCCGCCCCTCCGCCGGAATGGCTTCGCCGTAGTCCTCCAGGAACATCTGGCAGAACGAGTCAACCACGCGCAAAGGAGCGCGCAGATCATGGGAGATCGAATAGGAAAACGCCTCCAAATCCCTGTTCGCCCGTTCAAGCTCGCGCGTCCGCTGATCGATGATCCGATGCAGGCGGCGCATCTGGAGTCCGCGCGCGATGACTTGTGTCAAGGCGTTGAGCTTGATGGGCTTCAGCACATAGTCGATGGCGCCGCCCTTCATCGCCTCCACGGCCGAATCGATCGTGCCATGGCCGGTCATGACGATGCAGGCGATATCGGGTGAAATTTCGCGCGCGGCGTTGAGCAGCGCGATGCCGTTCATCTCCGGCATCATCAGGTCGGTAAGCAGCACGTCGAAGGGCTGCGTCCTCAGCATATCCAGCGCGGAGCGCGCCGACGGCGTGCCGGTGGCCGTGTAACCCTCGATCGAAAGCGTGTCGTACAAGGCCTTCAAATGCGTTGCCTCGTCATCGACGATTAGAATCGACGCCTGTGGGGGGTCGGTCATGCCGTTAACTCCGCGAGCACTACGCGCAGGTCGGCCAAACGCGGCGGCTTGTTCAGCACGCGATCGACATGTGGAGGCACTTCGTCGTCGGCGATGAGGCGCTGGCCCCAACCGGTCAGCATCACGATAGGGACCGTCGGCGACAATGCGCGCACCGTGGCGGCGACTTTGCGTCCATCAACATAGGGCATGCCCAGATCCGTCACCACGACATCGAACGGCGTCGCGCTCGAGGCCGCGGCGGCGAAGGCATCGATACCTGCTTGGCCACCGCTCGCCGCCGTAATTGTGTGCCCGTCGCCCTCCAGCGTGTCGCGAAGCGATTGAAGCAGAATCGGATCGTCGTCGACGAGCAGGATCCGCAGTAGGGATTGCCGCGGCACGAGCACCGGCACTACGCCCGACGCCGCCGTATCAGGCGTCAAAACCGTGAAAATCAGTCTCATCGTCGTGCCTTTGCCAACTTCACTGTCGATTTCCAGTTCCGCACTATGGCGCTGGATCATCCCGTAGACCATCGCCAGCCCGAGGCCGGTGCCGCGCTCGCCTTTGGTGGTATAGAACGGCTCCAGGCAGCGGCGTCGTGTTTCTTCATCCATGCCGATCCCCGTATCGCTCACCTCCAGGCATACGCGCTGAGACCCTACGAGGCGGGTGCGCAACGTGAGGATTCCCCCGTTCGGCATCGCGTCCACGGCATTGAAGATGAGGTTCGTCAGTGCATCGCGGACTTCGCTCTCCGCGCCGATGAGTTCGGGCACGTCATCGGCAAGCTCGGTCCGCAACTCGATCATGATGCCGCGCTGTTGCGCGACGTCACTCCAACGCGCACGCGTGAGTTCGATGATCTGCTGCACGGCACGATTGACGTGAATACGCCCGAGCACGATCTGCGGCTCGCGCGGTCGATAGAATTCGCGCATTCGCGCCACTGTCTCCGCCACATCCTCGATCGCGCGCTGGATCGTGACGAGATACGAGCGGGTGCGTTCGCTCAAGTTGGGTTCGCGCTCGAGCAGCGATTCCGTATACAGAGCGACCGGCGAAATCGCATTGTTGATGTCGTGGGCGATGCCGCTGGCCATCTGTCCCAGCGCACGTAGGCGCTCCTGTTGCAGCGCCGTCTGCTGGCTTTGCCGCAGATCATCATAGGCGCGCTGAAGCGCGCCATAGAGCTGCGCCTGTTGCGTCGCGAGCGCGACATGTTCGCTCAGTTGGCGCAGGAACTCGCAGTCGCCGCTGGTAAAGGCATCGGCCTCGCGACGCGAGGCGATGAGCATTCCGAATACGTTGCTTTCTATCAGTAACGGCGCTATCACGAGCGAGCGGAATCCGCCCCCGGCCAGGCGCTGCGGAAAGGGGAAGGACACCTCCCGCACGTCCCGCTCGTACACGAGTTGTCCAAGCAGACATTTGGAGATCCCATTGTCGTCTATGGGAATATTCGTCTGTTCGGAGATTCCCATAGACGCCGCGGCGGGCATGCTGCGTGCCCCGATCGTGCGGGCGATCAAAAAGTCGCTTTGCGCCTCATGCAGGCAGATGCAGCCGAACTCGATCGGCATGTCATCCTCGAGGCGCTGCAGCACCACCTGAAAGATACTTGCCGGGTCCTGTCTTTCGCCGATCGCGCGGGTGATTTTTTGCAGGAGGTCGAGACGGCTCAACTGCGCCTGCGTGCGTTCAAGCATATGGTTGAACCCATCCGTGAGCAGGCGCAGCTCATGGCCCTGCACCGGCGCGGCGCGCACGGAATAATCGCGCTCGCGTGACACGGCTTCGGCGGTTCGAGCGAGCGCGAGTATCGGCTCTGATATCTGGCGCTGCAGATTGCGCGATATGAGATACGCGAGCAGGAAGCTGGCAGCGATGACCGAGGCGGCAATCCCACTGTACAGGCGCAACCAATCGAAGAGGGCGCCAAGATCCGATTTAAGGAATAGCGTCCCGAGTCGCCGCTGACCCTCCAACACCGGTTGAAATCCGACCAGGAAATGGCCTTCGAATCGATAGCCGTCGGCTCCGGGCGTTCGCGGAAATTCGCCGTTGTCGAACCCTTGCGGATAGGTCGCGAAAAGTTGTCCGTCCGAGTTGTATAGTCCGGCTGATACCACATGGGGCTCGGCTTTGAGCGCAGTCAGGATTTCGACGGCATCCTTGGCGTTGTCGAATGCCAGTGCGGCGGTACTATTGGTGGCGATCACCTGGCCGAGCGTCGAAAGACTACGGACGGTTGAGTAGCGGAACGTAAAGAACTCATGCGCCAGGAAGGAGGCCGACGTGAGCAGCAGGACCGCGCCACTGGTGAGCAGGATCATCGTCATGAGCTTGCGGCGGATCGGCGTTTGACCGGACGGCATGGGATCAGTCCGTGGATGTCACGAGTTCTGCCGGTCGCAGAAGCTTCGAGCTGATTGAAAGACCCGCGGCCTTCGCGGCTTCCACATTGATTCGCAGGCGAATGCGGTTGCTTTCGGCGACAAACCGGATCATCAAGCCGCGCTGCGCGGAGTCCTCGGCATCGCTTACGGTGAGAATGCCATGCCCGGCCAACGACGCGCTGATCTCCTCAATGTGGGCCGCCTCGGAGCGGCTGATGAATAGAATCTGGCAGTGCCGAATTTCCGTCACGCTGCGATAGCGTTCTATGACAAAGCTCCGCCCGTTGAGGGTCTCGCCGCGGACCGCGCCCTCCAGCGCCGCTCCGAAGGGATCCGTTCCCAGCACGCCGATGACGAACGGTGCGGCGGCATCTTCGAAACTTTGCGGCGGCCATTCCACGAACTGTGCGAAGTTGAAGAGGAAGACCGCTTTCACTTGATACTCGGGCGAGGCCGCAGCCGTGGAATTGGCGAGTCCGGAAACGATCAGGGAAATCAGGGTTGCAAGCAATAGAGCAAGGCGGGCAAACTGGTCACTTGATTGGCGCTCCCGCATGATCAGCTACCAGCCGTAGGTTATCTTTCCGTAAACGCTGCGTTGGATTTCCTCACGGTTTGGGATCGCGATTGGAACACCGTATTCAGGGTGATGATTGTGCAAGAGGTTTTGACCGACGAGGGCGAGTTCGAGCTTCGGAATCGGATGCCAACCCAGGTGGATATCCAATTCGACGTAGCTTGGGACCGTCGCGGGCAGCCCATTGTTGTTCGCGATCAGCTTGTCGATCCAGCGCAGAGCGCCATCCAGTTCGAAGTTGAGCGGCAAATCGAAGAAGGAACGCAGGAAGAATTGCTGTTGGGGATCCTCTGTTTCGTTGAGCGCGTTGCTGTAATCGTATCCACCCGGCTTGACGTGGATGTTCTCCTTGAGCAAGTTGTAGCCGCCGTGCAATCGCCATCGCTCGAGTACTTGGTAGTCGGCGCTGAGTTCCGCACCGTAGGTATCGCCGGCGAGATCGTTTGCGAAATACAGGGGAGCGATCGTACCGGGCGTAAAGTTCACGCTCCGCACTTTAGTGTAATCATTGTAGAAGGTCGAGAGGGAAGCGGAAGCCGTGGATCCGAGGCGAGCTCGGTAGCCCAATTCGTAAGCAATCAGTGTTTCGGATCTGAAACCGGAATTGCCCTCCAGGATAGGTGTCGATGCATTGGGTTCGCGGGTGTCGCTGTCGATTCGGGAGGGCGTCCGCACCGCGCGCGAGACCGCGCTCCAGAGCATCTGGTCGGCGGCTAAATTCAATTGCAGCCGGCCACTGGGTTCCCACTCGAACCCGGTGTAGTCGTTGTGCTCGAGCTTGGTCCCCAAGGTGAAAAACAGATTTTTGATCAGCATGATCTCGTCTTGCACGAAGCCGCTGTATAAATTGCGATCGAGGGTTGGCGGCAGAAAAGCCAGATTTAGGGCTTGCTCGACGACATCATGGGTGAAGCGGTAGCCCAATCCCCAGGCAATCCGGTTGCGCTCATTCAGGCGAATATGATGTTGAAAATCCAGGTCGTAGGTATCGAGATCGTCCGTCAGGATCTTGGCGGCGCCGAATTGGTTGGTGATCGGATCCACGAGCCGGGTTCTATCGTAGTACAACTGCAGGCTCGTGTTGGAGTCGCCCGAAATGACATGAGACCAGCGGCCCAGGAGATTGCCGCCCGCCGTGTTTCCAGAGCCGCCCGCCGCGACGTTCAAGTCGCTGCCGTACAGGTCTCCCTGGACGGTCAAGACGTTGCCCGGAGAACCGTACGAATCGATACGGAAGCCGCCCTGGCGCATGTTCCACGTGTCCGAGGCATCCTTGCCGGCGGCATACACTTCGTTGCCCCGGTCAAAATATTTGCCGTAGGCCCTGAAGAAAATATCGGGTGCAAGCATGCCGCCGTAGCGAACGCCGGCGAAGCTTTTCAGCTCCGGTTCCCCGCCGCCGGTCTCGAGATAGAGCCCCTGAGTGTCTTTAGCGCTTTTGCTGCTGATATTGATGACGCCATTGACTGCGTTGGCGCCCCAGAGAGTGCCGCCCGACCCGCTGATGACTTCGATTCGATCAATGTCCTCCAGCAAGTAATCCTGCACGTTCCAAAAAACTCCAGAGAACAGCGGCGAGTAAACCGTGCGGCCATCGATCATGACCAGGAGCTTGTTGCCGAAAGCGGTATTGAACCCACGCGCACTGATGGCCCAGTCATGAGAATTCTGCTGCGCCACGTCCAGATTGTCCGCCAGGCGCAGCGCTTCCGGAATGCTCGATGCGCCGGAACGGCGAATTTCGTGTTGGGTGATGACTTGAATCGCTGCCGGCGCCTGCCCGTAGGGCTCCGGCTGTTTGGACACGGAAGTCACATCCAGATTCATCAATTCTTCGATGCTCAACTGCTTGAGGGCACCGATCGATATGCTGTCGCCCTCGGCGGCGCCCAGGGCATTACGACAGACAAGTCCGTAGGTGGAGACCAGCAGCAGACAAGCTACCGTGCGGCGTAACTCGAACATTCGACGTCGATCCATCCCCATTCCTCCCTGTCCCTCGCTCCATGTCCACGGTATATGTATATCCTTGGTAGATCGGCGCGAAACGACAAGGATTAATATCACAATGAGTTAAAAAACGACGAGCGTAGCGCACCGTTAAGGGATTCCCTTATTGGAGGGCGTTATGTCGGGTTCTCCCGCAGCGAGAGTGGCCAAGGCGCACGGGATTCTGCTCAAAACGTGCTGTGAGACTACGATCATCGATGAAAATCCTGGGATTCTATTTCGATGTGAGTGCCAAAGGATATTTGTGATCACCGGACGCGTGGAGCGGTAGGGATGGAGACACCCCTTCGGTTGCTGTTGGTGGAGGACATGCCGGCAGAGGCGGAGCTCGTAGTGCGCGAGTTCGACCGCTATGGAATCGCGTGCGATTGGCGTCGGGTCGACACGGAGCACGATCTCATTCGGGAAATCGCGGCCCTTCGACCGCACGTGATCGTGTCGGACTTCTCGCTGCCGCGCTTCGACGGCCTGTCGGCGCTCCGGATAGCCCAGGCGCACGCACCCGACGTGCCGTTCTTATTTCTGTCGGGAACAATCGGCGAGGAAACGGCGATCGAGTCGCTGCGCAGCGGCGCGATGGACTACGTGCTGAAGAACAACATCGCGCGGCTCGTGCCTGCCGTGGAGAGGGTCCGACGGGAGATGCAGTCGCGCATGGAGCGTCGACGCACCGCACAGCAGTTGCGCGACATCGTCGCCACGTCGCAAGACTGGATTTGGGAACTCGGTGCGGACAACAGGCTCGTATTCACGAGCCCGTCAGCAGTACAAATTCTGGGTCGCCCGCTCGAGGCGGTGCGACACGAGGACTTTATCGCGTTGGTGGCGCCCGAAGACCGCGCCGCCGTCGGAGCGAGTCTCAATGAGCTGTGCGAGACGCGCACCACGGTGCGATTTCTCGCACGCTTTCAGCGTGGAAATCTTAGTCCCGGCTGGCTCGAGACCCGCGCGCTGGCGCGTCTGGATTCGAAGGGAATCGTGATCGGTATTCGCGGTTCCAGCCGCGATGTGACCGAGCAGCAGGAGCAGCAGGCTCGTATCTCTCATCTGCAACGCGTTCTTCAGATGGTCAGCGGCGTAAATGGCGCCTTGGTTCGTCTGCGAGACCGCGATTCGCTGCTGACGGAAACCTGTCGTTTGGCGGTAAATGTAGGCGGGTATTTATTGGCGACCGTCTGGCTCATCGAGGAAGGCGGCCGCACAATTCGTTCGGTAGTTACGGCCGGCGCCTGCGAGGCGGAATTCAACGGTGTCAGCATACCGTTCGCGGGTGCTGATGGCGCAGACCCGAGCATGATGGCGAGGGCGATTCGGACGCAACAGGCCGCGGTCGCGCCCGACATCATGGATCCCACCGCCCCGGTATGGCATCGTGAGATGCTGCGTGCGGCCGACGTTCGCGGACTCGTGGCCCTGCCGCTCCTCGTCGACGGTACTTCAGTCGGTGCACTGGTGCTCGGCACCGGGTCAGCGAACCAGTTGGATGACGGCGAGCTCAACTTGCTGCGCGAGGTCGCAGCCAACCTGTCCTTCGCCCTGCAATATCTGCAGCGAGAGGATGCCGTGCATTTCCTGTCTTATTTCGATGCGCTGACGGGGCTTGCGAAACGGCGACTGTTCTGTGACCGCCTGGGCCGCCGCCTCGCGTCGCGAGTGGGTCCGGAAGCACGGCCCGCCATCGTCGTTTTCGATATTGAGCGCCTGGGTGTCGTCAATGATTCAGCCGGGCGGCATGTGGGCGATGCCTTGCTCCAGCATGTCTCCGATCGGCTGCGGCAACAAGTGGCTGAAACAGAGGATCTCGCCCACTTGGGCGGTGGTACGTTCTGTGTTTCGATGCCGCTGCTGGGATCCGTGGACCATGCGGTTGCACGATTGCACGAACGCATCGCCGCACTGTTCGCGCGACCGTTTGAAATCGAAGGCCACACGATCCGCGCGGTCGCTCGGGCCGGCATTGCGCGCTATCCGGAAGACGGCGAAACCGCCCTGGAACTGATCGCGAATGCTGAAGCGGCTCTGAATAGTGCCAAGTCGGCTGGGGAACGCTTTCTCCCGTATCGCTTACAGATGCATCGCGGGCAGGACAAGCGCCTGGACTTGGAAACGCGCCTGCGCGCCGCACTCGAAGAGCGCCAGTTCCTGCTTCATTATCAACCAAAGGTGGACATTGGCAGCGGTGAGTTGGTTGGCCTCGAGGCCTTGATCCGTTGGCAGGATCCCGCGCGGGGACTCATCGCGCCTTCTGAATTCCTCTCCGTTCTCGAGGCCACGCAAATGATCGTCGAGGTCGGTGAATGGGTGCTCGATCAAGCGCTGGAGGACTCGAGCCGGTGGTTCGATGCCGGCCTGCAAACTCGAGTTGCCATCAATGTCTCGCCATGGCAGCTACGACGTGGGGACTTTGCGGACCGGGTACTCTCACGGTTGAACGGCCGGAAATGCTTTCCGGGCGGCCTTGATCTGGAGATTACCGAAAGCGCGCTGCTGCAAGATCCTGATGAAACGACGCGCAAACTCGAGCTCTTGCGGGTATCCGGCGTCGGCATTGCCATCGACGATTTCGGTACCGGGTACTCTTCGCTGAGCCGCCTGTCGATGCTGCCCGTCGATACGCTCAAAATCGATCGGTCGTTTACCAGCGGTCTCCCCGCCAATGAAGTCTCATTGGCGCTCGTCTCCACGATCATCTCGCTCGCGCGCACATTCCGGCTGGTGACGGTCGCGGAGGGCGTCGAAACGGCCGGTCAGTATGAGACATTGCGAAAAATGGGATGCGTGCAGTCCCAGGGTTATCTACACGGCAAGCCGCAGCCCTATGAAGAGATCACCCGCCGCCTCGTCGAGGCTCGATCGGAGACGCGACCCAGAGATCCGTCGCGGAGCGTCAAGCATACGCGCGGGCGATGCTAGAACATAATACGAACCGTCGCTCCAATGGTCCTAGGATCACCGAGTGCGGCGATCAGGCTCTTCGATCCGGACGCCGTTCCGATCGACGTTACATATCGGGTATCGAAGACATTTCTCGCCCAGAACGACACATCGTACGAATGGCCGCCGACTGCGCCGGTGATTCCAGCCTGGACATTCGTGACCGTGTAGGCCGCCCGCTCGCCATATTGCGAGAGACTCGCGTTGACGTTCTCCGAGCTGCGAAACACCAGGTTCCCGCGGCCGTATGCCGACAATCCCGACCTGAGGTGGCCCGTATATTGCGCGGTCGCCTCGCCGGTCCAACGAGGAGCGAACGGCAACTGGCGGCCCGAGAAGTCGCAGGTCTTTTGACTTGCCGGCTGCTCCACAGGGCAGGCCGCGTTTCTAAAATTCAGGTATGTCGCTTGGTTGTAAGAGCCCCCGCCGCTGATTCGAAGCGAATCGATCGGCAGCACATCCGCTTCGATTTCGAAGCCGCGCACTCGGACGTCTCCGACATTCGCAATATAATTCCCGAGGGACGGTGAGTTGCTTTGAAAATTTCCCTGGTAGTCGTGGATCTTCGAGTCGTAGACATCCCCGTTGAGATGCAGGCGGTCGGCCAGCCATTTGCTCTTGAATCCAGCCTCGAAGTCGATCGCTGTTTCGGGGGCGACGACCAAGGGAACATTGGTGACCTCAATGTTGATGCCGCCGGACTTGAAGCCCTTCGAAACCGTGAAAAAGGTGTTGACGTCGTCGTTTACCCGGTAGGCGATGCTGCCCAAATAGGAGAGCGCCCGGTCCGAGAATGCGGTTGACGCGGTGCTGGTGTCGATGTTGGCCAGTCGCGCGTCCAGGTCCGAAGGGCTTAGCGTCGCGGGATCGGAGCCACCCGACACCGTGTTGACGATGGAGGCGGACTTGTGCTCGCTGGTCTCTCGTGCTCCCGCTGTGAACGTCCAATTGTCGGTGAAATGAACATTGGCCTGCGCAAAGGCAGCATAGCTGTCGACCACCGGCGTACCGACGGTGTTCTGCAAAACACCATCTATCGCACCAGGATCGGCCACGACGATGTGATTGAACGCGGCATATTCAGTGCCGTTCAGTTGATCCGAGTTGCTCCACAGCCGGTCATGGTAAAAATATAGGCCGCCGACGTAGTCCAGGCGCTCACCGATCGGCGACGCTAGACGCAATTCCTCGGAGTATTGCTTGTTGTCCGACGTAGTGCCGTTGAAGTCGACGATGTCGAGCGGCGTGTTGTCGCCGTCGTTCTTGGCGTCGAATGTATAGTGACGGAATGCTGTGATCGAGTCGATCGTATAGGAGCCGAGCTTCCACGTCGTCTGGACGGACGCAGCGTCTTGTTGGGTTTTGACCGGTCGTGCGCTGTTGAGATCGATGGATCGCGACCATGGATCGAACACCGGGATGAATTCGAGCGCTGCAGTCTTCGAACCCAGGGTCTTGTTGATCGGAACTCCGCTCGAATAGACCGGATTCGACAGCCACAGCACGCTGCCGCCGGTCAGTTCGCTGCTCTGGTAGTGCTCCAAGATCACGCGAAAGGTCAACGTGTCATCAGGAACGAAGAGAAGCTGACCACGGACTCCCTGACGGTTGAATCCATTGAATGTGCTGCCGTCGTAAAGATTTTTGAGGAAGCCGTCCCGCTGCCTGTCGTATACCGTCAACCGGTAGGCGGTCGTGTCCGAGAGGGGCCCGGTTGCTGATGCATGTAATTCGAACGTTCCGTAGTCTCCCCCGATCGCTTCGAGTTTTGCCGAGGGCGCGAAGCTGGGCTTCAAGGTGGAGATGTTCACGACGCCGCCGGTGTTGTTCTTGCCGAACAATGTTCCCTGGGGACCCCGGAGCACTTCGACGTGGTCGAGATCGGCGAGATCGAACGTCGTCTCACCCGGTTGCGACAGATAGACGCCGTCGACATAGACCCCGACACTGGTCTCGAGACCGTCGTTCGCGGAGTTCTTGCCCAAACCGCGAATGGCGATGCTGGTTTGCCGGGGGTTGCTCGGAGCGATCAGCAGGTTGGGAACCTTTTCTGCGAGATCTTGGATCGAATAGTCCTGGTCGCGATCAAGGGTGCTGCCGGTGACGCTGCTGATCGATATCGGAACGTCGAGCGCGTTCTCCTCGCGCTTGCGTGCATTCACCACCACTTCGTCGAGCGCCGGGTAATCGGCGTTCACCGCGGCGGTCACCAGGGGCTTCGGTGCATCGGACAATGCCACTGCCGGAAGCACCGCTCCGAGGGCGACGATGGTTGCCCATCCCGATGCAAATTCTCTTCTCGTTTTCATTTCACCTTATCCAAAATGGCTTGAAGCCGATGCCTGTAGCAGTTCCCATGCCAGGAACCCGAATGAGCATCGCTTGGCGTGTAACGGGCCGCCGCGGAAGCTAAATTTTCAGTTTCGGAGGGCTGGGTGAATCATGCGCACGGGCGGCGGCCGCGAAAAAACCATGCTGCCTTTGAAACAGCACTGTCGCTTTCTCACCAGGAAGGCGGCCGGTGGTCGGCGTTATTTCGATTGCTTCCGGACGCTGTCGAGCGCGGCCAGTGCGCACAATTCGTCAACTTCGCTCGGTCGCGCTCCGCCCACGCCGATCGCGCCGATGACTTCGTCATTGACCGTCAGCAGTATTCCGCCCGCGCGCGCGGTGTAGTTGGCATCGGCGGCTATCGCCTCGGCCAGGGACTTGTCGTTCTGGCTCCGTACGCCGAGGCGGCTGGTCGCGTCCTTGAAGGTCAATGCGGTGAGCGCTTTGTTTGCGCTCGACCGCACGCCGCGCAACAATGCGCCGTCGCCGGCGAGCAGCACCTTCGACACGCCGGCCGCGTCGATGATGCTCACGCTGACGGCGAATCCCTTGGCCCTGCAGGTGTCCAAGGCGACTCGCGCGGCTCCGAGAGCCGCCTCGAGGCTTGGACCCCTCGCCGCAACGTCATGGTTCGAAGCGGGCTCGGACGCTACCGGCGTATCGGCGGCATGCGACCGCTGCGGGCAGGCGACGATCAACGCAACCAGCATCGCTGACAGCCGGTGAAGGGAAATCCGGTCATGGTTGCCTCGAGTTAAAATCGACATGTGGAACTAACTCCTCGACGTTGAATTGCGGATGAAGCGAACACCATATGAAGCAACATCCATACCAAGCCCGGAGATGCATCGCGATGCATCCCACGCGGTGCGAGCCGATGTCAGGTGGTGAGAATTCAACTGCGTCGCAACACTGCTGCTGATTTCGCAGCACAAAGTCAACGCGCTATCGGCGACCCTTTCGAACGAGTCGGCGTGGAGAACAACGGCGGCTTCGGTCAGCTGCCGGGCGCGCTGAAAATAAGTATTAGCAAAACGGGAACCATTGGCGCGACGATTCGCATCATGTTCTGGCACAACCCTGCGGGTGCGCTGCGTTTGCTTAGCGATCGGATGTTCATACTCTCGCGTGCCGAGCGGCGACCTCGAATCCGAATCTAAACTTCAGCGCAGCCCAACCCAACAAAGATAAGGTAACCCAGGACCATACTTGCCACGAAAGTCCGGAAACACGCGAACCCAAATCGCTCATGGGGTCGTCGAACGCCAATTGGAGGGCACCTTGGCGCAGACGCGAAGCCGGACAGTCCAGGAGCAAGTTCCCGTGAGCATCGGCACGAGTACTGCAGCCTGGCGCTTTCCAATTTTCATGATAGGCCTGGCGTAGGACCAATTGGGTTCGGGAGGCCTCGCCGCCGGTTGCCGGGCACTCGACTTTGACGCTGATATGGCTCCAGGTTGAGAACCGCGCATGGACCAATGGAGCATTGCCGGCCGTCCGCCACTCTTGGATGACACCGCCAACGAGAGAATTGCCCGCGACGATGTCAGGACGCTTGAAATCATCCATGTCATAGCAGGTGCTGACTCCACGAGTCGGGGCAATGATCTCGCCCTGCATTTGGTCGCCTTGCATTGCCACATACTCAATTTCCTCCGATCCATTTCGAAAGTAATTGTCCGGCGCGACGGAGCGGAAGCGGGGGGAATGCAGCCAGTGCGCGGAAAGCGTCTCGGTCTGGAAACTCACCTGTAGAATCAGAGCAATACCGAGGAAGATGTGCTGGCGCCGGCTCACGGGACAGTTCAAAACATACTTCCATAGAGCAGCCGCCCCCAGAAATCCCCAGTAGCGCCCTGTGACACCGATCGAGCGGAATCCGGGGAGCGGGCGTAACAGATCGAACGGACTAAGCCACACGGGCACATGTAAGCCTTTCAGACTGCCCATGCCCAGCACAAGGCTTGCAAGACTCACGACCAATAACGGGCGCTTCATCGTCGCGTTGGCCCCTCTCAAAACGAGATGTCGCCAGATTACGACAGCTTATCCCGGGGAGCGCGGAGTACCCGTCCGGTGGGGGATGTCAGCGCTTTTCGTTGTAACTACTTGAAGGCGACCTTGACGGTGTCGTCCACCGCGTTCGCCTTGATATACCCGACGCCGCCCTTGGCGGCGCTGACTGCCTTCTTGACGTCGTCATCGCTGGCAACCACCTTCGGCGGCAGCGCTCTGCCGGAGAAAATCAATTGCGCCCAGATTGCCTTGAGGTTCGCCACGGACTTGCCGACTACTTCTGTAGCGAACGCAGCCCGTGAAGGGTTGTCCTCGGGGAGATCGATCGCGACCGCCGGCGTGCCGTCCGGCCAACTCTTGAGTTCGCCCTGATAAATCTTCGCAACGGTCGTTTTGTCGACCGCCACGGTGCTTGCCTTGTTGACGATTACAACGAAATCGCCGGACAGCGCCACGCCGGGAACCACCGCGATCAGAGCCGTCAGCGCCAGCGAGGCGACCAGCGATGGTGTCTTGTATGTCGAGATGTTCATTGTGTGGAGTACCGATTAGAAGATGAATTGAAGGCCGACCACGAACATGGTCCAGTTGCGTTTTGCGGTGGCTGGGTCCGTCTCACCGCTTGCGACGGGCAGCGCAAAACCCCGATTCGCGTGTGCCTCGGCGCGCAGGCTGACGTTGCTCAGCAGCTTGTAGCTGAGGCCTGCCACGAAGTCTTTCTGAGCAAAGGCGTCGTTGTTGCCCTGTGACTTGTCGGTGATAATGTGGTCGTAGCGCACGAACGGCGTCCACTTTTCCATAAAAGTCCGTCCGGCTTGGACATAGTAGCCATAGGAATCGACTCCATCGAACGAGCGCGCCGCATACTCGGACTTGAGGTCCCAAGCAGCATGCACGTAGTCGGCGGAAGCGATCCATTTGGTCTCCGTCACCATTGCGTTGGTCGCGAATATTTCAACCTGCGTGCGATAACCGGAGACCATGAATCGGAGCCCGTCCAGCGGAGTGTTGTACGTCATCCGTCCGCCGTACATCCGCCGGTCCCTGCCGGTAGCCGGCGGGGCAGTGTCGTAGGTGTTGCCGCCGTAGACTTGCCAGGTTACGTGCCCCGCAGTGCCCAAGTCGTGGTTGTAGTCGAGACCGGCGCCTGTATAGGAATCGTGCGTGAAGTCGGCTGCCGCTTGATAAATCAGCGGTTCCAACGACGACAATTGCAGGAACTTTACGTCGTTGATTTCGTTGTACAGTCCGAGCGGAAACTTGACGCGTCCGACATGCACCGTAGCGACATCCGTCAGTTGATAGTCGATGAAGAACCACGTAAACCTCGTGACGTCCGTCGAAGACGTTTCGAGCTGTGCCCAAACCTTGCTACGCTCACTCAAATTTATCGTGCCGACGAGGGCAAAGAAATTCATGTCCCACGTGCCGCGGTGGTCGGCGCCCTCGTAGGTGTTGTTGGATGTCTGAGCATAGTCCTGGTTGCCGTAGCCATGCAACGCGAACTCATTGCCGAAGTCCACCGCCGCGCCGATCTGCGCGTAGAAGATGAGCATCAACGCTGCGGCGAGACGGTGCGTGAATGAACTGGGTGTTCGTTTCATAAAGATTCCAAATGTGAAGAATGAGTGTCGTTGGCGTAGGTATGCCGCTACGTCTATGTCGCTGCTCGGCGGCTGATCAGGCCACGGCCAAGCGCGTGATTGGACGACGGTCAATGCGCGCAGCTG
>JAXDQI010000314.1:0-24336 GCA_034667965.1 Gammaproteobacteria bacterium
GTTCCGTGGAGGCTCTCCGTCTTTTGTACGTCCCTGTATACTTTGAATAGTTGTTCTTGAGGTCATTTTTAGCAGTGTGATTGCCATGCTGAAACAAGCGGCAGCAGGGGCTGCGATGCGCAGCGAAAGGGGTCTGGTCTTTGAGTTCCAGTACGAAGTCACAGCCAATTTCCCGATATATCCGGCCACTTTGGGGGCCTCGCCTTTCGGCCTTCTCAAAAGGCCCCAAAACAGGCCCCAAAAAGCTCCCGGCTGTACGCGAATGACCTCGGACGTCCACGGACGAAGAAACGCCGCTTTTCTATTAGTTTTCCCGGGGTTACTTGCTTTTCTTCAGGTTTCCCGGACGTCGGCGGACGTCCCGGGAAGTCTGCGGAAGTGGGACGGCTGGGACTCGAACCCAGGACCAAAGCCTTAAAAGGGCCTTGCTCTACCAGCTGAGCTACCGTCCCCGAGAGGCGCGCATCATAGCCGAACTTGCCGGCCAGTTCATGGAGATTCAATCACGCGTAACGCGTGGGATCCGGTACCCCCGCCGCGGCGAAACCGGCCGCGCGCAGCCGGCATGAATCGCACTTTCCGCAGGCCCGTCCGGTAGCGTCCGCCTGATAGCACGAAACGGTCATGCCGTAGTCGACTCCCAAGTCGCGCCCGGCACGGATGATGTCCGCCTTGGTCATGCGGATGAGCGGCACCTGAATGGTCACTCGCGACCCTTCGACGCCGGCTTTGGTTGCCAACTGTGCCAAGCGCTGGAACGCGTCGATGAACTCCGGACGGCAGTCGGGATAGCCCGAGTAATCTATCGAGTTGACCCCGACGAATATGTCGCCGGCGCCGACGACTTCGGCCCAGCCGAGAGCCAGCGACAGGAGCAGCGTATTCCGAGCAGGCACATAGGTCACCGGTATGCCCGCGGTCGCGGACTCGGGAACGGCCACAGCGCTATCGGTCAACGCCGAGCCGCCGATGCCTGCCAGATCGACGCCCATGACGCGGTGTTGGTGCGCTCCCAGCGCCGCGGCCACCCTCGCCGCCGCCTCGAGTTCCGCGATGTGGCGCTGCCCGTAGTGCACGCTGAGCGCGAAGGTCCGAAACCCCTGCGAGCGGGCGATTGCGAGCACGGTCGCCGAGTCCAGTCCGCCGGACAATAGAACGATTGCCGACTTCATTTGCCCGGCACGTCGCCCCACAGAATTTTGTGAAGCTGCAATTGAAAACGCACTTGCAGACGATCGGCAAGAATCCACTCCGCCAGGGTCGCAGGCGGCACCTGGGTGTAACTCGGCGAGAACAGGACCTCGCAACGGGCGGACAACCCATGCTCCCGAAGATAGGCCTTGCTCCAGTCGTAATCCTCGCGCGAACAAATGACGAATTTCAACTGGTCGCGCCGCGTGAGCAAGCCGAAGTTTTCGGCCCGGTTCCGTGCTGCTTCCCGCGAACCCGGCGTTTTTACATCGACCACCCGGGAGACTCGCGGGTCCACTTCTGCAATATCCAGGGCACCGCTCGTCTCCAGCGACACCTTGAACCCATCGTCGCAGAGCCGGGTCAGAAGCCTCAAGCAATCGGGCTGGGCCAGCGGCTCGCCACCCGTCACGCAGACGTGGCGGGCGCCGAAACTGCGCACCTGGTCGATGATGGCATCGAGGTCGTACCAGTCGCCGGCATGAAACGCATACTCGGTGTCGCAATACTGACAGCGCAACGGACAGCCGGTCAGCCGGACAAACACCGTGGGATACCCTACCGCGTCAGCCTCCCCTTGCAGCGAGTGAAAGATCTCGTTGACGCGGAGGCGCTCACGCTTGAGGATGGTGTCGTTCAATGCTTCTCGGCCGCCATTTTTTCCAGGCGTTGCTGCGCCAGGCGTGCCGATGCGGAGTCCGGAAATTTTGCCGGCACTTGCTCGAGCGCACTACGCGCCCCCGAATAATCCTTCAGTTCATAGTCGCAGTAACCGATTTTCAGGAGCGCATCCGGAAGCTTGCGCGAGCCGGGAAATTTTTCCACGACCCGCTGGAATGCGGCCAGCGACTCTGGAAATTGCTTGTTCACGTAGTAAGCCTCTCCCAGCCAATACTGCGCATTGTCGGCCAATGCGCTGTTCGGGTAGGTCGAGAGAAAGGCCTGGAATCCCACAATGGCGCGATCGTATTGGCCGGCCTTCAGAAGATCGAACGCCGCCTGATAGGCGCCCTTGTCGCCGTCCGCCGATTGGGCATCCCCCGCTCCCGCCGACGCTCCGGCGGCCGCTGCGGCGCCGCCGCGAGCCTCGACCGCCTTCAGCCGCGCATCGAGATCGGCGTATAGGTCCTTTTGTTGCTTGCGGGCCGACTCGAGGGAGTGATTCAACACGTCGACGTCGTTGCGCATGGAGCGCACGTCGTTGCGCAACGAGTCCATCTGGTTTGCCATGTCCTGCAAGCTCTGGTTCGAAACCACACGTTCGATCCGCGCCAGACGTGTGTCGATATCGTTGAGCTTGATGTGAACCGGATCCTCCTCGGGAGGGGTCGCCGCGCAGCCGGTCATCGCCCAGCAGGCAAGACAGACTGCGCCCCAGATTGAAGCTCTACGGTTCACTGCAGATAGACCAATTCCACGCGCCGGTTCCGCGACCAGGCAGATTCATCGTCGCCCTCGGCGGCGGGGCGTTCGGAGCCGAAACTCACGGTGGTGACCTGCTTCTCCGCAACGCCTTGCAGCATGAGGGCGCGCCGGACCGCCTGGGCGCGGCGTTCGCCCAGCCCGATGTTATATTCGCGGGTGCCGCGTTGGTCCGTGTTGCCCTCCAGCTTCACCTTGAGGCCGGGACGCTCGGTGAGAGTCTGCGCACTCGCCTTCACGATATCGGCATACTCGGGCTTGATCTCCGATTTGTCGAAATCGAAGTAGATGACTTTGCGAGCCAATGGACCGGTCGCATCGCCGACTTCTCCCCGGGCGTTGGCGCCGTTATCACCTCCGAGATCGCTGCCGCTGGTCGAAGCGCCACCGCTCGGCGAGGTGTTCGACGAATCGCCCACCTGCGATCCGGCCGTCGGCGGCTGAACTGTCGTGGCCTTCTTGGGACATCCCGCCAGCAGTACCGCTCCAGCCAGCAAACAGGCGATCGTTATCATTCGTTTCATGCAATTCTCCGTCAAAAGATTTCTACCTTGACCCCAAGCCTACCGGCGAATGCCGCTCTTGTGTACTGTGTTCGGCCATCTTTAGCCTTAGAACGGCGACCAAGCCGGCTCTTGCACCTCTCCCTCGCTGGACACCAATCGTTCCTGAACACGCCCATCCGCGCTCACCAGCGCCAGGACACCGCGCCCGCGATCCCGGGTGGCATAGATGATCTCGGCGCCGTTCGGCGCATAACTCGGCGACACGTCGAAGTGGCCCCGGGTCAGCACTTGCACATCGCCTCGCCCGCGCAAATCCATGGTGGCAATGCGATAGGCGCCCTCCTCTTGAGTCACGAAGGCGAGCTGCGACTCATCCGGCGACAGGCGGGGTCGCGCATTGTAGGAGTTCTGGAAGGTGAGGCGGCGCGGCTTGTCGCCGGGCTGGATACCGACACGGTAAATCTGGGGTCCTCCGGCGCGGTCGGATGTGAAATAGAGGCTTCTGCCGTCTTTCGACCACTGCGGTTCGGTGTCGATCCCCGGATCGTCGGTGATACGGGTCAGCGCCTGACTCGCCAGATCCAGCGTATAGATGTCCAGATTACCGTCCCGGGTCGATAAAGTGAGAGCGAGCTTTTTCCCGTCCGGCGACCACGCCGGCGCTTGGTTCACGCCCGCCCGCGCGGACACCCGGCGCCGCTCGCCCGACTTCAATTCCTGGACATACACCGTGGGCAGTCGACCCTCGAAGGACACATACGCCAGGCTCTGGCCGTCCGGGGACCATGAGGGGGACATCAACGGCTCATTGGATTGCATCACCACACGCGGATTCATGCCGTCGGCATCCGCCACGATCAGCTGATAAGACTTGTTCGGCAGATGCCCGAGAACCGAGACGTACGCGATGCGCGTGGCAAACGCACCGCGAATTCCGAGAATCTTCTGAAACACCATGTCCGCAACTTGGTGGCTCGCAAGACGCAACCCTGCCTTGTTCGCACTGATTTGATAACCCAGGAGGCGCTGTCGATTGAGCACGTTGTAGAGTTCGAACACGATGTTGTAGCGATCGGGGCTCTCGGCCTGAACCTGCCCCACCACGATGTAATCGTTGTTGAGCCGGCGCCAATCATCGAAACCGATGCTCGCACCGACATGCGGCGTTTCGATCATGTCCTGGCGAGCCATGCTCTTGAAGCGCCCGCTGCGCGCCAGGTCATCGCTCACGAGCTGCGCCACGTCGAAGGACGCCGCAGCCTCCGTCGGCGAGTTGAACGGCACGATGGCGATCGGAATGGCGTCGTCCTGTCCCTTCGTGACCTCCACAACAAGTTCCGCCCGAGTGGGCGGGCACACCATGACGAGTCCGATCATCGCCAGCAACACAAGAAGTCTATTCATTAGGCCTGAACCTTAAACTTAAGTTTCTTTCGAACAGCGCCGGATCCGGGGGATCCGGCAAGGGCGATGCACGATACACCGCATTCTCGATCGACTGGCGCACTGCTGCATCGCCATTGCACTGCGTGACCCTGGCGCCGGTGACCTCGCCGCCGGGGACCTGAGTCACCTGAACCAGGCAGTCGACGCCGGCCGTCGCCGACGGCGGCTTGATCCACGCGTTCTGGATTTTATTCCGAAGTAAGGCGATGTAGCGATCACGCAGCGGACCGGATTCGACTGCGGAGACATGTTCCTCGTCGGCGAGCTGTCTGCGCAGTTCAGCCTCCCGATCCTGCTTGGCCCGCTCCTCGGCCGCGCGCTTGGCATCTGCGGCCTGTTTGGCCTCGGCCGCCTGCCTGGCGTCGGCAGCTTGCCTGGCGTCGGTGGCCTTCTGCGCCTCCGCCGCGCGGCGGGCATCGAGGGCGGCTTGCGCTGCCGCCGCGGCCCTATCGGCGTCGGCGCGATGCTCGGCCTGCGCGGTTTTTGCTTGCTCCGCGGCGGCCGCCTTGGCGGCATCGGCCGCCTGCGCTGCTTGTACGGCTTTCGCCTGCTTCGCGGCTTCGGCGCGAGCCGCGTTGTCGGCTTCATTCTCGGCACGCTTCGCGGTCTGCGTCGCCGCTTGATTGGCGGCAATTGCCTCGGCTTCCGCGGTGGCATGGGCATCCGCATCGGCCTGTTCCGCCGCCGCCTTCGCCTCGGCGGCGGTGCGCGCCCGTGCGACTTCCTGTTCGGCATGCTCGGCCTGCGCCCGTTGCGCCGCATGCAGCACCTGGGAATTGACCACCACGGCATCGATGGGAATCGGCTGCACGGTGGGTAGATGCTGTTGACTCGAGATATACGTCGCTAGCAGCAGTCCGGCTACGAGCAGTCCGTGCAGCAATACGGACACGACCACCGGCCAGGAGTGTTCACGCAGAAAGTTCCGCATTCAACGCGCGCCGTTGACGGGCCTCACCGGGTCCGTCAAAAAACCCACTTTGGCGGCGCCGGCATGCTGCAGCAACACCATGGCGTGTACCACCGTGCCGTAGGGGACGGTGGTATCGGCCTTGACCAAGACCGGTGTCTGCGGATCCCGCCGCAGAAGCGCCGAGGTCCGCGCACTGACGGTCTCCTCCGATGAGGGTTTGTCCTGATTTTGCCCGAAATTGATGAAAAGGCGGCCGCGGCTGTCGATGGTCAGGATGAGCGGCTCATGCTTGGCGAGGAATTCGGCATCGATGGGCTGGGCGCCCGCATCGGGCAAATCGACCTTGACGCCTTCCTTGAGCAGCGGCGCCGTTATCATGAAGATCACCAGCAACACCAACATGACGTCGATGTACGGCACCACGTTGATCTCCCCCATCAGCTTGCGTCGACGAAGGCGGGCGGCCATATCAGGCCTGCGGCGCCCGGGCAGGCCCATGACGGTGAAGAATCGTTGAGAACTCTTCGACGAATGTGTCGAACCTGAGTTCCAAACGGCTCACCTGATCGGCGAATCGGTTGTAGGCCACGACCGCGGGAATGGCGGCGAACAAGCCGATCGCCGTGGCGATCAGCGCTTCCGCAATTCCGGGCGCCACGGCTGCGAGCGTCGCTTGCTGCACGTTACCCAGGTTGTGAAACGCGCTCATGATGCCCCAGACGGTGCCGAACAAACCCACGTACGGGCTGGTGGATCCGACCGTGGCGAGCATGGCCAGATTGCGCTCGAGGCGGTCTTGTTCGCGCATTTGCGCCACCCGCATCGCACGGCGCGCTCCCTCGAGAAGCTGATCGGTGGGCAACCCCTGTTGGCGCAACCGGCTGAATTCGCCGAAGCCCGACTCGAAGATGCTTTGCTCGCCGGTCCCCTCGCGCCCCTTGGTCTCGATGCTTCGGTACAGGGTCGAAAGATCGCCGCCCGACCAGAACGCCGTTTCGAACTGATCGGCTTGCCGTCGCGAATAGGAAATCACGCGGCCCTTCTTGAAGATGACGGCCCACGAGGCGATGGAGGCCCCCAAGAGCAGCACCATGACGGCCTGCACGATGGGACTCGCGTCGAGCACCAGGGTCCAGATCGACAAGTCATTGCCCATTGCGCCACTCCAAAAATAGGTCCTTGGGGATAGCACGTGGTTTCAGCGTGCCGGAATCGAGACAGGCAACGCGCGTGCTCGCGTCGATCAGTTGGGCCTCGCCGCGCATGATGGTCTGCTTGAACGAAATTGTCGCACCGCTCAACCGCTCGAGTTCGGCGGTGACGATAATTTCATCATTGAGGAGCGCGGGACGAAGGAAGTCTACTGCGACGCTCACCACGGCGAATTGCAGATGGCGGTCGAGCCGCAGCCGAAGCTGATCGATGCCGAGAAAACGCAGCCACTCGGTCCGGCATCGCTCCATGAACTTAAGGTAATTCGCGTAGTAGACGACGCCCCCGGCGTCGGTGTCTTCCCAGTAGATCCTTTGCAGTAATTCGTACTTTTTAATCATTAATAATCAATATATTACCACATACTCCTTACTTGGACTAGCAAGCACGTCCGGGGCACGAGCGATCCCCGGCGGATTAGCCGTGGTCGTCGGCGGGCAGATTGAAGGAGACCTCCACCTTCAATCCGGGTTTCGCATCGGAGAGCGTCAACTTCGCCTGATGGAGCTGGGCGATCGCGGCGACCAGGGCCAATCCCAATCCGTGCCCCTCAGTCGAGCGGCTGCTCGAGCCCCGATAGAAGCGCCGCAGCACCTTTTCATGCTCGTTCGGGTCGACCCCGGGTCCGTCATCGATGATCGATGCAGCGACAAGTTCGCCTTCAACCGTGAGGTTGATCCGTATTCTCGTGTGTTCAGGCGTGTGCCGGATCGCGTTCTCCACCAGATTGCTGAACATTTGCATCAACAGTTCCGCATCACCGCGGATTCGAGCGCCTCCGGCAAGGCTCGATGTGAGCGAGCGGCGGCAATCCTCCGCCACAGGTAGATACATCTGATAGACGTTATCCAAGATCTCGGTCAACGACACCACCGAGAAGGTGTTGAGCCGCGCACCCGCCTCCACCTGAGAAATGCGCAGTAAGGCGGAAAACATCGCGAGAAGCTGATCCATGTCGTCGATCGCAGTCGCGACGGCCGCCGAATGGTCCTCGAGGCTCATGGATTTGCCGTGCGCCTCTTCGAGCCGGTTGCGCACTCGCGTGAGCGGTGTTCGCAGATCGTGGGCGACATCGCTCGATACTTGACGCAGATTGTCGAGCAGCGCGGAAATGCGATTGAGCATTTCATTGATCGCTCCGGCGAGACGATCCCACTCGTCCTCGCGGCCCGTGAGCGGAATCCTCTCATCCAGCCGTCCGGCGACGATGCCCTGGCACGTTTGCGCGATCGCATCCACGCGCCGCATGAAGCGAAACCCCAACAATAGGCCGCCGGTTGCGGCAATGACCGTTGCGCCCAGGACCACCCACATGAACGCTCTCAGGATCCGGTCACGCGTAGCCGACAGCAGCGTGGTATCGCGGCCGACGAACAGGTAGACGCCCGCCGTGATTTCGATGCCGCGCCCCAAGATAACCGTCGGCCTGCGCGGTGCGGATTCCGCAGCGTGCTCTGGACCACCCGAACCCGGCAAAGTGATTTCGAAAACGCCGAGTCTCGGCGAAAATTCATTCAGATTTCCCGCGAGCCGCTGTTGCCGGTCGTTTTCGAGAATCATATAGCAATCAGGATGAAAGGCGCGGCCGGGAATCGTTGGTCCCAGTCTTTGCTTCACGACCTCGACCGCCTCCGGTACTCCCTCATCGAGGAAGCCGTTGATGACCGTCGTGATGTCCGCATCATTCGCGCCGATCAGCGCCGCTCGCTGCGTGCCCTCGACGATCCAGAGAACCGTGCCGATCAGAATTCCGGTGAATGCGAGAAAGAGGAGCGCAAACGCCGCCGCAAGACGGAACCCGTCGGATTTGAGGATTCTGGTTGGCCGCGACTGATCGGTCACATCCCGCGCCTAGGGACGGATGCGGACGTATCGATGTGCGAGCGCGGGAAGAACGAACAGGTTCAGCAATGTGGATGACAGCAACCCCCCCAGCACGGTCACCGCCATGGGGCCCTCGATCTCCTGGCCCGGTCGATTCATCCCAATGGCGAGCGGCGCCAGGCCCAGCGCCGTCACCGCGGCCGTCATCAGAATGGGAATCAGCCGCTCGTTGGCGCCTCGAATGACGACATCGAGACTCCACGGAGCACCCTCCACCTCCACCAAGTGCTCGTAGTGCGCGAGCTGCAAAATGGCGTTGCGGGCGCTCACCCCGAACACCGTAACCAGGCCCACCACCGTGCCGAGGGAGATCCCTATTCCGGTGACCGCGATCGCAAGTACGCTGCCGATCAAGCTGAACGGCAGATTCGCCAGCACCAGCCAGCTGTTGGCGCGCCAATGAAACGACACGAATAGGATCATCACGATCAATGCGAGCGCAAGCCCGGAATACATATAGAGCTCGTTGCGCGTCTGCGCCTCGGCTTCCGCGGCGCCCGTGAATTCGATGAACACGCCCGTGGGCAGCTTGACCGACGTTGCAATCGCTTGTTGCGCCTGTTTCACGATCTGCTGCAGCGACCCTTTGACGTTGAAAGTGATGGCCACGCGCCGCTGGCCCCCATCGTGCTGGATACTATAACGATCTTGCGTTGCGGCCACGTGCGCGACCTGCGACAACGGCACGGGTCCCAACGGACTGGCGATCATGAGCTGCGCCAGCCGCGTGGGCTGATGACGTATCTCATCGGGCAGCAACACGACAACGCCGACGGTCCGGGTGCCCTTGAACGTTTCTCCGACGACCTTCCCCGCATACGCGGATTCAATCGAGTCGAGCACGTCCTGCACTTTGAGGCCGGTCGCCGCGAGTGCCTGCGGCAGCACCTCGATGGCGATGGTCGGCGTACCGCTCTGCCGTTTGAACTGCAAATCAACGACGCCTGGAACTTTTCCCAGCGCGGCGACGATCTTGTCCCCGGTTGCGTCGAGCGCGTCGAGGTCGTCGCCGAAAATCTTGACCGCGACTTGGGCAGTCTCACCACTCAAGCTCTCGCTGATGCGATCGCCGAGAAAAGTGACTACTTCGCTCTGTATTCCCGGATATTTTTCCAAAATCGCCCGCAATTCTTGCTGCGCCGCACCTTGATCGACGGTGGTATCCGGCTTGAGCTCGACGTGAAATTCGGTTCGATGCGGACCGAAGGTATCTTCGCCCAACTCCGCGCGGCCGACTTGTTGCTCGATGCTTTGCACATAAGGCAGCGCCAGCACATCGGCGCTGATGCGCTTGCCCACGTCGAGCATCTCATCGAGCGAAGTGCCCGTGATGGAACTGGATACCTGCAGGACGAAGTGACCTTCTTTGAAGTCCGGCATGAAAGTCCCGCCGACGAACGGCAGTACCGCCATCGCGGCGATGACCATGGCCAGCAAGATCCCGGCGACCAGCTTGAAATGCGCACCGACTCGATGAACGGCGGCACTTTGCCAACCCTTGAGCCGCTGCAGCCACCGTGCCTCGGGCCGTGCATCGTGCCCGCGCAAGAACAGGGCGCACAACGCCGGCGTCGACGTCATCGCCACCACCAACGAGGCCACCACCGCGAAGATGAACGCCAAGGCAAGCGGACCGACGAAGTGACCCTGCACACTGGACGTGAACAATTCAGGCAGGAACACCGCGATGACCACTGCCGTGGCATAAATCACCGGGCCCCGCACCTCCAACGACGCCTCTTTCACCACTTCGAGCCGCGGCTTGGGCTCCGGCAGCAGCCTGTTTTCTCGCAGCCGACGCAGGATGTTCTCAATGCCGATGATGGCATCGTCGACCAGCACCCCCAATGCCACGGCAAATCCGCCGAGCGTCATGGTATTCAGCGTAAGCCCCATGCGGTCGAGGACAGCCACCGCCGCCAGCAATGACAGCGGTATGGCCGTGAACGCAATCAGGGCGGCGCGGAAATCGCGCAGGAATAAATACAGGACCGCGAGAATCAGTACCGCCGCGATGACCAAGGATTCCTTCAGATCACCGAGCGCCCGCTCGATGAAATTCGCGGGACGATGCAGGCCGCCATACAGCGTGATCCCGCGGCTCTTGAGTGCGGGCTCCAAATCCGCCAGCGCTTTCTCCACCGCCAGAGTCGCCGTCAACGTGTTCGCACCGTACTGACTCGAGAGCGACATCATCACGCCCGGTTTGCCCATGATGAGCGAATCACCCGATCGCAGTGCCGGTGCGAATTTAACTTCCGCGACGTCGCGAATCAGGATCGGCGTATTGTTGCGTACGGCAACCACGGCCTGACTGATCGGGCTCAGTTCCGGCTCGGGAGTCGGTGACCTCAAGAGAATTCGTTGAGCGGCGATGTCGATGAACCCTGCGCCCCGGAGCGGTAGAGCGGCACGCGCCGCGTCCGACAGGTCAGCGAGGGTGACATTGAAGCTCGCCAGCTTGCGAACGTCGGGCAGAATCTGAATCTGGCGGACCGCACCGCCGAACACGTTGACATGGGCCACGCCCGGAACGGCCAGCAGCCGCGGTTTGATGATCCAATCCGCGGTATCGCGCAGGGTATACGCATCGACTTTGTCGGACAAAAGGCCGATCTTCAACAGGTCCATGGTGCTCGACACCAGGGGTGAGAGCTTCGGCGTACCCACTCCCGCCGGCAGCGAGCTACCCAGCTCGGACAGCCGCTCGGAAATTCCCTGACGTGCGATGTGCACGTCGACACCATCCTCGAAGGTGATCGTAACCACGGAAAGTCCGGGTACCGACTCGGAACGCAGGATGGCGAGCCCGGCTGCGCCGTTCACGGCATTTTCCACTTGTTTGGTGACGAGTTCCTCGACTTGCTGGGGGGCGAACCCCGGGGCCTCCGTCTGGATGTCGACCTGCGAGGGAACGAACTCGGGAAACACATCCAAGGGTGATTGGAGCGCGCCCCAGCATCCCAGGACCAGTGCCAGTATCGTGAGCGCCGTAACCGCGCCGAAGTGACGCACGCACAGCGTGACGAGTGCCCGCATCATGGCTATTCTGCTTCCGCGCCCGAGTTAGACTCGCGCGCCAGCAACTGGCCGGCCGCCGTGGTCACGACCTTATCGCCCGCGGCCACGCCCTCGGTGAGGAAGTAACCGTCGGGCACGGGTCTGGCCGTATCGATTTCGGATTTTACGAAATTGCCCGGCTTTTTCTCGACGTAACACCAATACTTGCCGTCGCTCATCACCGCCGCTGTGGCAGGAACCACCACGCCGGTCACCGACTCACCGATGGGCGCCCACACCAGCAGCCGCTCACCCTCCCCGGCGTCGCTGCCTTTGAGCAGCGCGAAAAAACTCCGCCCCGGGACATTGGTGTCGGCCGGCGCGTCCCAAACCTTGTTCATTTTCCAACTCTTGTCGGGCTTGCTGCCGCCGATATGCGCGGCGCGAAGACTTGAGGGAATTCCGCCGCTGAGCGCACCGAGCGGAAAGGTCACCCGCACCAGTTTGGTCCGGCCGCCGGCCAGATCCTGCAGAATGGGGCTGTTCTCACCGGCCTTCCACGGCGGGTTCATGCCCAGCGTCGACGACATGCGCTGCATGGTCAGCGTCAAAGCAGCAGCGTCCACCTCGGCCTTGTTCGCCGCCGTTTCCTCGACGTCGGCGGACACGGCCCCCGGCGTACCGGAGAGCCGCTTCGCACGCGACAACCCGGATTGGCTCAAGCGCGCCGTCGCCTGCGCAGTGACCAGCTCGGCCGCCGCTTGTGCGATGGCCTCGTGGGCAACGACGACGCCGTATCCTGCGGTTTCTTCTGTGTAATCGGTCGACTGCACGGTCTCGGTGGCCACGCCCAGCTTCTCGATCTGTTCCGGCGTCAGCGTGACGCCGGCGCCCGCCTCTTCTTTGGCGCCCGCTTCGTCTTTGGCGCCCGCCTCTGCTTTGTCGCCTCCCTCGTCCTTCGATCCCGCCCCTGTTTTCGCAGCCGATTCCGGTTTGGCTCCTGCGCCGGATGCCGGCGCCGCCGCGTCCGCCGCGGCGGGCGGCGCCTTGTGGCAGCCTGCGAGCAGCGAAGACGCGAGACACAGGGCGCCGATGAACTGGAGTGGGGCGCGATGATGTGTCCAGGCGATCCGAATCGATCTCGTTGTCAACATAAGCGTACTCATCAAAAGTTTTGCAATCCTGCCGCTTGCGGTTGAGCAGCGCGTTCCGGCGCCTGCCAACCGCCCCCCAAAGCCTTGCACAGGCTTACCAATGCCTGCAGCCGCGCGAGCTTGTACTGACTGAACTGGTCGCGTGCGGCGTAGAGAGTTCTCTGCGCCTCGATCACCGTCAGAAAATCGCCGTATCCTTCCTTGTACCGCAGCTGCGCGCCCTCGAAGGCGCGCTCGCTCTGCGCCAGGCTCTCCTCTTGGAAGGTGCGGGCCGCATCCAAATGATGAATGGACGACAGGGAGTTCTCGGCGTCGACGAGCCCCGCCATGATCGCCGCCCGGTACTTCGACACCAGCTCTTCCTGCTTGGCCTGCGCCTCAGCTCGCTGGGCCCGCAGTTTGCCGGCGTTGAATATCGGCTGCGTCAATGATGCACCGAGATTCACGGTGGGACCCACACCGCTCAGTGACAGGATGGCGGCGTTCAACGCGGGATTCTGCACCCCCCCGGAGGCCGTAAGGCTCAACGACGGGTAGAGCGCGGCGCGAGCGACGACGAGGTCGGCGCTCGCCGATTTGAGATTCGCCTCGGCCGTGTACACGTCGGGGCGCCGCTGCAGCAGATCCGACGGCAATCCGGCCGTTACGGTGGGCTCCGTGAGCGACTCGAGCGGCGCCCCCTCGACCGTGAATCCTTCCGGCTGGCGGCCCACCAGCAGCGCCAGTGCGGCAAGTGCCTCCACTTCCGTCTGCTCGAGTTCCGGAATGATGAGCTCGGAGCTTGCAAGGGCCGCTTTCTGGGTAGCCACCTCCACCGGATTGGACAACCCGACATTGAAGCGGGCATCGACAATCGCCATCAGGCTGCGAGCGGCGTCCACGTTGGAGCGGGCGATGCTCAGGCGCTGGCGCAAGGACAGCACCTGGAAGTAGCCGTTGGCGACGCCCGCCAGGGTGGTCAACGCCACGGTGTCGTGATCGGCGCGCGCCGCGACGGTCAACAAGCGCGCGGAATCGGCCGTCGCGCGGTTCTTGCCCCAGAAATCCACTTCATAGCTGGCCGACAGCAGCGCGGCCCAGTCCGTTTCGTGCGCCGTCCCGTTGACCGAATGACCCGCCAGATAGTTGGCGTTGCCTCCCGCGTCGACGGTGGGAAGAATGGCCGCATGCGCCTGCCGGGCACGTGCATCGGCCTGTGCGATCCGCGACCGTGCCGCGCTTACGTCAAGATTGTTGCTGCTCGCCTGCTCGATCAGGCCGTTCAACTCGGAACTGCCGAAACCCTGATACCAATCCTTGCCCAGCCAAGCGGCCTGTTCGGCAGGCAACGCCTGTTCGAACGAGGCGGGCATCGCGACGGCGGGTGGTTTCGTCGGCTGCAAGGAACACCCCGCACCGATCCCGGCGACTAGAATTAGACGTATAAAAGCGCTGCCCGAATTCATGCTGCCGTTAGTTTCCTACAACACCCCATGATTTCACGCTACCACGGAGAGCGCGAACAGATCTGTACAGATTTGTATACCCGACACGCGATCAGGCCACCGTGGGGACGGTGAAAACAATGCACAATCCCGTCGACCCCGGCGAGCCGTCCGCCCAGATGCGGCCGCCGTGAAGCGCAATGATGCTGCGGCAAATGGCAAGCCCCAGGCCGCTGCCGCTCTCTTCCGAGCCCGCGGTCGGGGAAAGACGAAAAAAACGCTCGAAGATTCGTTCACGCAATTCGGCGGGAACCCCGGGGCCATGATCCGCCAGCGACACCCGCCACATCCCGGCGTCCACCACCGAATGCAGCGTCACCGTCCCGCCGGGTGGAGACGCATTCAGTGCATTGGCGAGCAGATTCAGCAACACCCGTCTCAGCCAGCGCGGCTCCACCAGCACGCTGCCCAAGCCTTGGTGCGTCTGCACGAATCGCAGCCCACGATGTTCCGAGAGCACTCGAGCGTCTTGACCGAAGTTTTGCAACAAGGTCTCCGGTTCGTGCGGCGCCAATTGCAATTCGATGTCGCGCGCCTCGGCGCGCGACAGGAACAACAGCTCTTCGATGATTTGACTGAGCCGCGAAATCTCCTCCAATTGCATATGCACCGATTCCTCATCCGCCGCTTCCAGCTTGCCGTGCATCAACATTTTTTCGGCCTGCAGTCTGATGAGGGACAGCGGTGTCTTCAGTTCGTGCGAGGCCTCGGCCGTAAAGCGGCGAATCTGATCGAACGCCGATTCCAACCGATCGAACATTAGATTCAGGAGTTGCGCAAGTTCGGAAATCTCGTCGCGCACCGCCGCCACGGGAATGCGCTCGCTCAAGTTGTCGGAACTGATGTGATTGGCTGTCTCGCGGATCAGGCGCACCGGACGCAGCGCCAGCCGGCTCAGTCCGAAACCGATGGCGCCGCTGATCGCTATCATCACGAACAGCATCCAGATGCAGATCTCGCTGTAGTGGCGCATTGCCTCGCGTACGCCATTGAGCGGCGTGGCGATCGTGACATCGAACGGGCCCAGTAAGAATTCGCCGACGCGCAGCTCGCCGATACCCGTCAGGAAGGCGTCGAAGACGTGCTGCCCGGGTACGTCGGGGATCGGCATACCCCGCAGGTTCGTGGAATAGAAGACCGGGCGCACTGGTCCGCTTCGATCATCGACGGTGATGAAGAAGAGCACCGACGAAAAATCGCTGGTCTCCCGAATGCGGGCATCGATGAGTCGCGAATCCAAGGTCGCGAAGTCTTCGCCCAAATGCGCGCGTATCTGCGCGAACTGCGCCTTGTTGAGCAGGTCGAGTCCGCGGATCAACTGATTTTCGAGCAGGTAGTACCCCGCAATGAACAATCCGACCATCGTCAAGGTTGCTGCGCCCGCGTACCACAGCGCAAGGCGCTCGCCGATCGATTTCACAGCAGTTGATAGCCGACGCCGCGCACGGTCTTGAACACCGGCGGCCCTGGTATGGCTTCGAATTTCGCGCGCAGACGGCTCATATAGACGTCCAATAAATTGGCTTCGTGATCATAGTGCGACGACCAGCACTTCTCACAGATCAACTTTCGGGAGAGGATCCGCCCGACGTTTTGCATGAAGATCTCCAGCAGCGCAAATTCGCGGCTGGTCAAATCGACGGGCTCGCCCGCGAGGTGCACGGTGCGCCCGACCAGGTCGAGCTTGATGCCCCGGTGCTCCAATACCGCTTCCTTTACCGCCGATTGGCGCCGCAGCAACGAGCGCATGCGCGCCATCAATTCTTCCATGCTGAATGGCTTCGACAAGTAGTCGTCGGCCCCGATGTCCAGTCCCTTGATGCGGTCCTGCACGGCATCTCGGGCGCTCAGGATCAGTACGGGTTCGTTGAACCCGGACTTGCGCCACTGCTGCAGGAGTTTCAGACCGTCGCCGTCCGGCAATCCCAGATCGAGGATGATGGCGTCATGGCTGGACTCGCACAGCGCGTCGCTGGCCTCGGTGCAGGATCGCGCCCACGTCACCGCATACGAGCGTTCCAGAAGCGCCTGCTTGAGGAAGGTCCCGATGCGGTATTGATCTTCGACGACGAGTATTTTCGTAGGCTTCCCCAGACCCGGGCATGTTACCGCGTTGCCGCCCCCGGGTCACATACCGGCCCCGGGGGCGACTCCCGAATTAGGGCTGGGGCGGCAGCCATGATTTGGCGAACGAACTCTTTCCGTCGGTGTAGGTGGTCCACACCGCATGCGTCTGCGGATCCACCGTCACGTTCCTGGCCGTTGCGGCCGTGGGCAAATCGCCCAAGGCCACCACTTTGTCGCCGGCCGTGCGAATCACCGACATCTTGTCCACACCGGCGCAGTACAGGAGTTCCCTCGTCGCATCGAACGTGATCTGATCGACTTTGGGTACGATGTCGATGGAGCCGGTGGCCGAGCCGGTTTTGGTGTCGATCACCACCAGCTTACCGTTGTCCCCCGCGGCGAAGATCCGATGATTGGCGGCATCGAAGGCCAAGCCATGGGGCGCCAGCGCCGGCGCGGTGGGCCATTGCGCCGTGACTTTGTTGCTTGCTGGATCGATGACCGCGACTACGTCCTTCGTTTTGATGTTCAAGTAGATCAGATCCGCTTTCTCGTCATACACCATGAACTCCGGCACACCGGGTATGGCGATGGTGGCCACCACCTTCGCGCTGGCCGGATCGATGACCCATACGTCCGCACCCTCGTCGTGTGTGACGTAGACCATGTGATTATTCGGTTCGTAAATGATCGCGTCCGTGGGGCCCGCGGTCTTGATGGATTTCACTTCCTTCATGGTCTCGGCGTCGAACACGGCAACGCGCTGCGGCTCCTGCACGCTGACATAGTAAAACTTCGAATCGTTGTCCACGGCCGTGTCGACGGGGCCGCCCGTTTTCACGCGGGTAATCAACGTGTTCGTCTTCAGATCGATGAAATCCGAAGTACCGTCGTTCTCATGTGCGGCGAGCAAACGGTTACGCTTCGAATCGATGCGTAGAAAATCGAACTTTCCCTTGGAGTTGGGTATTTCGATCGACGCCGCCGGCGTCAGATGCAACACCTGCCCGGCGCCCGCTACATCGGACAGCATCGACAGAGACAGGGACAGGGAGGCCGCAAACAACATAGATACAGTTTTCATGATGCTCTTCACCAGTTGAGTACAATTTATCCGCATTTGGCTTTGCTTCGGCGGACTCTAACGCGGCAACCTGAATGAATCCTAAATTCGAGGTCAATTTTCCGTTACCGCGGCGTCCCGGGCTCTGGCATCATCGCTTGGCGAAGAGCCGGACCCTCCGGTATCCGAACAATGCGTCCCAAATATTGCATCGTGAAGACAAATTCCCGATATTCTGCCACTCCTTTACCATCCTGGAGGTCTTGATGCTTTCCTTACGTCTAAATATTGTCCGCGTGGTAGCGGCCGGATTGCTGGTGGGAACTCTCTTGGGCGCCGCCGCCGAAGCGGCACCTGCGGATCCCTCGCTCAAGATTCTGCAACGTTGGAATCTCGGCGGCGCCGGCGGCTGGGACTATCTCACGCTCGACGCTGCGACCGGCCGCCTCTACATAAGCCGAGCGACGCGCGTCGACGTCCTCGACACCCGATCGGGGAAATTGGTCGGGACCATCGCGGACACGAATGGGGTACACGGCATTGCATTGGCGCCGGATCTCAAGCGCGGCTTTACCAGCAACGGCAAGGCGGACTCCGTGACGGTATTCGATCTGGACACCTTGAAGACGATCAAGGAAGTCCCGGTTTCGGGCCACAACCCGGACGCCATTCTGTACGATCCGGCCGGTAAACATCTGTTTACGTTCAACGGCCGCAGCAAGGATGTGTCGATTCTCGACACCACGACCTTGGCGGTCGTCAGCACGCTTGCGGTACCGGATAAGCCGGAATTCGCGGTGAACGACGGAGAGGGCCAGATCTACGTCAATATTGAAAGCGAACCCGGGCAGATGGTCGTCATCGACACCCGCAAATTGGCGATCAAGGCAACGTGGACCTTGCCGGGATGTGCGACCCCCACGGGAATCGCACTCGACAAGACTCATCATCGCGTCTTCTCGGTGTGCGATGGCAAGGTCATGGCGGTGACCGACGCCGTGAGCGGCAAGCAGGTGGCCAAGATCGCGATAGGCGATGGCCCGGACGCCGTTGCATACGACGAAAAACGGGGCCTGGTGTTCAGTTCGAACGGTGGTGATGGAACCCTCACTGTCGTGCATCAGGAATCCGCCGATCGCTACCGCGTCGTCGAGTCTGTACCGACGAAGCGCGGAGCACGCACGATGGCGTTCGATCCCACCAGCGGCAAGGTCTACCTGGCGAGCGCCGATTTTGGTCCGGCACCCGCGGCGACACCGGAGCAACCTCATCCTCGGCCGGTTCCGACACCGGATTCGTTCACGATGCTGGTCGTCGGCACACCCTGATCGCAGAGTGAACCGGAAGATTGTCATCGTGCTGACGATAGCCTCGCTGGCCACGTTCGCACTTTGGCACTTCGGCGCTGCAAAAAACGACGCCGAGAAGGGCCGCGATCCCGAAGACGCCATTCCCGTGAAGGCGGCTTCGGCGACTCGCGGCCGCGTCGATTTGTCGGTCACGAGCGTCGGCAGCGTACTCGCCCTCAATACCGTCGTGCTGCATCCGCGGATCGACGGACAGATTCAATCCGTGCGCTTTCGAGAGGGACAAATGGTTGCGCGGGGTGACGTGCTGATCGAATTGGATCCCCTGCCCTTCCGCGCGCAGCTGCAGGCCGCCGAAGCGCAGCGGGCCCGCGACGCTGCATCGCTGGAGAATGCGCGGATTGATTTCGAGCGCTATGAAGGACTTCTGAAACTCGACTCGACGCCGGCGCAAATCCGCGATACGGCGCTCGCCACCGTGCATCAATTGACGGCCACGCTGGCCAACGACGATGCGCAAATCGCCATCGCCAAGTTGTCGCTGTCCTATGCCACCATCAGGGCGCCTTTCTCGGGACGTATCGGCGCCCGGCTCGTCGATGCCGGAAACGTGGTCCATACCACGGATACGACGGGCCTGGCGATGCTCACCGAGGTTCATCCGATTGCGCTGAGCTTCGCACTGCCCCAAGACCGCCTGCCCGAATTACGCGAAGCCCAGCGCCGCGGACCCGTGCCTGTGCAGGCAATGTCGCAGGACGGCAGCCAGTTACTCGGCAAGGGCGAGTTGATTTTGATCGACAATCAAATCGATGCCGCAACGGGGACCGTGCACTGCAAAGCGATATTCCCCAACACCCACGACGACTTGTGGCCCGGTCAGTTCGCGACCGCGGTCGTACGCCTGCGCGAAGTGCCGGACGCACTGACCGTACCCACGTCCGCCGTTCAAGCCGGCGCCGAGGGCACTTTTGTCTATGTCGTATCCCGGCAGTCAATCGCGACGCCGCGCCCGGTGCGCGTCATCGGCGTATTTGAGGACCGATCCATCATTGCCGATGGCCTCGACGCCGGCGAACCCGTCATCACCGAGGGCCAGTTTCGCCTGGCCGCCGGCGCGCGGGTCGCCGTTCGCGCCCAATGACCGCATCGCCGATCTCTTGAGCTCCGCTTGAACCTCTCGGCCTGGTTCATTCGCCGCCCGATCGCGACATCGTTGGTGATGGCGGGAATATTGTTTCTGGGGGTTGCAGGCTACCTGCAACTACCGATCTCCGGAGTTCCCCAAGTCGACATTCCGACGATCGGGATCACCACGGACCTTCCCGGCGCGAGTGCGGAGACCGTCGCCGCGGGCATCACCGCGCCGCTCGAGCGCGCACTCGCCAATCTTCCGGGAGTGCTTACCATCACTTCCAGCAGTTCCTTGGGAACGAGTTCCATCAACGTGCAGTTCGACCTCGCCCGCAGCGTCGATGCGGCCGCGGTCGACGTACAGAGCGCCATCAACGCCGCGCTTGGCGATCTGCCGAAGAACCTTCCGCATCCCCCGACGTTCGAGAAGGCGAACCCCGCCGATGCGCTTCTCATGACCATTGCCGTCTATTCGGATTCATTGCCGATCGCCGCGGTTGACGACTATGTCGAGAATTATCTGACGCCGCAAATTGCGAGGGTCAGGGGCGTCGGCGTCGTGGACTATCATGGCCGACAGAAGCCTGCGATTCGGATCCGCGTGGACCCGCGCCGCCTTGCGGCGTTGGGGCGCAACCTGGAGGACGTCAGGGCGCTGGTCGCCGCGTCGACGGTGAATGGCCCCAAGGGCACGCTCAACAGCGGCCGCACCACCGTGACGCTGGATACGAACGATCAGCTGAGCCACGCCGCGGAGTACGGCAACCTGGTGGTCTCCGTGCACAGTGGTGCGGTGACGCGTCTGCGTGACGTCGGCACGGTCATCGATGGTGTGGAGGACGTCAAGCAGAGCGCCTGGATCGGTGGTCATCAGGCCGTAATGATCGATGTCCACAAACAAGCTGGATTCAACATCAACGCGACCGTGCAACTCGTACGCGCCATCCTGCCGGCGCTCGAGCACGATTTACCCGCCTCGGTTCACCTCGTGATGCTTGGCGACCGCACTCAGGCGATTCGCGCCTCCGTGGCCGACGTGCAAGTGACTCTCCTCATCACGTGCCTGCTCGTCGTCCTGGTCGTTTATTTGTTTCTGGGAAGCCTTCGTGCGACCTTGATTCCCGCGGTGACCATTCCGATGTCCCTGTTCGGATCGACGGGGGCGATGTACCTGCTCGGCTACAGCCTGGACAATGTATCGCTGATGGCATTGACCGTGTCCGTTGGTTTCGTCGTCGACGATGCCATCGTGATGCTGGAGAACGTGCTGCGTCACATCGAACACGGCGAGGACCCGGTCACGGCGGCGTTGAACGGTTCCCGGGAAATCGGCTTCACGGTCGTGTCCATGACCCTTTCGCTGGTCGCGGTTTTCATCCCGGTTCTGTTCATGGGAGGTATTGTCGGGCGGTTGTTTCGCGAATTCGCCGGTACGGCGACCGTCGCGATATTGATCTCCGGCGTAGTGTCGCTGACATTGACACCGGTTCTCTGCGTTAAATGGCTGCGGCCCGAGGACGTGCGGTCCCTTCGAGGATTCCACGTTCGCAGCACCCGCGCCTTCGAGCGGGTGCTCGCGCTCTACCGGCGCGGCCTCGAATGGTCGCTCGCCCACGGCGTTTGGGTGCTCGGCGGAGTGGCGCTCACCTTGATCATCACCGTGAGCCTCTATGTCAATATCCCGAAGGGATTCTTTCCACAGCAAGACAACGGCCTCATCAACGGCGTGACCGAAGCCGCTCCGGACATTTCCTATCCCGCCATGGTTTCGCGCATGCGCGCGCTGGCCGATCGCGTGCGGCAGGACAAGGACATCCGAAACGTCTATTTTTGGGTGGAGGGCGACCCCTCGACCAATATCGGCCGCATGCTGATCGATCTTAAGCCCTTCGGCGAGCGCGACGCATCGGTCTACGATGTGATCCGCCGCACCAAAAGCCGTGTCGCGGACCTAACCGACATTTCCATCCACCTGCAGGCGCGTCAGGACCTCAATGTCGGTGCGCGGGTCAGCAAGACGCAATTTCAATACACGCTGCGCGACCCAAATCTCGCGGAGCTGCAGCACTGGGCGCCCATCATGCTCGGAGCCCTGCGGCAGCTCCCGCAAATCCGCGATGTCGAGGGAGATATCGATCCGACGGCGCCCCGATTGACCGTCAAGCTTGACCGCGACGCCATGGCACGCCTGGATGTATCGACCCAGGCGGTCGACGATACGCTCTACGATGCGTATGGACAGCGGCAAGTCGCGAGCTACTTTACCCAAATCAATGTGTACCGGGCCATTCTGGAAGTCGATCCTGCATCGCAGCTCGATGAGAACGCGCTCGAGGCGCTGTACGTGCCCTCCGCCTCCGGGCTGCCGGTTCCGCTCGGCGCAATCAGTCATCTGGAACATTCAGCGGCGCCGCTGACGGTAAACCATGATGGACAATTTCCGGCGGTCACCCTCTCATTCAATCTCGCCGCCGGAGCGGCGCTCGGCGATGCCGTCGATGCAATCCAGGCGAAGGCACGCACCGTCGGGGCGCCGCCGGGACTGACCGCCCTCTTCGCCGGCAGCGCGGGCGCCTTCCAAGAGTCGCTCGCCGGCCAGCCCTTCCTCATCACCGCCGCCCTGCTCGCGATCTATATCGTGCTCGGCATGCTTTACGAAAGCTACATGCATCCCTTGACGATCCTATCGACGCTGCCTTCGGCCGGCATCGGAGGCCTTCTGGCCTTGATGCTGCTGCACTATGAGTTTTCGCTGATCGCATTGATCGGCGTGATTCTCTTGATCGGCATCGTCAAGAAGAACGGCATCATGATGGTGGACCAGGCCCTGGCGCTCGAGGCGCAAGGGATGGCTCCCCAGGCAGCCATTTTTCAAGCATCGCTGACGCGATTCAGGCCGATCATGATGACCACCCTCGTCACCCTCCTCGCCGCGCTTCCACTCGCCTTCGGCAGCGGGGCGGGCTCCGAGCTGCGGCGCCCCTTGGGGGTCGTCATGGTGGGAGGTCTCCTGCTGTCTCAAGTCTTGACGCTGTACACCACGCCGGTGATCTATTTATACATGGAGCGCGCGGCGCGTTGGCGCGACGGACTGCGTACAAGGATCGCCGCCCGCAACCAGGAGCCTGGCTCCTAGCGATAGCGTCCCATCAGCTTTTCCAACGCGTCGCGGCCGGGCGAAAGTTTTTCGTACGGAATGCGGTTGAGCGGCACGGCGCTGGAATTGTTGAGCGTATGAAACTCCGTGCTCCCGGCCTCGTTGATGTGGATCAAACCCGTCACGTATTCGTTTTGTTTCAGCTTGCCTTCGATGAAATGGTATGCCGCCGCGGCATCTGTGGGATCGTAGCTGGTTCCAAGCTTACGCAGCACGACGCGAGAGCCGTCGTGCAGCTCGACGGGTATCGATTCGCCCTCGGGATAGTCGACGGCGATCGATTCGGTATGGGGCACGAAATCGGCTTCCATTGCGGCATGATAGTGCTCGCGTGTGAATACGTAGCTCTTGGTGGAACCCTCGTGATCGTTGAACGTGACGCAGGGGGACAGGACATCGATGATCGCAAACCCTTTGTGGCGCAATCCCGCTTGAATCAACGGCACCAGCTGCGCCTTGTCTCCCGAAAAGCCTCGCGCGACAAATGTGGCGCCGAGCGATAGCGCCAGCAGCACGGGATCGATGGGCGGACTCTGATTGACGTCTCCCCGCTTCGCCTTGGTGCCGACATCGGCCGAGGCGGAGAACTGGCCCTTGGTGAGGCCGTACACGCCGTTGTTCTCTATCACGTACAACATGTTGACGTTGCGCCGAATAGCGTGCGCCAACTGGCCCAGACCTATCGACAGGGAATCCCCGTCGCCCGATACCCCGATATAGATCAGTTCCCGATTCGCCGCATTCGCGCCGCTGGCAATCGACGGCATCCGTCCATGAACCGAATTGAAGCCGTGCGCGCCGCTGACGAAATACGATGTGGTTTTGGAGGAACAGCCGATTCCCGAGAGTTTGACCAGCTGTTCCGGGCGCATATCAAGTCCCCAGCAGGCCTCAACGATCGCGGCCGTGACCGAATCATGCCCGCAGCCGGCGCACAGCGTGGACATGCTGCCCTCATACTGGCGGCGCGTCAGTCCCAACGCGTTTGTCGGCAGTGAGGGATGTGCAACCTTGGGTTTATTGATGAACGACATGGAATCCTCGCAGCTGACCCTTCAGCGTTTGATCGCCGACAGCCGCGGCGCGTCGGCGAGAACCCCGCATATACCGTCGACGATGGGCTGGCACGACATGGGCAGCCCGCTGTAACTCAAAATGGAATGCAGTTTGGCCTTCTCGACGGCCGTTTCGAGAGTCAGCAGCGATCGCAGTTGAGCGTCACGATTCTGCTCTACGACGAATACCGTGGCGTGGGCGCTCAGAAAGCTCTCCACCTCGAATCCGAACGGGAATGCCTTTATGCGCAGGTAATCGACGTGAATCTTCTTGCGCGCGAGCACATCGATCGCTTCACGGACCGCGCCGTCGCAGCTGCCGATGCTGACGATGGCGATCT
>JAXDQI010000315.1:0-18041 GCA_034667965.1 Gammaproteobacteria bacterium
GCAAGCACAGATACCTTTGCGGCCGGGTACAACTCGTTCTACACCGACAGCCGGTTGCGGAACTTCTACATCAATCTGAAATACACCTTCTACTAAATTCCTCCAGGATTAAGTTGATTTGAAGCCCCGCCTCCGGCGGGGCTTCTTTGGTGGTGCGCCCCGCAGGCGCGGCGGCGCTAGGCGAACCAGCAATTGGTCGCGACGGTAATCCGCGTGTCCCGGCCGAAAAAAGGCGCTACTTCGTGGAACACATAGGAGGGGAAGATGACCAGCTGGCCTTCCACGAGGCGCATCTCGAGCGGACGCAGAGCATAGGCGCGGACCAGCGACGCGTTGGCGGGATCGGTGTAGGAGTTGGCGCCCTGGCGTGTGTCCAGGAAGCGCAGCACGCCGCTATCCTTTCGGCCCGGCACCGACTCGCCGGCGCGTACGCAGTACACGGCGGACCAAGACGCCAGCGGGTGGTTGTGCGAGATGAAAGACCCCGCGTACCGGGATACGTGAAACCACGTGTGATTGTGAAACTGGAGGCGGGCGACATCATCGGCGCGCAGCGTCGTGGTCTCGATGACCATTTGGCCCACCGTGTTCAGCACGAAGGCGCGCAACTCCTGAACACAGGCCTCCGGCCAGCGGAATAGGTTGAAACGGCTTTCGAAAGTCTCCGACTGAGGTATGTGACTCGGAGTGGGATTCTTGAACTCATCCGTTTCGCGTTCCAGGAACAGGGCCTCGAGTTCCCGGTTCAGGCGCTCGCACGGCGCCAGGGTCGCCTCGCCGAAAGGCACGGCAAACAGCGGGTTCACCTTGAGGGCGGGGCTCACCACCGCCCGATCCCTTGCTGCCGTGGCCCGACGAAGCGAAGGCGCGCCGTGACCAGTACGAGTTCGCCCGGGGAACGTACCATCGCGATCTCATGGGTGACGGATGCCGGGAAGACCGCCATCTGCCCGGGGACCGGCCGCCAGCCATAGTGGCTCGGCGTGAACGGGAATCGCATCACGGACGTGGTGGAATCCTGGAACATGGTCGCCAACCGCGATTCGTGGAGGCGCAGCACCCCGCTGTCTTGACGGATTGCGGATGGGCCCGGTGAAGCAACGCAGTAGATCGCGCACCACGCCGTCAGTGGATGATTGGTTGCCGGCAGATAGCCGTCCTGTTTGATGACCGTGAACCAGGCGCGCGCCTCGAGCCTGAGGGAGCGCAACTCGGCGTCGCGGAAGTCATTGACCGACTCGATCACCGAATACACACCGCGGAACATCTCGGCGGACAGCTGCCGCATCGGCTGCTCAGGCCATTCGAGCAGATCGTCGCGGCTGTTGTAGCAGCCGGTGTTCGCATCCGACGTCGGCATCGGCGCCGCCGCGCCGGCGCGGATGCGGCCCGCGAATAGCTCGACAAGGTTCGGATTGAGCGCCTCCGCGGCAGGCAGCGGCACGACGCCAAAGGGCGTTGCCAGAATGGGCACGATCGAGAGCGGGGGCGCGGTCATAGAAGGTCGGCCAGAGACTCCCGCAGTTCCTCGAGTTGATCGCTGTAGTGTCGTGCCCGGCCGGAGGACCGCCGATAGAGCGGCTCGCGCACCTGCCATACGCTGGCGGTCTTGATGGCGCCGGCGGGCGCGGCCTGCGGCACCTCGCCACTCCAATCGAGCCCTAGAAACTCGCACAGCCGCTGCAGCGTCGGCTGCGGCTCACTTACCAGTGCGTCGTAGTCGAAGTCGAAGATATCACCGGGAAACAGGGTCTTCCAATGAGCCATCAGACGCCGGTACTCACGGTAATAGTGTCCGATATTCATCAGATCGAGGGCATAGCTCAAATTCTGATCGAGGTGAAGAAAATAGATGGAGAGGCAGTTGTCGAGCGGGTTGCGGATGGTATGCACGATCCGGGCGTCGGGAAATAGGCTCTTGATGAGCCCGATGTAGAGAAAATTGTCGGGCCGCTTGTCGATGACGTAGGCGGCGCCCCCCGAGATGCGATCGAGTTCCGCGCGGTAGCGTGCGGCGATGTCCCCGAGTTGCTCGCTCGACAATGTTGCCAATGATTCCGGAAATGGCGCGAGCTCGCCGCCGACGACGCGCGGCAGGAAATCGAGCTCGCCCCCTGGCGCAACTCCGGGGCAGCTCGTCAGAAGTTGCTCGGTCAGCGTCGAGCCCGAGCGAAACATGCCGCAGATGAATATGGGGCGCGGGCGTTCGGGACCTGCGGCGGGCAGCTGTGTTGCCGCCCGGCCACCGGCGATGATGCGGTCCACCAGCGCGTGCTCCCAGATGCGGTCGTAGCCGACGACCCCCGGCGCCGCGCTCGCGCGGCTTGCTTGGTTCGCGCCTGCGTAGGCCGCAAACGCGTCCCGGTACTCGCCGGTCGCGTCGAGCAACCGGCCCAGTGCAAAGCCGAGACTCGCGCGATCGGCAGCCGACGCGTCGGGGTGGGCCAGCGCACGTTGCAGCGGCGCAATCAACGGGGAATTCGCGATCTCCGTTGGCTGCAGATTGGCGTAGCGCGCCAGCGCCTCGAAGCAATGCGAGTCGATTGCCAGAATCCGGAGGTATAGAGCGGTCGCCTCCGTCCGCCGCCCGAAGTCCTCGCACAGGTTGGCGTAATTCAGGAGAGCGGGTACATAGGCCGGATTCCGGGTCAGAGCTAGGATCAGCTCCCGCTCTGCCGCGTCATGCTGCCGAAGGAAGTCGGTGTAGATGACGCTGCGGTTGAGGTGGGCTTCCTCGGGTTGCGACATGCCGGCATCGATCGCCCTCTGATAGGATTCGAGGGCCAGGTCGAGATGCCGCGCCTGCCTCAGCAGGAACGCCAGATTGAACCAGCATTCCGCGCGTTCCGGCCAGCGCGCGAGAATCTTCTGGTAGGCGGCGATGGATTCCGGAATGCGATTCTGGCGATGCAAATGCAGGGCCTCTTGCACCATCTCATCTGCGGTTTCCGTCATGCTCATCGTGGGCTGCCCGTGATCGACCGCCGGGATCTTCCCACATCCCAGGCCGGCGACCAAGCGATAGCATAAACTGCAGCAATGGCACGCGATCTGAAGACCGATATGGAAACGCTGCGTACGGTGTTGAACTTTGCGCAGAATCGCGACTTTCAGCGCGCCGCGGAATTGGCCGAGCGGACCCTCGCGAGCGGGTTCGAACATCCGTTGCTGCTGAACGTCCTTGCCACCCGCCTCGAGCAGCAGGGCAGGTTGGAAGAAGCACTGCGACTGCTGCAGCGGGCGGTCAGCATATCGCCGGGCGACGTACCCGCGCGCAACGCCCTAGCGCTGTGCCTGCAGCGCCTGGACCGTCCGGCCGAAGCGCTGGCGCATGTCGATGAGATCTTGAAGCACCATCCCGAGCTCGGCTTCGCGCATGCCGGCAAGGGCAATGCACTGATCGCCTTGGGTGCATTGGGGCGCGCGAAGCTCAGTCATCTACGGGCGCTGGAACTGGAACCCGATAACCTTGCCGCGATCGTGGCCCTTGCGTCGATTGCCACTCACCGCGGCGAGCATCATGAGGCGAGAGGTTGGGCGGAGCAGGCGCTGGCAGCTTCTCCCGGTTTTCCCGATGCGCTGCTGAGCCTGGCGGCCGCCGAGCTGGCCGCCGGCGCAACCGGTCGCGCAGAGACGCTGCTGCATCAACTCATCGTCGATATGCGAGCGGGCCCATCGGACAGGGCGCGCGCCTCGGGATTGCTCGGAGATGTGCTCGACGCCGCCGGCCGATACGGCGAAGCGTTCGACGCGTACACGGATTGCAACGAGAGCTTGCGGCGAATTCATGGCCGATTCGCGGACGGGACGAGCACCCTCGAGTATGCGAAGGCATTGACCGCGGCGATCGGCGCCGTCGACCCGCGTCACTGGATGCCGAGGCCGACGCCGAGGCCGGAACCGGGGCCGGAGTCGAGTTCCGGCGACCCTCTCGGGCATGTGTTCCTCATCGGCTTTCCGCGTTCCGGAACGACGCTGCTGGAGGTGGTGCTGGACGGACACCCCGCCGTCGCGAGCATCGAGGAGCATGAGCTGCTGACCGACGGGGTTTTGAAGTTCATGCGCGAACCCCTGAATCTGGATCCTCTTCTACGGGCCGATGAGGAGGAGTTGCGAGCCCTGCGCGCGGCCTACTGGGAGCACGTGCGCAATGCCGGGATCGAAGTCGCCGGCAAGGTGTTCATCGACAAGCATCCGTTGAACACGCTCAAGTTACCCTTGATCGCGCGCCTCTTCCCGGGGGCGAAAGTGCTGTTTGCACTTCGCGATCCGCGCGACGTGGTGTTCAGCTGCTTCAGGCGTCGCTTCAAGATGAATCATGCGATGTATGAACTCCTCACGCTGCGGGGCGCCGCGGAGTTTTACGCCGCCGTCATGGAATTCGCACATCGCATCCGTCCGCTCGCGGGGCTCGATTGGCGCGACGTGCGATACGAGACTCTGGTGGCCGATTTTGCGGGGGAGACTCGTGCGATCTGCGGGTTTCTCGGTTTGGATTGGACCGCCGGCATGGTTGATTTCGCGAGCCGCGTGCAGCTGCGGGAGCACGCCACTCCGAGCACCGCGCAATTGGCGCGCGGCCTCGACAAATCGAGCATGGACCAGTGGCAGCATTACGCCGCGCAACTGCAGCCGACATTTCCGGTACTGCGTCCCTGGGTCGAGCGCCTCGGGTATCCCGAGTAGCGCCATTTCGCCGGCTACTCGATACGGCGAACGCGGTATGAGTGGTTCGACGCCGTGACCATGAGGTACGAGCCGAGCGCGGCGCGGTTGATGCTGATCGGGTCGCCCGCGGCCAACCGTCCGTCCGCATCGGTCATCGTCCACGTTTGCCCGTTGTCGAGCACTACATAGGCATGTCCGATCCGATCTGCCGAGACCGTCGTAATGCGCGCTTGAATGGTTTTCGGCCCCTGCGGCGCGCCGCGCAGTTGCTTCGAGGTCAAACCGAAGTTCTGCGGGTCGGCCTCCCAACTTGTCGAGGCGGACGGTGACTCGGACGCGGCTGCGCTCGCGGGTGTGCTCCCAGGTGCGTTCGCGCGTGCAGGTGCCGGTGAATGCGGCGAGCCCGCGCCCGGCGCAGCCGGTTCTGTCGGGGCGGTGACCGCCACCGGCGCGCGAATGCCTAATCGCTGGGCGAGCGAGTCGTAACAGGCCAGTCGCGCATCGGGCGCCGTGATCCCTGCGCAGCGAGCCAGGTCATCACCGCTCGCCGCGCCGGCCGCCCATGCCGGCAACGCCATGCTGAGAAGCGCCATGCTGAGGACCGCCACGGCCGGCGCGAGGCCCGCGCTGCAACGTGCGGCGCTCACGGTCCTTTCTCTGCAGTCTGGGAATAATACTGGCCGTAGACCTCGGTGGCCGCTTGAATCATGTCCCGCTCGGCGGCGGTCAAGAGCGGATTCCAGATGTCGAATATCAGGATGGCGCGCGGCGTGTCTGATTCGTTCCAGGCCTCGTGCTCGATCGTGTCGTCGAATACCCACGCCTGACCCGGCACCCATTCGCGGGTTGTGCCACCCACCCGAAAGCCGCAGTCCGGCGGCACCACCAGCGGTAAATGTACGGTGCAGCGAGTATTGGTGACGCCGGTATGCGCCGGTATGCGGGTCTTCGCATCGAGAATCGAGAAAAACGCCGTGGGCGCCCGGCCGGTCACGCGACAGCGCGGTGCGGTCTCCAGGATGCGGGCGGTGTTGGGGCACCGTGCAATGTGGCCGGCGACCGCTTCGCTCTGGTTCCACAGGAAATACGCGGTCCAACGCCGCGATCGGTTCAGCTCCCGGAACTGATCGACGGGCAGGCTTGCCGGAAAGTCGATGTACGGCTGCAGCCCATCGCGATCGGCCACCAGTACGCGCAGCAGCTCGGTGCGGATCTCGGCGGTCGCGGCCTCGAATGCGTCGAGCCACGGCAGTTCTGAGCGCTCGAAGAACTCGATCTCAGGGAGTTCCGGAAAGTACATCCACGTCGGCTGCGAGTGATAGATCCGGCGTTTTCCCATCAAGGTATCCAGGCACCGGTCGACGCGGTGCTCTCGCCGGCCTCCATGACGCTCGCGAATCTCGGCCAGCGGCTGCTCCATCGCGGCGGCCAGTTCCGCGCGATCGGCGTCGACCATCGATTTTGCGTGGGCGAGTGCGTCCTTGATGGTATGCGGCACTTCCGCGCCCGGCGCGATGCAGTCCAGCACACTCTGATACGTGCGCGCGGCGTTGCGCGAATCACCGGCTTCCTCTAGATACGCGCCCTTCTGCAGCAATGCCGACAGGTGCCGTGGTTCGAGTTCGAGCGCCTTTTCGATGGCGGCGAATTCCTCGGTGCGGCGCCCGAGCGCCTTGAAGCTCGATGCCAGGTTGGCCCACAGGGCGGGATGCCTGGAATCCGCGCTCGTCGCCCGCGCGAACAGCGCCTGTGCCTGTTCCGGCGCGCCCCGGGCCAGCATGCGCACGCCGAGTTCGTTCAGCACCGCGGGATGGTTCGGGGCCTGCTGCGCGACCTGCGCGAGTACCTGATCTGATTCCTGGATGCGCCCGGCATCCGCCTGCAATTTAGATGCCTGAAGCAGGCGAATGACGTTGGCGTCGTCGAGCGGGGTGGGTATGGCTTGATTCACGTCGTCATCCTCAAGGCCCTCGGCCGGTGATTCTGCGATTGTATAGCACCCGGGTTGACTCACGCCGCGGAGTCCATTGAGATATCCTGGCCTGGCGATATCTCCCGGGAGTGGTGAGTTTGACACCTAGCGTCTCCGCCGATTTCGAGCTCATGCGCGCGTCCATGCTGCTCGAATCGGATCCTGCGGCGGCCGCGCGCCACGCAGGTGAAATCCTTGCGGCCTGGCCGGAAAACGAAGAGGCGAAGCTGCTTCTCGCCGCCGCCTGCCGCCAACTCGGCGACCCCGCGGCCGCGACGATTGCGATCGAGTCCCTGGCGCGCGCGCATCCCGCCTCTCCCATCATGCAGCTCGAACTCGGCCGCAGCTATGCCGCGTGCGGGCGCACCCTCGATGCGCTCGCGGCGTTCCAGGGTGCGGTCGAACTCGATGCGGCGCTCGCGGATGGCTGGCGGGAGCTCGCGGAGCAGCGGTTTATCGTAGGCGACACGGAGGCGGGTGACGCCGCTTACCGCGAATACAACCGGCTGGCGCCGGACTCGCCTGAACTCACCGACGCGCATGTCGCGCTTACCGACGGCCGCCTGGATACCGCCGAGGCGGTGGTGCGGCGACGCTTGCTGAAGGCGCCGCGCGATGTTGCGGCGCTCCGGTTGCTTGCCGAGGTGGCCGCACGGCGGGGAGACCACGCGGAAGCCGAGAAGCAACTGATGGAATGCCTCGTACTCGCGCCGGGTTACGCCGCCGCACGCTATGACCTGGCGCGCGTGCTGCAGGCGCAGCAGCGAATCCCCGAAGCATTGCCGCATATCGAACGACTACTGGCCACGGAGCCTCGCAACTCCAGCTATCTCAAGATGCAGGCGCAGGCCATGAGGCTCGACGGCCGGAATTCCGAGGCGGTCGCGTTGATCGAGGGCGTCATCGCGGAGCGTCCGGATGATGCGGACGCGTGGTTGCTGTATGGAAACCTGCTGCGGGAGGTGGGCGAACAGCTCCGATCGATCGAGGCGTTCCGGCGGGCGCTGGCCGTGCAGCCCGGGTTCGGCGAAGCGTATTGGGCGCTGGCGAATCTGAAGACATTCCGCTTCTCCGAGGCGGATGTGCGGACCATGCAGGGACTGCTCGAGCGAAGCCCGCTGATCGGCTCCAGCCGCAGCCGGCTCGAGTTCTCGCTCGGCAAGGCCTTGGAAGACTCGGGACAGTTCGCCGCATCCTTCGAGCACTACGCGCACGGCAACGCCCTCCATCGCGGTACCATCGACTACGATCCCGCCGCGATCACGGACTATGTGCGGCGTTCGAAGGCGCTGTATACGGCCGGGTTCTTCGCCGAGCGTTCCGGCTGGGGAAGCGAGCGGCCCGATCCCATCTTCATCGTCGGTCTGCCGCGTTCCGGCTCCACGCTGCTCGAGCAGATTCTCGCCAGCCATTCACAGGTCGAAGGCACGCGCGAACTGGCCGACATCCCGGTCATCGTCGCGGACCTCGTTTCCCGCGTCGAACCCGGCGGCAAGTCGGACTATCCGGAGCCGGTGGCCTCGCTCGGCAGAGCCGACATCGAGGACCTGGCCGCGCGGTACTTGAGGCAAACCGCAGCCCACCGCCCGCTTGCACGGCCGCGCTTCGTCGACAAGATGCTGGGCAACTTCACTCACGTCGGATTGATCCATTTGATGTTTCCCCGCGCCGCGATCATCGACGCGCGGCGCCACCCGCTAGGCTGCGGCTTGTCCTGCTACCGGCAGCTCTTCGCCCGCGGCATGAATTTCAGCTACCACCTCGGCGAACTCGGCCTGTATTACCGCGATTACGTCGAGCTCATGGATCTCCTGGATGCCGCTCTTCCCGGACGGCTGCACCGGGTTCACTACGAGCAGCTGGTCACCGACCCGGAGAGCGAGGTGCGCCGCCTGCTCGACCACTGCCGCCTGCCGTTCGAGGCCGAGTGCCTGCGTTTTTATGACAACCAGCGGATCGTGCAGACCGTCAGTTCGGAACAGGTGCGCCGCCCGATTTATCTGGATGGGGTGGACCAATGGCGCCACTACGAGCCGTGGCTCGGGCCCCTGAAGGAGGCACTCGGCGACGTCGTCGACCGTTATCCGGCGCCGGACCTCGCCGCCCGCTGATAGCCGCAGTCCCGGTTGAACCGGGCGCGCCAAAAAAAACGGCGGGCCGAAGCCCGCCGTAATTTTAGTCCATTCAAAGTCTGACGCTTTGTTTAGAACTTCGCACTTACGTGCGCGTACAGATAACGGCCGAGAGTGTCGTAGGTCCCGACGAAGGTGTTGTCGTTGCAGGTCAAGTTCGGGCAATCCGAATAGTTGCCGTTCGCGACGATGGGCGGCGCCTTGTCGGTCAGGTTGTTCACACCCACCCGGACGCTGATTCCGGTGGAGGCCACCGGCATGGATGCCGACATATCGAGGTAGGAATACCCGCCGATGTGCGACGTGGGTGCGAAGTACGTCTGCGACAACTGCGGATCCTGACTCACACGGTCGGAGTTCATGGGGCCGATGTAGCGCCAGCGAAGCGTCACGTCGAGACCCGCATAAGGCGACGACCAGTTGCCCGTCATCACGTGGCGCCACGCGGGAGTCGGACCATTGTTGGAATTACAGGTGGTTCCGAAATATCCCACGCAGTTGTACGAACCGCCGGTGGGCACGGGCTGCGTGAAGTAGTTCAGAGTGCGAGTCCCGGCCAGCCCGAGTCCGACCTTGCCGAAGGCGCCGACATCAAGCGAGTAGCTGCTCGCGAGGTCGATGCCTTTGGTCGAGATCTTGCCGATGTTCTGTTCCTGGGTGTTGACGAACTGACTGGCGTTGAACCACAGCGAGCCCGTGCCGCCGCCGCGATGAATGAGCCCGCAGAGAGCGGCGGATCCCGAAATTCCGCAATCGTTGATGACGGAGTTGGAGCTCAGGGACTCGATGGTGTTCGCGATCTTGATGTAGTAGTAGTCGATCGAGACGCTCAAGCCCGATATCGGCTTCGCGACAAATCCGAACGTGAAGGTGTCGGCAAGTTCCGGCGTCAGCGCGGTGTTTCCGCCCAAGGCCGTGTTGATCTGCGCCGCCGGGTTCGCGAGGATGTGCCCGAACTCCCCCGCGGTGACGCCGGTTCTTTGGCAGAACGCGAAGGTATGGCCGTTCACGGTGCCCGTCCCGGGCGTGGTCTGGCCTACGGCCGGCCCCCAGCAGGGATCGGCCGTTCCGCCCGCACCCACCACCAACGGAGCGAACAGGTCGCCCACGCTGGGCGCGCGGACGGCGCGGTTGTAGCCGCCGCGGAGCCGAAGTTCCTGTACCGGGGCGTACTCGACGCCGAACTTGTAGGTGTTGGTGTTGTAACCGGTGGTGTACGTGGAGTACCGATAACCGGCTTCCGTCGACAGATCGTAAATTCCCGGCTTGTCATTGACCAGCGGCAAGCGCATTTCGGTGAACACTTCGGCAACATGGAAGCCGCCGTCGATCGGGGATTGGGCCCCGTTGCCGCCGGAGTTGAAGCCATTGGCGAAAATATAATCGGGACTCAATGCGTATCTTTCTTCCCGGTACTCGGCGCCGAGGTTGGCCGTGAAGCCGGTCGATGCGGTCGGCAGCTGAATGCCATACTTGGCGAAATCGCCGGTGACGGATCCCGACACGATGTATTCCTTCGACGAGATCGTGTAGGACGATTGAACGGACAGGTATTTCAGCTGTGCCGCGGTGACACCGCCCGGACTCCAGATGTTCCATGGCACGCAGGCGGGATCGTCGCCATTGACGGCCGCCGCGCAGGCCGGCTTTCCGGTCACGGGATCGGTGACGACGTTGAGCGCATTGTTTATCTGGTTCGTGCCGAGGTAGCCGTCCTGGCGGTCCGCCAAGTCCGTGATGCCCACCTGGCCGGACAAATCGTACGACAGGGCATCGTTCCACTTGCCCTTGATTCCCAGCACCTGGCGAAACGAGTTCGAGGTGTAGTTGTCGATGCGGGGACCGGTCTCGACGCTGCGGCGCGCGATGTACAACAGGATGTTGTTGCCGACCACCCGGGGGTTTCCGCCGAGCGGGTTGCCCGCGCCGTTGGCCGGTCCCCAGGTGGCCTGGTTCTGTGCGATGGCGGCCGGCGTGCACATGGCCGACAACTCGCCCGGGGTCAGCAGCGGATTCGAGCAGCTGATCACCGGTGTACCGAACGCGAACAGACCGCTCGGGCCATAGGCGCCCGACGAGGAGTTGCGCGCGTACATGGTCTCCGCATACACGTTCGTGTTGTCGTTGATGTCGTAGTTCAGGAAGCCGCCGGCCGTGTAACGGTCGGCCGCACGCTGCAGATAGCTGAGCGCACCGTAGTTATAGGAGTCCGTGGCGCCGGAGTACTGGCGAAATGCCCCGGTTTTCGCATCGACGGTGCGGTCGGCAACCGTAGCGAAAGCACTCGTGCCGATTTGGCCCAAATCCAAGAAACGTCCGGTGGCGCTGGAACTCGAACCGCCGCAGGCGAGCGGTTTTGCGGCATCTCTCGGCAGCTTGCCCGGCGTATTGAGCGTGCAGCCCGCGAAGTCGTACTGATAGCCGACCGCGGGTGAGGTCTTCAAATAGGTCGCATAAACCGTGGCGTTGCCCTTGCCGTCGGCAAAGTTGGAGCCGGCCAGAAAAGAGACATCTTTGTTGAAACCGGCGTCCACCGTGCTATCCGGCAGGGGCTGATTCGCCTTGCTGAGGTAGCCCAACAAGGTCTGATCGTTGTTGTCGTGCCGGCCGAACCCGTAGTTCGCGTCGATTCTGACGCCCTCGAACTTGGTGTTGAGCACGAAATTGACGACGCCCGCGACCGCGTCCGCGCCGTACACGGCCGACGCGCCGCCGGTCAGCACATCGACACGCTCGATCAGGTCCGCGGGAATCTGGTTGATGTCTGCGCTCGACGAGGTCGTCGGGCCGAGGCCGGCGCCGGGACTCATGCGCTTGCCGTTGACCAGCACGAGGGTGCGCTGCGATCCCAGCCCGCGCAAAGCGACGGTGGAAGTGCCGTTCGAGCTGATGGATTGGCCGCCGCCATATTCGGCGACTACCTGCGGCAGATTGTTCAGCAAGTCCTCGGTGCGCACCAATCCGGTCTGTGCGATGTCGATCGCGGTGACGGTGGTGACCGGGCTGATCGACACGTCATTCGGCGCCAGCTGCAGGCGAGATCCGGTGACGACGACTTCTTCCAAGGCTGTGGTGGACGACGGCGTCGCGGCGACCTGCGACATTGCCACCGGCGCGGCGGCGGATGCCGCTGCGGCTGCGAGCGCAAAGCGCACCGCATATTGCAATTTGCGATTATTCCCCATGCTTTTCTCCCAAACTTAAGACTAATAATATAGAGCGTGTTTCGGCTGGCTCGCGCAGCGCCTGCGCATCGTCTCCCAAAAAAGCCAATCCGAGATGTGACTGGATTACAACATGTCAACGGGACGTTGCACAAGCCGGCTGAAGATGCATCTATCGGCGCAAACGCTGCGAATGCATCATGATCTTGGCGGGTTGCCGACGGCGGGCGTGTAATTCGTGGTCGAATGCGCGCCATGCACGCGGCGTGAAAATCACATTGACCCTATATTCACCGACTAATTTGCGATGTTCTGATGCGCGGTTTCGCCGAATTTGGACTGCCGCCGGCGACCTCCTATGAAGATAGATCGCTTTCTGTAGCCGTCGCGCAACAAAAAGGCCCCCGTACGCGTGCACGGGGGCCATCGCCGCTTCAGTCCTAGAACCCGCTGATGATGCGCAGCGTGACTCGCCGGTTCTCCAATCGACCTTCTTCCGTGCGGTTGTCGGCTATCGGATTCTCCTGGCCGTAGCCTTTGGCGGTCATGGTGTTGGTGACGCCGTGTTCCTTCAGATAACGCATCACCGATTCCGCGCGGCGCTGCGACAGCAGCAAATTGTGCTTCTTCGAGCCGCGGCTATCCGTGTGGCCGCGAACTTCGATGACCAGGTTCGGATATTTCTTCAGCGTATCCGCTCCGTAGCTCAGAATGACGTCGGAAGCCTGGACCAGGTCGGCTGAGTCGGTCGCGAAGTTCACGCCATGAAGCTTGATCTCATCCTTGATGGTGCAGCCGACGGAATCCACCTTGTCGCCCTTGGGCGTGTTGGGGCACTTGTCGATCGTATCGGGTACACCATCGCCGTCGCTGTCGAGCGGACAACCCTTGGCATCGACCGGGGTGCCGCGGGGCGTATCCGGACATTGATCCAGCCGGTCGACCACGCCGTCGCCGTCCTGGTCGAACTCGCAGCCGAATTGGTCGACCTTCGCTCCGGCGGGAGTGTTCGGGCAGCGATCGATGTCGTCTGTCACCCCGTCGCCGTCGCTATCCAGCTTGGGCGGTATCACGACCGGTTTCGGAGGCTCCGGCACCGGCGCGCCGAACATGACCTGAATGCCCGCACTCAACAGCACGTCGCCCGGTTGCTTCGGCCCGAAATATCGCGCGTTGATGAATTCGGTTCGGTACTTCGCCTCGGTTCGAAACTGCAGCCGGGTGGCGCCGGTCTGGCTGCCGATGCCCGTCAAGAGTCCGATCCCACCTTCGGCCAGGGGCGAATGGTCCGCCTGCGTATGACCGCCGATGGAGTCCTCCATCACCCCAAAGCCCCCAATGAGGTAGGGACGAAAGAAAGAGCTGGGGAAGAATTTATACAAGGCGTCGACGGAATACCCATACAGCTTCTGGCTGGCGCCAGATCCCGGAATCTTGAAGCTTCCAATGCTGGCATCGATCTCGGCCGCCCAATTGCGTGCGAAGTCTTTGCCGATCCCGATCTGGTAGCCGACGTTGTCTCTGGAGATCCGTTTGGTGTCCAGGAGAGTGTATTGCGCCATCGGGGCGAGATACCATGCGCCGGTATCGTCATACACGTCAGCGGCCTGGGCAGACCCGCAGCCCACGGCGGCCGCGGCCAGCAGCCCGCCCAAAATAAGTCGTTTCATGCATTCCTCTCCGTGTTGTTTTTTAAATGAGCTAATTCAAGGCCATTTCGGCGTTGAACAATCGTTTGTTGCATTTTCACTACAACGGACGGGAATGTCTGTAGGAGGAAACAGGCAGGGCCTGTAGGAGTTCACTTAACTTAACGCCACCCCCAGGAATTGTGGGACCGCTCTGCCGCCGGCGACATGTTCGAATCCCGAGGCCAACTTCAGTAGTGTCGGTTCGCTGAAGGCGGGGCCGAAGAACGACAGCCCCACCGGCAAACCGTGGTGGAGTCCCGCCGGAACGGTGATGTGCGGGTACCCGGCGACCGCCGCGGGGGACGAGCAACCGCCGGAATCCGCATCCCCGTTGACTGCGTCGATCAGCCACGCTGTACCCGAGGTCAGGCTCACGACCGCATCGAGACGGTGATCGGCCAGCACCGCGTCGATCCCGCCGGTGCGCGTGACTGCGAGGCAGGTCGCTCGCGCATCCCGATAGGCCACGTCGTCGAGGCTGCCCTTGGCGTCCGCTTGACGAAACAGTTCCTGGTCGAACTGCGGCAGCTCCAGCGTTGCGTGCGCCTCATTGAATTTGATCAGATCCTCGAGCGAGCGCACCGCCCATCCGCTCGGCAGGCGAGCCAGGTACGCATTCAAATCGGCCTTGAATTCGTAGAGCAGAACCTCTTGCTCGGCCGCCGCCGCCGCGCCGTGCATGGGGAGATCGGCCGGATCGACGATGATGGCGCCGGCGCCTGCGAGGACGGCCACACACCGATCCAGAAAGCGGTTGAGCGGCGCGTTATCGGCGAAGAATCGTCGCGCGATTCCCAAACGAGCGCCGCGCAGCCCCTCAGGATCGAGAAAACGTACATAGTCGCGTTCGAACCGGACGCCCGCGACGAGGGTGGCGGCATCCGCATCGTCCGGGCCCGACATCACGCCGAGGAGTACGGCGGCATCCCGCACGGTACGCGCCAGTGGACCTGCCGTGTCCTGGCTGTGCGATATCGGGACGATGCCGCTGCGGCTCACCAGACCGACCGTGGGTTTGAGTCCGACGATGCCGTTCACCGAAGCGGGACTCACGATGGACCCGTCCGTCTCGCTGCCAACCGCAACGGCGCAGAGGTTGGCGCTCACCGCAACCGCAGAGCCCGAACTCGATCCCGACGGCGACCGGTTGAGTGCATAGGGGTTTCGGGTTTGACCGCCGCGGCCGCTCCAGCCGCTGGAGGAATGAGTCGAGCGGAAATTCGCCCACTCGCTCAAGTTGGTCTTGCCGAGTATCACCGCGCCCGCGGCGCGCAAGCGAGCAACCAAAGGTGCATCGTTGGGTGCGTACCAGCCGTCGAGCGCCAGCGACCCTGCGGTGGTCATCATCCGGTCGGACGTTTCGACATTGTCCTTGATGAGAACGGGCACGCCGTGCAGGGCGCCGCGCTTGATGCCCGCCGTCCGCTCGCGGTCGAGTGCGGCGGCGATGTCGAGCGCCCGAGGATTGGTTTCGATGACCGCGCGCAGCGACGGTCCCCGCTGGTTGAGCGCTTCGATGCGTTCCAGATACATCTGCGTCAGCTGCCGCGAGGTCAGGCGGCGTTGGTCAAAGGCCGCCTCGATATCCTCGAGGGTCAACTCTGTCAGGGCGATGCGGGTTGCTGCGCGGGATTCACCGTAGGGGGCAACGACGGCCACCGCGGCCGCCGCGAGAAAGTCGCGTCTGTCCATTCAACAGAGGCTATCATGCGAACTCTGACTCCTACATTCATTCTCGTGATCCTGGCATGCGTGATCCCGGCATGCGCGGCCAGCGCGTCCGTTCCGATCTACGACGTGGACGTCGTCCACACTTATCCTCACGATGTGTCGGCATACACCGAAGGGTTGTTCTATTTGAACGGCTTCTTGTATGAAAGCACGGGCCTGGAACAGCATTCGACCATCCGCAAGGTGCGCATCGAGACCGGCGCGGTGGTGCAGAAGATCGACGTTCCCGCGCAGTACTTCGGGGAAGGCATCGTCAATTGGGGTGGTCATCTCATCAGCCTCACCTGGAAGTCGCACGTGGGTTTCGTCTACGACCTCGCGACCCTCAAGGTGCAGCGGCGGTTCCAATATGAGGGCGAGGGCTGGGCGCTGACCCAGGATGGGAAGCAGCTCATCATGAGCGACGGCACGCCGGAGCTGCGATTCCTGAATCCCGAGACGCTGCATGAAACCAACCGGATTCAGGTGACCCTCGACGGCAAGCTGCTCCGCAACGTGAACGAGCTGGAATGGGTGAAAGGCGAAATCTATGCCAACGTGTGGGAGACCAACTGGATCGTGCGTATCGACCCCAGCGACGGCCACGTGCTGGGCGTCATCAATCTTGCGGGCCTGCTCCGCCCATCGGATCAAGTCTCGGGGCCGGACTCGGTGCTCAACGGCATTGCCTACGACGCTAAGGGTGACCGCCTGTTCGTGACCGGCAAGAATTGGCCGAAGCTGTTCGAGATCCGTCTGAAGAGACACCTCGACGCGAGCAGTCAGCGGCCTGACTGAGCCGGCGTGCCGGCGCTCGCCCCGGTTCCGTAGTTGACCAGGCCCGCAAACTCGAAAGTGCTCACGAGCACGGCGTCATTGCCCCGCACCGCGTGCGCGGGCTGCGTGCAGAAGCCGCGGGCCTCGACGCGGTAGGCGCCCGGGGTCTGCAGGCGACGCTGAGTCAGTGAATCCACCGTGCAGCGCGAGTCGCCCAGCGTGCCGAAAATTTTAGGCGTGCCTTGAACGATGAGCGTGAGATTGGCGCCCGCCGCGTGCACCGGCTGACCCTCGCGAACGCCGGTGAGACCGAAGACGAACAATAAATCGGGCTTGGCCGAAGCGCTGCGCTGAAAGCTCATGCGCACGCCGGGAGGTGCGCTCTTGGATTCGCCCTGGCACCGCGTGCCCCTGTTCGGCCAATTGATCCTGGCGTCGATGGCACCGGCGACACGGGCGCGAAAATAGCCGTCGCCGGATTCGAGGCAATCGGCCGCCAATGGGACGCCCGGCGTTCGGGCGGGCGCGGCCGTTGCCGCTGGTGCGGCCGCCGCCACCGCCACCAGGATGGTGAGCGCGCCCGCTGGCAGCCGCTTCCACCGCGGACGCGAGTCGGTGTGGGCGATAACCGGTATCATTTCCGCATGGTGCCACGGATCCCCAAATGGTTGTTGCCGCCGTTCTTCACGGCGTGGATCGCGGCGTGTTCTCTCGTGGCGCCGCACTTCGAGAGGCCCATCCTGTCGGTGACCGGCATCGAGTTGGTCGGCGGCAACTTGCTGCAACAGAACTTCTTGGTCAAATTCATAGTCCAGAATCCCAACGATCGCGCGCTGCCGGTGACCAGCCTGCACGCCGAGTTGAACGTCCTCGGCGAGCGGGTGGCCAGCGGCGTCAGCAACCGCGCATTCGTGGTGCCGGCCCAAGGCACCTCCGAGTTCGACATGACCATCAGCGCCAACCTGGCGTTGGTCCTCTTCAAACTGAAGGCAAGCACGGATAAGCGCTCCGACGACATCGACTACGAGTTGACCGGTGCGGCGAGCATCGATCTGCCCTTCCTGCGGGAAGTGCCGTTTCAGCAGCGGGGTGCATTCTCACTGAAATCGCTGCAATGACTCAGTACTCGGCGCTCCTGCGCCTCGCCCTGCGGGCCGCCGCGTTCGCGGCGTTCAAGTCGGCTTCCTGCCGACTTAGTACAGCGAGCGAAAGGCGTCCAGAGTCTCCGGATGAGCACCGAGAAGCGGCGTAATTCGTGACAGTCGCGATAGTGCTGCGGATCGCAGCGCGGTCGGCGCGTCCCGGAAGGAATCGGTCAGCGACGCCCCGTCTTGATCAACCAAGACCGCCGCCAGGGTCACCGCCTGAACGATGTCCTTCTCGGCTTTGTCCGGCGCGCCCGTTCGCTGGGTACTGGCATAGAGCTTGTGCCAAATCATTCGCTCCATTCGCGGCAACATGATCGGAATACAGTGTCCGCCGGCGAGCATCGCGCCTTTTTGACTGTCGTCGAGCATGTAGCCGTAGTGAGGAATCGCCTGAGCGTGCCATTCGAGTTCTGGAACCTGGATGGTGTCTCCCAGCATTGCCCCGGGTGCCAGGAGGTCGACACGCAGTCCTTCGCGGCCCGGCAATTTCGTGGCCATGGCGCCGTACTCGTTGAGCCAGCACATGTAGGCCAATGTGCCGACAACCACGAGACCGGCCTCGAAGAGCTTTCTGTTGTGCAGTTCGACGAGGACGCTCGCCACCCCTTTGTCGGCAACCTGGTAGTTGAGTTTTCGTAGGTTTTTGACTTGGGCGACAGTCCACGCGGCGTAAGCGATGCGATCCTGCATGGCCTTTTGAGCCTGGTCGTCGCCGGCAGCTCCGACGAAGTCTTCGGCTTGCTTTCCCGGGATTGGGTAGTAAACACGATACCAATAGT
>JAXDQI010000316.1:0-3991 GCA_034667965.1 Gammaproteobacteria bacterium
ATATTGCCGGCCGCGCGTAATCCGTAGCCGTCACCGCCTCCGTTGGTTAGCGAGCCATCGACCTCCACTCGAGCAAATGTTCGAGTCGGGTCGGGCGCAGCTGTGACATACTTGAAGAGGCCGCCCATGGCGCCTGCACCATATAGAGTGCCTTGCGGGCCTCTCAGGACTTCGACTCGTTCCAGATCGAGCGGGTCCAGATCCGGCACAAAACCGCTTCCCAGTGCGGTTGTCGAGCCATAAGCAATATCGTCGACATAAATGCCAACGACGCCGATACCGCGAATCGACAAGCTGTTTCCCGAATTCTCGAAATTGAGGTTTGTAACCCGCAGTCCAGGAACGCGACTTTGATAGTCCTCGAGCCTCACCGACTGGGTGTCGGCGAGCATTTCGCCCGACAACGCGCTGACCGAGACGGGCACGTCTAGAATTCGTTCTTCGCGCTTGTTCGCGGTGACGACGATCTCTCGCAGACCATTGGCGCTGTCTTGTCCCCCGTCGGCGGACGGTGAGTTTTTTGTGGTTTCGCTTTCCATGGATCCATCAGGATTGGGAGCGTCTGGCCTTTGCCCATGTTCATCGTTTTGAGCCACACGGATGATGGCAGCTCCCTGTCCGGCGCGGGAAGTGCGAGTTTCCGATGTGCTCATTTTGACGATGGTGATGGAGGTCTCGCCCGCCACCCGGTAGCGTAGGCCGGCCGGCTCGAGAAGCTGGTTCAGGGCTTGTTTTATCGTCTTCTGGCCGATGACGCCCTGAGTGGTTTCGCCGGTTAGATCATCAGACACGATAACTTGCAATCGTGCTTGCTCGCTGAATTGAATCAGCGCGCTGGACAAATCCTCGGCCGGGATTTGAAACGCCAGCGTTTTATCGAGATCCATGCCCAGAGCGGTGAGAGGGACGGCGAGGAATAAGGCTATCGCCGAAGGCACGGCCGACGGGCTAAATCGGCAAGCGGTTGCGCTCATCTTCATCATCTATATCCCTGTATTTGATTCGTGCAAGCCATAACGAGTGAGCGTCACAATTGTGAACCTTGAATTGAAAATGTTTTTGGCTCATCGTTTTCGGCGCGCTAAGAGGGCCGATCCGGGTGAGAACGCGTGGGCGTCAGGAGTTGCCACCTTGGGAGGTGTGGATGCCGCGTCGCGCCTTCCAAAAGCGCATTCTTATTTTTCCTTGGATAGGATGATATCGCCGCTTTCTGTGCGCGTAACGGAAATCGAATACGCCTGTTCGATTCCTATCAGCCAATCGTCGAGGGACGAGGCAAACGCGGTGCCGGTAAAGGGCAATCGGGCAATTGCCGGGTCCTTGATGATGAAGCGATGTGCAGCGTAGCGGTTGATATCTTCCACCACAGATGCCAGTGGCTCGCGGATGTAGGCGAGTTCGCCGTTGCGCCACGCGAGCGCGTCGGCTGGGTTGACACTTGCAATCGATGCGATGCGATCTTGTGTCGAATAAGTGAGCTGATAACCGGCTTCGGCGCGCCATGTCGCGGGCTTCTGTCCGGTCCCGTGGCTGCTGACCTCCACGGTGCCCTCTTCGACGGTGATGGTCACGCGGTCTTGGTCGCGCTTCACGTCAAACGCCGTGCCCACCGCCGTCACGCTCACCCCGCCCGCTTGCACCACGAAAGGGTGCAACTTGTCGTGCTTAACTTTAAAATACGCTTCCCCTTTGGACAAAATGAGCTCGCGTGTCGCGCCGTTGAAGTCCATGTTCACGCGGCTTCTGACGCCAAGAATCATCCTCGAGCCGTCCGGGAGGGTGGCCGCCCGGTTGGTGGCAGTAGCAGATACGAGCTGAGGCTCGTGCGAAATGTATCCTCGCCAAGGCCATAAAGTCGTCGCCGAAAGCCCCAGAATGATGACGGCGGCGCCTGCGGCAGCTCCCAAAACTAGCCGAGTGGTCCAACTGCTCGAAATCGCAAAATGATCGGACCACGCATGCTCAACCTCCCGGCGGTGCGGCGTTCCGGCCCGTGTTGGAACGGAAAGGGGGGGGTCGTCGAAGGATTCGCCCTTGAGGGCGTCTAGCTCTTTCCAATCGCGCTGAAGGCGTTCGTACTCGGCAAAGTTGTCCGGGTTCTCGTCGATCCATTGCAGCCACGCATTCAGCTGCTCATCGCTTAGTTCACCCGATTGCAGACGCAGCAGCCATTGGCTGGCTTCATTGAGCCGCTTGAGCCGCTGTGTTTCTTCTAGTTTCATGCCGGTGTTCATGACGTGATCCGCTTTTTAGCTTCCACGGCGGAATATCCTTCACGGCGAAGGCGCAAGTACACGAGCGCCCGACCAATAAACTTGCGCACCATGCGCTCGCTGACATTCATCATCTTGGCGACATCGTCGAGCGGCCGGTCCTCGATTTTGTGCAGACGAAAAGCTTCGCGGCAGCGCCCGGGGAGCTCAGTAACTGCGCATTTCAGGAGTGCCAGTTCCTGCTTGGCGAGCGCGGTTTGCATCTCCCGCCCCTCTACGAATAGCAGTTCGCTGGACTCGAGCTGATCGATGCGGTTTCTGCTGCGCCGTTGACGCAGTCGGTCCACTGCCAAATTCTCGGCCGTGCGAAAGAGATACGATCGCAGATATCCAATGGCGCCGTTCTTGGGCTCTAATTGAAGCACCTTGACGTAGGCTTCCTGAGCTATTTCTTTAGCATCCTGGATGTCATGCACGCGGCTGACCAAAAGACCTACCAGGATGCGGTTGTGCTCGCGAAAGATGCGGGCAATCTGCGCCGCTCGGTCTTCGCCTTCCGGCGAGGCGGGCACCCATTGGGGATCTTCAATAGAGTCGTCAGGGTTCACCGCTTACGCCTTGCTTCATGAGTCTTTGGCCTACTCTCGGAAGCTATGACGAGTGAACCGGTATATTTGGAACCTTGAGAGGAAAAATAACCTGATAGTCTCGCATGCCGCGTCGGCCTTTCGTGCTAGAACGGCCCGCAACATCAATCCGTTTATGGCGGTGAGGCCAGAGTCCCTGTGTAAGAGTGCTGCTTTCTACCGGCATGCTCAACCAATGGACCCACTCCGCAGGGCGATTTCAATACCACGGGAAATCCAGGAAGGCAAGGCCAATCGATTCGGCTTGGGCTCAGCTGACATTTCTCCGATGGCACCGCGGGCACGATCATTGAGAAGACGCGTACGTGTATGGCTGGCGGCGGCGTGGTATCTGACGAACCAATGGCGCGGCAAAACATCGAAGGCGCGCAGCAACAGCCTCGATGGCCGGCATTGGCTGCAATACCCTCGGATAGCGCGAGCTAGTACGACGGGGGCCGTCGCGTCAGAAAGAAAATGAGTGGAGCTTGTGAGCGGTCCGTATTCAGGGCGCGAACAAACGGGGGCCAAACGCTGCATCCTGAAGGGCTATCTCTTCGATGGCTTCGTCGATCACTCGCTCGCGAGTATCACCGAGGCGCCGACGCTTCTTGTTCGGACCGCGTCGCCGCGGCAAAAGGCTCGTGGTCTGTGCAGAAATCCGATACCTCGCCACCAATGAAATCGACAGCCGCTCTATCCTGCGGCAGGCGCGAGCGCCATTCGAGCAGCGCTCTGTCGGCGGCGATGATGGCGCGTCTGGTTTCCTTCATGCCCGCGCGTGGGACCCGCGCCAGCAACATGCCGGTGGCGGGGTTACGGACGTCGAAGGTGGCGCCGTCGTCTGCCGGGACCCAGCGGCCATCGATCAGCATAGCCTCGCAGACCATGCTCCGGTCCTTCAGCGGAAGGGCCACCGGAGCTTCGTCCGGCGTTAGCGCTGTCGGATGCGGCACCGCCGCGGTGGTGCTGCAACGCGATTTCGGCGACTGAACGATGCCATCAACGATTTGCCTATCGAGGATCGTTCCCGTACTCTCATTATCGTATTGTCGGCGAGGAGCTTAGGAATGAGCGCAGCCTTTTTAGCCGGCCTCAATCGACCGACTCGCGCTGAACTGGAACCACAGATTGCCGATCGTGGTGCTGCGC
>JAXDQI010000317.1:0-4734 GCA_034667965.1 Gammaproteobacteria bacterium
GGGCAAAATTACGGGATATCACGGACACCGACGGGCCCGACAAGGCCCCGGACTCCGGTCAAGCCGCCGCAATAACGCCGTAGCCGACATGCTCGCTCGCGGCGCGGAAGTCGATCAGCACCGCAGGTGACACCCGCGCAAGATCAGGCTACCGTCCGTATCCATGTCTCTCGAAAAAGTCGCTTTCAGCCGGTCGATCGTCAAAGTGCGCGCGGTGGTGCCGGAGGACGCTTTCACCGCCGGAATCCTGGGGATGGAGCGCGTCGGCAACGGCATCGTCATCAACTCGGATGGTGTGATCTTGACGATCGGCTATCTCATCACCGAAGCCACCGACGTATGGTTGACGATGGACGAGGGGCAAGAGCTGGCCGGTCACGCATTGGCCTATGATCAGGTGACGGGGTTCGGCTTGGTGCTGCCGTTGGAAAATCCGGGGTTTGCACCGCTGCCGCTGGGTTCGTCGGCGGAGCTCTTCGAGGGAGCGACCGCGCAGGTGGTGAGCTACCCTGAATTCGCCAATCCCCACCCGGTGCAAATCGTGGCACGGCGCGAGTTCACCGGCGCATGGGAATATCTTCTCGAGGATGGAATCTTCACGGCTCCGGCGCATTCGCATTGGTCGGGCGCGGCGCTTATCAACGAACAAGGTCTGCTCGTGGGATTGGGATCCCTGCTGGTCCGCGAGACCGTCGGCGGCGAAGAGACGAACGCCAACATGTTCGTCCCCATCGACCTGCTCAAGCCCATACTGCACGATCTGCTCACTCGCGGCCGTGCCGATCGACAATCGCGTCCCTGGCTGGGCATATATGCGGTGGAATTGACGGGACGCATCTACGTCACCGGCGTGGCGGACGGCAGCCCCGCTCAGGTTGCCGACATTCGTGAAGGCGACCTCATCAGCCAAGTCGGCGACCGAGAAGTCACAACCTTGTCGGAATTCTATCGGCACCTTTGGTCGCTGGGACCTGCGGGCATCGGCGTGCCGTTGACCACCATTCGCGGCGGCACCAACCTACGCGTCAACGTGCGCTCGGTGGACCGCACCGATCTCTTGAAGCGGCCCCAGGCGCACTAGTAGCGCGCGGCCGATTTCCGGCGTCACAGCTGCGTTTCTTGGACGGCCGCGTCTTGGGCGCGCAGCAGATCTCGCCCATGCGTCAACACGAATTCCTTGAAAGCGACCGCCGTCGGCGACAGCCGTTTCTTGACCAGGTGTGCTACGTGCCACAGACGAATGACGGGCGTGCCGCGCACATCGAGGATGACCAGGCGGTGAGTCTCCAATTCCAAATCGATGGTGTGACGCGAAATGAAGCTGATTCCCATGCCGGCCATCACCGCCTGCTTGATGGTTTCATTGCTCGCCATCTCCATTCCCACATTGCAGGCCAATCCGAACTCGTCGAAGTACTGCTGCATGGCAAGACGCGTACCGGAACCCGGTTCGCGAACGATGAAGTTCTCGCGCGCCACCGTTTCCACCGAAATCTCCCGCTCGCCTGCGAGCGGATGGTCGGGAGCCGCGATGATCACGTGCGGGTTCTGAGCAAACGGTTCCGCCACCGTATCCAATGATTGTGGAGATCGGCCCATGATGGCCAGATCCACATCGTTGGCGACCAGTTGCTCGATGACGGAGTTTCGGTTATTGACGGTCAGGCGGATTTCGAGTTCAGGAAAATCCCGTCCAAAGCGCGCCAGCAATTGCGGCACGAAATATTTCGCGGTGCTCACGACGGCAAGATTGATCCGCCCGCGGCGCAGTCCCCGAAGTCCGTTCAGGGTGTCTTCGGCATCCTTGAGAGCACGCAGAATCTCGCGGGTGCGCGCCAGCAGTTCCTGACCCGCCTCGGTGACATAGAGTTTCCTGCCGATGCGCTCGAACAACGGCAATCCGGCGCTGGTCTCCAATTCCTTGATGTGCATCGACACGCCAGGCTGGGTCAGGTGCAGGGACTCGGCCGCCTTGGAAAACGATCGGTTGCTGGCCGCCGCCTCGAAGACGCGGAGCTGCCGTAGGGACACGTGTTGAATCGACATGGTCAAATTCCGTGGAACATCAGTTAAATCTTAACATGTACCGAAACAATATTGATTATCACTTATGCAATCGCCGGGCTACAGTTTGACCACCCACGTCAAAACAGAAGGAGCCGCCCGATGGGCAGTCAAGCAGATCGTTACAAATCAGGTGTCATGCCGTACGCGCAGATGGGTTACTGGGACGCGGACTACCAGCCAAAGGACACGGACATCATCGCCCTATTCCGAATCTCGCCGCAGGATGGTGTCGATGCCATCGAAGCGGCGGCCGCCGTTGCCGGCGAGTCCTCGACCGCGACCTGGACCGTGGTTTGGACCGACCGGCTGACAGCTTGCGAGAACTATCGCGCCAAGGCGTACCGGGTGGATCCGGTGCCGGGAGCACCGGGACAATACTTTAGCTATATCGCCTATGACCTTGCTTTATTTGAAGAAGGGTCCATTGCTAATCTGACCGCCTCCATCATCGGAAACGTCTTCGGCTTCAAGCCGCTGAAAGCGCTGCGTTTGGAGGACATGCGCATCCCGGTCGCCTACTTGAAGACTTTCCAGGGTCCACCCACCGGCATCGTCGTCGAGCGCGAGCGTCTGGATAAGTTCGGGCGCCCATTGCTCGGGGCCACGACGAAGCCCAAATTGGGGTTGTCCTCCAAGAACTACGGCCGGGTCGTTTACGAGGCGCTCAAGGGCGGCCTCGATTTCGTGAAAGACGATGAGAACATCAACTCGCAGCCCTTCATGCATTGGCGCGATCGGTTCCTGTACTGCATGGAGGCCGTCAACAAGGCATCCGCCGCAACCGGCGAAGTCAAAGGCCACTACCTCAACGTCACCGCGGCGACCATGGAAGACATGTACGAGCGCGCGGACTTCGCCAAGCAGCTCGGATCGTGCATCGTGATGATCGACCTGGTCATCGGGTATACGGCCATTCAGTCGATGGCCAAGTGGGCCCGGCGCAATGACATGATTCTGCATCTCCACAGGGCCGGTCACGGTACCTACACGCGCCAAAAAACCCATGGCGTTTCGTTCCGCGTCATCGCCAAGTGGATGCGCATGGCCGGCGTCGACCACATACATGCCGGCACTGTCGTTGGAAAGTTGGAGGGCGATCCTAATGTTATCAAAGGTATATATTCGATTTGTCGAGATAGCATCACCAAAAAAAATCTCGAGCAGGGCGTTTTCTTCGATCAAGACTGGGCGGGTTTGCGCAAACTCATGCCGGTGGCCTCCGGCGGCATTCACGCGGGACAGATGCACCAGCTGATCACCTATTTGGGTGAGGACGTTGTTCTCCAATTCGGCGGCGGCACCATTGGGCACCCCGGCGGAATACAGGCCGGCGCCACCGCCAACCGAGTTGCCCTGGAGGTCATGATCAAGGCGCGCAACGAGGGACGCGACATCTGGAATGAAGGACCGGAGATCTTGGCCGCGGCGGCCAGATGGTGCTCTCCCCTGCGGGCGGCGCTCGATACCTGGAAGGACGTGACCTTCAACTATCAGTCCACCGACACGGCCGATTTCGTGCCCACCGCAACCACGGCCTAAGACCGCCACCACGGCACAAGGAATTCACCATGAAAATCACCCAAGGCACCTTTTCCTTTCTTCCCGATTTGACGGACGCCGAAATCAGGGCGCAGCTCGACTATGCAATGGCCCAAGGCTGGGCGATCGGGGTCGAGTACACGGATGATCCCCACCCGCGGAATTCTTACTGGGAAATGTGGGGCAATCCCATGTTCGATTTGCGCGATGCCGCCGGCGCCATGACGGAAGTGACTGCCTGCCGCAAAGCCCATCCGCAGACCTATATACGGGTGAACGCCTTCGACGCAACATTGGGCTTCGAGACGACCCGGCTGTCGTTCATCGTCAATCGACCGACCAATGAGCCCGGCTTCCTGCTGAAGCGGCACGAGGTCGGCGGCCGCCAGATCCAGTACACCATCGAGAGTTACGCCGCACAGGCGCCCGAAGGACAACGTTACAAATAGGGGAGTCGCGTGAACGAAAGGTCACCCGCCGGGAGTGCATCGCCGCTCCCCATCGCTGCGGAGCGTGTCGACTTGAGCGCGCTGCTCGCGGATTCGCACGTGACGGAGGTGCTGGATGAACTCGACGCCGAATTGATCGGTCTCAAGCCCGTGAAGGCGCGGATACGTGACATCGCCGCGTTGCTGCTGGTCGAGCGCGCACGCAAGCAACTCGGTCTGGTCGGGGGCTCACCGTCGCTGCACATGTCCTTTACCGGCAACCCTGGCACCGGAAAGACCACCGTGGCGATGCGCATGGCGCAGATCCTTCACCGGCTCGGCTACGTGCGTAAAGGCCATCTGGTTGCCGTGACCCGCGACGACCTGGTGGGCCAATACATCGGCCATACCGCCCCCAAAACCAAGGAGATCCTGAAGAAGGCGATGGGCGGCGTGCTGTTCATCGACGAGGCGTACTACTTGTATCGTCCTGAGAACGAGCGTGACTATGGGCAGGAGGCCATCGAGATCCTCCTGCAGGTCATGGAGAATCAACGCGACGATTTGGTGGTGATACTGGCGGGCTACGCCGATCGCATGGAGACGTTCTTCCGTTCCAACCCCGGACTTTCCTCACGCATCGCGCATCATCTGGATTTCCCCGACTACCGGCCCGAGGAATTGGAAGTGATCGCAGAGC